>NZ_JACUUB010000013.1 GCF_014859525.1 Marinobacter sp.
GCGCCTTCATCAAATCCTGACCGATCAATTGGGGTCAGACCCCGGGTCAGACCCCGGTTCAGACCCCAAGGGTCCACATGCCCAAGTCGCGCATCGGGGTCAGACCCCACGGGTCTGACCCCACCCAGAACATCGCCCAAGTTGAGATTCGGGGTCAGACCCCGCGGGTCTGACCCCACCTACTCCGGAGATAAAACAACATGTTCAAAAAAGTCCTGATCGCCAACCGAGGCGAAATCGCCGTCCGCACCATCCGCACCCTCAAGGCCATGGGCATCAGCAGCGTCGCCGTGCACTCCTTTGAGGACCGCCACAGCCTGCACGTCACCAATGCCGATGAAGCCGTAGCACTGGTGGGCAAAGGCGCCAGCGAAACCTACCTGGACAAGGCCCAGATTCTGGCAGCAGCCAAACAGACCGGCGCCGAAGCGATCATTCCCGGTTATGGCTTTTTGTCCGAGAACGCCGACTTCGCCGAAACCTGCGAAGCAGAAGGCATTGTGTTCATCGGCCCCACTCCGGAGCAGATGCGTGAATTCGGCCTGAAACACCGGGCCCGGGAACTGGCCGAAGCCGCCGGCGTGCCCCTGGCCCCGGGCAGCGGCCTGCTGGAATCTTTGGATGAAGCCCTGCAAACCGCCGAGCGCCTGGGCTACCCGGTGATGCTGAAAAGCACCGCCGGTGGTGGCGGCATCGGCCTGACCCGCTGCAACAGCCAACACGAACTGCGCGAGGCCTTTGAAACCGTGCGCCGCCAGGGCCAGAGCTTTTTCAACGACAGCGGCGTGTTCCTGGAGCGCTTCATTGCCCGGGCCCGCCATGTGGAAGTGCAGATGTTCGGCGATGGCCACGGCAACGTGGTCGCCCTGGGTGAACGGGACTGCTCCCTGCAGCGGCGCAACCAGAAGGTGGTGGAAGAAACCCCGGCCCCCAACCTGCCGGCGGCGACCCGCCAGGCCATGCTGGATGCCGCCGTTTCCCTCGGCCAGTCGGTGCATTACCGCTCCGCCGGCACCGTGGAATACATCTATGACGAAGACCGGGACGAGTTCTATTTCCTGGAAGTGAACACCCGCTTACAGGTGGAGCACCCGGTCACCGAGTCGGTCACCGGCCTGGACCTGATCGAGTGGATGCTGAACATCGCCGCCGGCGAAAGCCCGGATCTGGCCAGCTTCCAGCCGGAACTGAACGGCGCCTCCATGGAAGTGCGCATTTACGCGGAAGATCCCCTCAAGGATTTCCAGCCCTCCCCCGGCGAGCTGACCGATGTCTACTGGCCGGAAGACGGCGTGCGGGTGGATACCTGGGTGGAGAACGGCAGTGAAGTCTCCGCCCATTACGACCCGATGATCGCCAAGCTGATCGTACACGGCACCAACCGGGCCGACGCCCTGGCCAAACTGCGCCAGGCGCTGTCGGAAACCCGGCTGATGGGCATTGCCACCAATCTGGATTACCTGCGCCAGGTGGTGGCCCAGCAAAGTTTTGAGGAGGGTATTGTCTCCACCCGCGCTCTGGAGAGTTTCGAGTTCAAGCCGTCGGTGGCGGAAGTGGTCAAACCCGGCACCTACACCACGGTGCAGGACTACCCGGGCCGTGTGGGTTACTGGAATATCGGCGTGCCGCCCAGCGGCCCGATGGACGATTACGCCTTCCGCATCGCCAACCGCATTGTCGGCAACCACAACGACGCCGCCGGCCTGGAATCCACCCTGATCGGCCCCAGCCTGAAATTCCACAAGGATGCCGTGGTGGCGCTGACTGGCGCGCTGACCGATGCCACCCTGGACGACAAAACGGTGGAATTCTGGAAACCCATCACCGTGAAAGCCGGCCAGGTGCTGGCAGTCGGCAAGGCCATCAAAGGCTGCCGTACCTACCTGGCGGTGCGCGGTGGCTTTGATGTACCGGTGTATCTGGGCAGTCGCGCCACCTTCGCCCTGGGCCAGTTCGGCGGCCACGGCGGCCGGCCCCTGCGCCCGGGCGACATGCTCGGCATCAGCCAACTGGCCCTGCCCGCCTGCACCACCCCGGGGCCAACCCACGATCCCGCCCCGGCCGACCCGGATCTGATTCCGGATTACCCCAGTCATTGGGAAATCGGCGTGCTTTATGGCCCCCACGGTGCCCCGGATTTCTTCTCGGAAAAGTCCATCGAGACGTTCTTCGAGCAGGACTGGGAAGTACACTACAACTCCAACCGCCTTGGCATTCGCCTGAACGGCCCGAAACCGGAGTTCACCCGCGAAGACGGCGGCGAGGCCGGCCTGCACCCGTCCAACATCCACGACACCGAATACGCCATCGGCTCCATCAATTTTACCGGTGACATGCCGGTTATCCTCACCAAAGACGGCCCCAGCCTGGGCGGTTTCGTGTGCCCGGTCACCATCGCGAAAGCCGAGTTGTGGAAAGTAGGCCAGGTAAAACCCGGCGACACCATCCGTTTTGTGGCGATTGATAACGACACCGCGGTGCAGCTGGCCGAACGCCAGGAACTGGCCATCAAGAGCCTGATGGCCCCGCCGGCGGTCACCCTGGTAGCGCCAGACCTGGCCCCGCTGAACGGTCTGTCCGCGACCATCCTTGCGCATCTGGATGAAACCGATGGCCGCCCGGAAGTCACCTACCGCCAGGCCGGTGACCAGTACATCCTGCTGGAATACGGCGCCAACGTGCTCAATCTGGGCGCGCGCATGCGCATCCACGCCCTGATGGAAGCCATCGCCGACGTACAACCCAACGGCCTGCTGGAACTGTCCCCCGGCGTACGCTCCCTGCAGTTACGCTACGATTCAAGGATTCTGCCGCAGGAGTCGCTGATGACCTACCTGCTGGATCTGGAAGCCACCCTGCCCCCGACGGATGAACTGAAAGTGCGCAGCCGGGTGATTCACCTGCCCATGGCATTTGAAGACAGCGCCACCCTGGAAGCCGTCGATAAATACCGCCAATCGGTACGCGACACCGCGCCCTGGCTACCCAACAACGTCGACTTCATGCAACGCATCAACGGCCTGCCCAGCCGGGATGATGTAAAAGACGTGCTCTTCTCCGCCCGCTATCTGGTGCTGGGCCTGGGTGACGTCTACCTCGGCGCCCCCTGCGCCGTGCCCCTGGACCCAAGGCACCGGTTGCTCACCTCCAAATACAACCCGGCCCGCACCTACACCGCCGAAGGCACCGTGGGCATCGGCGGGATCTACATGTGCATCTACGGCATGGACTCCCCCGGCGGCTATCAACTGGTCGGCCGCACCCTGCCGATCTGGAACAAGTACCTGAAAAACCAACAGTTCGCCGAAGGCGCGCCCTGGCTGCTGCGGTTCTTCGACCAGGTGTGCTACTACCCGGTCACCGAAGACGAACTGACGGAAATGCGCGACCAGTTCCGCGCCGGCAAGCTGGAGATCAAGATCGAAGAGGAAAGCTTCGACCTGAAATCCCACCAAGCCTTCCTGGATGCCAACGAAAGCTCCATTGCCGAGTTCCGCAAACTCCAACAGGCGGCCTACGCTAAAGAGGTGGCGTTGTGGAAGGAGAGCGAAGCGGAGGAGCTGGACCGCCTGGCGAAAGCCCCACCAAAAGTGGATGCCTCAAGCCTGGAGCGGTTTGGAGAACTGGTAAGTGCCGAGATCGCCGGGAATATCTGGAAGTGCCTGGTGAAGCCGGGGGATACCGTGGCGGAGGGTGATCCGCTGGTGATCGTAGAGGCCATGAAGATGGAGTTCGAGGTGAGTGCGACTTTGTCTGGCAAGATCAGCGCCCTGCACGTGGAACCCGGCAAGTCGGTAACGCCCGGCGAGCCCCTCCTAAGCATTGAGGTCTAACTTGGGAGATCGGTGCCATTGGTGCTGGCCTCTTGTTTTGCGATGGCGCCGCTATCCGGGAAACGCCTCTCGCAGGCATAGGGAGTTGGGCGTGGCTATCGGGGAGGCTGTTCAAAAGTGTGCGCAGCAGGGATGCTGCGCTCAAGCCCCCACGGATGGGTTCACGGCGTCTTTTGAACAGCCTCCCCGATAGCCGCGCCCAGCGCCAAACTCCAAACCAACAGGCCTCCCGCATTATTAAAAGAGGGCAAACTCCAAAAATGAAAACGACCACCAAAAGAAAGGCCTCCATGGCCGACAGGGTTTACGAAGCCCTGAAGGACGATATTTTTGAGTTCCGCCTGATTCCCGGAGACAAGTTCAGCGAGGGCGATGTCGGTGCACGCCTGAATGCCAGCCGGACACCGGTGCGGGAAGCCCTGTACCGGTTACAACGGGAAGGCTATGTTGACGTATTATTCCGCAGCGGCTGGCAGGTTAAGCCCTTTGATTTCGAGCAGGTGGAAGAACTCTACGACTTGCGCATCACCCTCGAACGGGCCGCCATGCACAAAATCTGCGCCCTGCCCGAAGAACCCCAAACCCTCCGCACCCTGATTGCCATCTGGAACCCGGACCACCCCTCCGAACGCGCGGTAGGCAGCACTGTGCGCGCGCTCGACGAGAGTTTTCACTGCGACCTGGTGGCCGCCGCCGGCAACCGCGAGATGACCCGCATTCACCGGGAGATTACCGACCGCCTGCGCATCATCCGCCGGCTCGATTTCACCCGCGATGACCGGGTGGATGCCACCTACATAGAACACGCCCATATTCTCGAGGCCTTGAGGACTGGCCATGCTTCAGAGGCCGCAGACCGGCTGACAACGCACATCAGAGCCAGCCAGAAAGCAGTGCGGGAAATCACCATGGAGCGAATCAAAGAAGCGGCGGAGGCCCACAAATCCGGGCAAGAAATTGCCCAAAAAGTAACGACCAAACAATGAATTAGAGTTCACCAGGCGGCTTACATGCGTGTAAGAGATATCGCACACGCCATGGGGCAGATGTCCGATTATTAATGAAAGAGCCCCGAGTAGAATGATTGTTGTCAGGGATGACAAGCCAGCACGGATGTTGGTTCAGGGAAGAGAACTCCAGGGAATAAGGAGTTGCCCGAGGGATCAGGGCTACAGGGACGATCGCAAGGACGAAGTGCTCAGGATGATGCGCAGCCTGATGGATCAGGCAGGGGTCAGCCACGGAATTTCGGGACTACATGGACGGTAGTCCCTTCCGTGCACTACCTCCACAACCTTCGTAATACCCTCCCCCAGATCGCACTGCGCCCACACCAAATTTAGGCAATTGTAAATCAATGGTTTGTCTCCCTGACGGAACACAACAACGTCATAAAGCAAACGGAGCTCTCCAATGAAGCACACAGGCATTCTCACAACCCTCGTTTTACTCTTCTCCCTGGCCACAGGCTTTACCTACGCCAACGAACCAGGCGCCATCAACATCAACACTGCCGATGTAGCTGTACTGGCCTCGCTGAATGGTATTGGCGAGAGCAAGGCCCAAGCCATCGTCGCCTACCGTGATGAAAACGGCCCGTTCCAGTCTGTGGAAGATCTGGCCAACGTAAGAGGCATTGGTGCCCGCACGGTTGAAAACAACGCCGAGCGTTTGTCGGTCGAATAAACTTTTACGGGCAGCGCTCTGCTGCCCGTATTTCCCACCACTGGTATCGCCTGCCTGCCACTGTTAGTCTTTCCAGCCTCTGTTTACCCAACTCTGGCTTTTTCATGATCCAAGGCGCGCTTTTTATTGCTCTGGCAGCATTGCTGTGGGGCACTACGGGCATTGTTGCCAAGTTCCTGTTTACCGGCACAGAACTGGCGGCCATTACCCTGGCCCTGCTTCGGCTGGCAGTTGCCCTGCCCTTTTTCTGGTTGCTTATGCGCCGTGAACAGCGTCAATTGGCAGTGGCCCATCCAGGCCAGAATGCGCCGGGAAGTTCTCTGCGCGGCCTCACCAAAAAAGCCTTACTGCCCCTCGCTGCTATGGGGCTGTTTCAGGCGTTTTATCAGGGCAGCTATCTGCTCGCGGTGGATTTGACCGGTGCGGGTATTGCGACGCTGATTGCTCTTTGCCTACCGCCGGTTCTGGTGGCCATTCTGGCAGCACCGCTTCTGGGAGAAAAGCCAGGCCTGCTAACCATTGTGGCAGCTATAGCCGCGATCATTGGCACCAGTATGCTGGTGGTCAGTGACATAGGTACCGCAGGCACACTGCGTTTGGCGGGCATTCTGGTGGCGCTGCTGGCGGCGGCGGTGTACACCGGCTTTACTCTGACCAGCCGTTATAACTCGGCGGGAACCCCGGTTTTCACAACAGCCTTCATCTGCTTTTCGACCGCCGCGCTGTTGCTGTTACCGGTGGTCGTCATCAGCGGGGGCTTTGAAGGCTTAGGCACTCTGAGTGTCCAGCATTGGCTGATGATTCTTTACATCGGCGTGGTGCCAACGTGTATCGGCTATCTGTGTTTCTTTGCGGGAATGAAAACGACGCCGGCCACTCTCTCCAGCATCATCGTGACCCTGGAGCCGCTGTTTGTGGCATTGCTGGCTTGGTTGATCCTGGGGGAAATACTGGGGCCGATCGGCATTGTCGGGGCCGTGATCCTGACGGTCGCGGTGATCGTCGCGTCACGTTATGGCAAACCGCCCGGCACGCACCGGGAACGCTGACACCGGGCCTGCAGCAAACAAATCACCTTACTTTCGCTGTTTTTCCAGCATGTTCGGCTGCAGGATCTCAATCCAGTAGCCGTCCGGGTCTTTGATAAAGGCCAGTCCTTTCATTTTGCCTTCGTCCGGCTTTTTCACAAACTCCACACCCAACTTTTCAAACCGCTCAGCCGCAACGTAAACATCCGGAACGGCGATACCGATGTGACCAAAGCCCTGCGGCTGGTCATTGCCATTGTGGTAGGCGAATTCCTGGTCGTCTTCGGTACCCCAGTTGTGGGTAAGCTCCAGCATGGCTTCTCGACCAAACGTATAGGTGGTGCGGTGAGCGTCGTCATTGGGCACAAGCTGAGCCTGTTTGTCATCCAGATACCCCAAAAAATACAGGGTGAACTTCATCTCCGGAAAATCCAGTTTGCGCACCAGTCGCATGCCCAGCACCCGGGTGTAAAAGTCCATAGAACGCTCAGGCTCTTTGATGCGCATCATGGTTTGATTGAAGACAAAACCTTCAGTCTCAGGGACCGGTGCGTCATGCAGGCCAGGCGCCTGCTCAAAATGCTTGGGCATGGTGGTTTTCCTTATCAAATTGAGTGTTCAGCCTTCATACCTGAGTGCAAGAGCGCTGGATTTCAAGGCTATGGTAAACTGGCGCGCCCATTGTTTCAGAGAGCCATTATGGATTTTCAGGTGCCCAACACCCTGGCCGAGCAAATCGCCAATTACCTGGCCGAGCGCATCATGACCGGGCAGATCCGCCCAGGGGAGCGCATTCATGAGGCGCCGTTGGCGGTCGAATTAAAAGTGAGCCGGGCATCGGTGAAGGAAGCCCTGTACACACTGGAACGCTGGCACCTGGTAGAGATAACGCCCCGCAAAGGAGCTTCAGCCACCCAACTGAACGCCGAGTCTGCGTCTGAGCTCTATGACGTATACATGCACTTACTGATGATGCTGGCTGTGCGGCTGTGTGAACGCTGGCAAGAGGCAGACAAGCCCAGAATGCTGAATGCAGTCAACCAGGTGGTAGATCAGGTGAGGCAACCGACAGCCGACATTACTGCGATTGTCGAAGCCAGCTTTGGCGTTATGGAGACCTGCTGTGATGTGGCGGCCAATCCTTACCTGACGGAAGCCCTCACCAATTTTAAGCCGGCGGTCAGCCGGGCTTATTACCTCAGTGCCGAACGCTATCGCCAGGGCCTGGCCCAGACCAGCCAATTTTTTGCGGAGTTGCCTAAAGCAGTGCTGGCTCGCGATGCCCTCAAATCACAAGAGCTGATTCGCGGCTTTGCCGAGCATCAGAAGCAATTGATTCGCCAGGCGCTGGGCTATACTGATTCCACATTCACAAAGACACCGTAATAATCCGACGGCTGGAGAGTTTTAGTGACCGGTATTCCTGTTGGCATAAGCACCTGTCTGTTGGGCAAGGAAGTTCGCCACGACGGTGGCCACAAGCATTCCCGATATTGCACCCAGGTGTTGGCCAAACATTTTGAGTTTCGCTCCATTTGTCCGGAGCTGGAAGCCGGCCTGGGCGTGCCCCGCCCGGCTATTCAGTTGCGTGAGCACGCTGACGGTTTGCACCTGGTTGAGAGCAGAGGCAACGCTGACCACACAGAGGCAATGCAGGGCTTTATCAAAGACATCCTGCCAACACTGGCCGACCTGCGGGGTTATATCCTGATGGCCAAATCCCCGAGCTGCGGCATGGAGCGGATCAAAGTCCATAACGCCGAGGGCAGCTTTGTGCGCCGGGACGGCCGGGGCATGTTTGCAGACGCCCTGATGAAAGCCTTCCCGTTAATGCCGGTAGAAGAAGAAGGTCGCCTGAATGACAATTTACTGCGGGAGAACTTCATTGAGCGGGTGTTCGCCTACGATGACTGGATGCAAAATGTCGCCGGCGACAATCTTGGCAAGCAGGCACTCATCGAATTTCATACTCGCCATAAATTCACCCTGCTGGCCCATTCCGAGAAAATCTACCGCCAGCTTGGCCCAATGCTTGGAGATCTGAAGTCCGAACCGTTGGCGACCATTGCCGAACGCTATATTCATCTGTTCATGGAGGCGATGACCCAGAAAGTCAGCCGAGGCTCCCACGTAAATGCGATGCAACATCTTCTGGGCTTTCTGAAGGA
This sequence comes from Marinobacter sp., assembly GCF_014859525.1. GTDB lineage: Bacteria > Pseudomonadota > Gammaproteobacteria > Pseudomonadales > Oleiphilaceae > Marinobacter. Next base: position 8,716 of record NZ_JACUUB010000013.1, read on the forward strand.
AGGCATGTCAGCCGAGGAAAAGACCGTATTGCTGGAGCAGATTGAAGCGTACCGCCGGGGCGAGATTCCGCTGGTGGTGCCGATGACGCTGTTGCGGCTGGCCCAGCGCAAGGAGCCGGTGGATTACCTGCACACCCAGAAGTACCTGACGCCTTACCCGGACGAGCTGGGGCTGCGAAATAACGTGTAGGCCTTGTTCCCGATGGTTCAGGCAACAAAAAAGGGGCAGATGCTTTAATCATCTGCCCCTTTTTTATCGCGTTGAACCGCCGCTTCAGAATCCGTAGAGTAACGAAAGCGAGGTCTCTGTGTCGGTTTTGTCGGAGCCGGCCGGTGCATCAGTGACATGCTTGACGCGGAACGCCGCTTTCATCGACAAACTGCCCACAATATTACTCTGCACTGAGGTCTCGGACTGGCTGATGGCGTTGTTGTCGTCCAGGCCAATCTCGGTGCTCAGCTTCTGACGGAACAAGGCAGAGTCAGACAGCGAATAATCGAACTGACCCGCCAGTCGTGCGATGGCTTCTTCCTCGACATCGCGGCCATCAGGGTCTTCTTGTTGGAGCTTGTTGTAGCGATAACCGCCGCCAACCGAGAGATCCAGGAACGAGCGATCGCCCACTTGCCAAACACGATTTCCATAACCGGTGGTCAACGTGGACTCAAAGTCGTAACCGGAGAAGCGGTCTTTTTCATAAGATCCACGAACAAACCAGTACTGCTTGTCATCGAACTTGTAATCCGCTTCAAGCGCAGCCTTGTATTCCTCGGCGGTGGTCTGATCTTCGGTCTCCGTGTATCGAGAGCTGAAATCACCGGTGTTGCGCCAGGTCTGGGTTTCGTACTGCAGGCCAAGACGACCGTCAACTTTGGTTTCTTCGGTATTGCCTGAGGTCAGCAGAAAGCCTAGCTCTGCCTCTCCTTTCCAGTTCTCACTGTTCTGCGCGTGGGCCAATGGGGCCAACGCCATGCACGCAATCACCAGCGGTTTTCTGATACCCATGCTGTCTCCTTGGTTGGGTTATTATCAGTTGGTTGCAGACTTACGCTCTGCCTCCCCCTCCAGACTTCTGCGGGCTTGCTGCTCGCGCTCGGCCTTCTTGCGGGCCTTGCGTTCGGCAATGATGCGGGCAGCCTCTCCCCCTACATGCACTTCTCCGCGCTCTTCAGCCAGGCGCATCTGGTGCTCGCGCTCTTTGAATCTGGCTTTCTGCTCTTCGGTCAGTGATTCGATGCACTGGTGGCAGCTCACGCCCTGTTCGTATTCCGGGCGCTTCTTGTCGTCTTCGGTAATCGGTCTGCGGCAGGCGTGGCACTGGTCATAGTCACCGCGCTCGAGGCGGTGGTTGACGGTTACCCGGTCGTCAAATACAAAGCATTCGCCTTGCCACAGGCTCTGTTCCTGGGGTACGTCTTCCAGGTATTTCAGGATGCCGCCCTTGAGGTGATACACCTCTTCAAAGCCTTGTTCTTTCAGGTACGCCGTGGATTTTTCACAGCGGATGCCGCCGGTACAGAACATGGCGACTTTTTTGTGTTTGCTCGGGTCCAGGTTCTGTTTCACATATTCTGGAAATTCCCGGAAGGTGTCAGTGGCCGGATTGACGGCGTTTTTGAAGGTTCCGATTTCAACTTCGTACTGGTTGCGGGTGTCTACGAGCAGGACGTCGGGATCGGAGATCAAATCGTTCCATGCGTTGGCATCAACGTAGGTGCCGACGATGCGCTTTGGGTCGATGCCTTCGACGCCCATGGTGACGATTTCTTTTTTGAGTTTTACTTTGGTGCGTTTGAAGGGCTGGAATTCGACGTAAGATTCTTTGTAGTCGATGCCTTCGAAGCGTTGGTCGCTGCCAAGCCAGGCTTTGATGGTGTCGATGCCTTCACGGCGGCCGGCGATGGTGCCGTTGATGCCCTCACGGGCCAGCAGCAGGGTGCCGTGGACGTCTTTTTCGAGCATCAGTTTCAGTAGGGGCTGGCGTAATTCTTTGTAATCATTCAGGACGGCGAACTTGTAGAGTGCGCAAACGACGATTTCGTTGCTCATGATTTTCTCCTGCGGGCCGGATCGTAAATCCGGAGCATGGTTTGATGTTTGTCACGGGGGGTGCCCGCCAGGGAGCAAAGTTTAACCGACTGGGGGTTGGGTGCAAGTTGGGGATATGCGCAATTTGGCGTTTCGGTGCTTTGGGGCCCCGCCCTGTGTGGGGAGGCCCCTGCAATAATTTTCTATATCAGTTATTTGCTTTTCCCAGTTCTCTTTCAACTACTGCAGAGAGCTGTCCCCAACCCGGTCGGGTTAGCTGGATGTTATCTACGATCACCGTCGGGGTACTCATCACACGCATCTGAGTGGCCACTTGCAGGCTTTGCTCTACCGCGTCTTTGTGGAGTTCGGTGGTCATGCAGCGGCGGAAGCGGCGCTCTTCCAGGCCCAGGCCGTTAGCGTAGCGGGTGAAGGTGGCAACCGGGTCTCTGGAGCCGCTCCATTCGCGTTGGGCGTCATAGAGTTTGTCGTGCATCTCCCAGTACTGGCCCTGGTCACCGGCGCAGCGGGCGGCCTGGGCGGCGGGGACGGCGTTTTGGTGTTGGCGTAGTGGCAGGTCGAAGTACACGAAGCGGACTTTACCAGTGTCTACGTACTCGGATTTGAGACGCTGGCTGGCTGAGGAGAAGCGGGCGCAGGCGGGGCACTGGTAATCGGCGAATTCCCGAACAACCACCGGAGCATCCTCAGGACCGGCGGAGATCCCGTACTGGTCGAGGAAGGCCGGGAAGTCAGCGGCGTTCGGTGCGGCCACCGGCAGCGCCTGGGAGGTTGGCTTCGGCGGTTGGGTCAGAAAATAGACAGCCACGATAACAACGGCGATGGCCGCAACTGAGATGCCAATGATAGCCGGCTTTTTGTTTCGGTGTTTACTCGGTGCGGGTGCACCGGTTTGTTTGCGTCTTTTTGCTTCACCCATGGCGGGCTCCTTTTGTTTTGTCCTGTCACCCGTTGGAACGATTGTCCAATGTTCTCCGGGCAAGCTAAGATCCCTTATATCCTGAAAAAGTTCCAATAAAAATCAAGGACCAACCATGCCAATGCCCGTTCAGCTCAAAAATTCTCTCTCATTGCCCCTGATTGCCGCGCCCATGTTTCTGATTTCTTCGCCCCGGCTGGCGCTGGCCTGCTGTAAAGCGGGCGTGGTCGGAAGTTTCCCGGCCCTGAACCAGCGCAGCAGTGAAGGGTTTGAGGAATGGCTGATTCAGATGAGCACAGAGCTGGCGCAATGGAAACAGGCCCATCCGGACAAGGTTACAGCGCCCTACGCGGTGAATCTGGTGGTGCATCGTACCAATCCGCGCTGGCAGGCGGACCTTGAGCTGTGTGTAAAGCACAAAGTACCTTTGGTGATTACCTCGCTGGGTGCGGCCAGCCAGGTGGTGGAGGCGGTGCACAGCTATGGTGGGCTGGTTTTTCATGATGTGACCAATCAGAAGCATGCGCGCAAGGCGGCGGAGGCCGGTGTGGATGGCATTATTGCGGTGAGTGCCGGGGCCGGTGGCCATGCCGGGACGGTGAATCCGTTTGTGCTGGTCCACGAGATTCGCGAGGTGTTTGATGGCACCATTCTGCTCGCGGGCGGATTATCCCATGGTGAAGATCTGCTGGCAGCCCAGGCACTGGGGGCGGATCTCGCCTACATGGGCACCCGGTTTATCAACACTGAGGAGTCGGAGGCGGAAGATGCCTATCGCAATATGATCATTGAGGCGGTGTCTGGTGACATTATCCATACGCCGGCGGTATCCGGGGTGCCGGCCAGCTTTATGCGTCAGAGCCTTGAAGCGGCAGGCTTTGACATGGATAAGTTAAACCAGGCCGGCGATGTGAATTATGGTGAAAAGCTCAAACCTATGGATGAAGAGGCCAAGGCCTGGAAGACCGTTTGGTCTGCCGGCCAGGGCGTGAGCCTGATTCACGACGTTCCGAGCGTTCAGGCTCTGGTTGACCGGCTTAAAGTGGAATACCAGCAGGCGCATTCACGATTGGGCTGACAGGCTGGCTGCTTCGGCGGCAGCAAAGGCGAGCAGTTCCGGAAAGAACCGGAGAAACCGGGCTTCGAGCTGCTCATCGTTAGCCCGGATCTCTTCGATGATGCCGGCGAACTGATTGGCAAAACGGATTCGGCTGGCTACCCGATCCAGAGCATAGCCGATGTTTTCGAAGTCTTCGTAGGCACCGAACCAGTCATGCTGAACCATCCGGCGGGTGACGTTGACCATCGCAGTGGGCATGACGCGTTCGTGGTTTGTCAGTTCTCGGTAAACCCCGCACACGAACCCACGGTGATCGGCCGGGCTGAATCTGTACCAGTGCCGTAGCAGGTAGTGATCATAAAGAATATCCAGCGCCACACCGGCAAAGCGCCGGCGCTGACTGGAAAACAACTGCTTGCTGGCCAACACTTCCCGGTGTTGGTCGGTAAAGGCGTCCACCGCCCGGTGGTGACGCACACCCAGCAACACCCGCTCCGGCAACTCCGTCAGCCTCACACCTCGGCAAAAGTCACCCAGGATGCTACCCACACGGGCCTCCGGGGAGTCCGGAGCCAGGAAGGTGTGGGCGAGGTGGTTCATGGTTATCTCCAGAAAATCAGGGGCATCGCAGACGCCCCACCTTACGCTTTTATTTGATCTGATCTACAGTGAACTCTGCAAACGAACCTTCGTATACTCTTGCACAAACTCCTCAACCGGGCGAACGTTATGCTGGGATTTTTAAAAAGCGATCCAAAGAAGAAACTGCAAAAAGCCTACGAAGATAAGCTCGCCAAGGCACTGCATGCTCAACGTAACGGGGATTTACGCAGTCATGGCACGCTGATGGAAGAAGCCGAGAAGATCTATGCTGAGATCCAGAGCCTGGAACAGGGCAAGCGTTAATCACTGGGACAACACCGCTGGCACTACCCCAAATACTCAGTCGTCTATTAGCTGACGGAGTTGCTGATTAAGGCGAGCGATGTCTCTGCGCATAGCTTGCACTTCGTCAAGCAGGTCCAGAGATACCGCCAGGCCGGGCAGATTGAGCTTCAAGTCACGCTGCAATCGCAGGGCTTTTTGAAGTCTGGTTAAAGCATCCACATCAAACTGCCACTGGCGTGCCTCAGGGCCCTCTTCCACCGGGGCGATGATGCCGTAGTTCACCAGTTTGATGACAAATTCGGCATGGCAATCACCGCGCTCGCACACTTCCCGAAGCGTAAAGGTGCTGCCGTTGGCGTCGGTGACTTCCACGGTCAAAATCCGATCTTGATCAGTCATGTCTGCCCCCACTCACACGTGCAGTTTGTTGCGTGGATCGAAGTTTTTTTCCAGCTCGGCCAGTTGTTCATAGAGCTGCGCCGCTTCCGGTGCGTGCTGTTCCGGCATGGCCACCTGCAAAATCACAATCTGATCACCGGGGTGCTTACCCGGAAAGCCTTTGCCTTTTAACCGAAGCTTACGCCCACTCGTAGTCCCCTGAGGAACCTTCACCTTCACTTTGCCCGCCATGGTCGGAATGGTGATCGTCGCGCCCAAAGCGGCCTCCCAAGGTGCCACCGGAACGGTCAGCAACACATCGTGGCCTTCTACCGAAAAGTGTGGATGGGGTGCCAACTCTACCTCGATAAACAGATCACCCGGCTCGCCGCTCCCAACACCTGGCGCACCCTGCCCTTTAAGCCGGATGTGTTGGCCATCGCGCATGCCCGCCGGAATCTTCACCTTCAGGGTTTTTTGACGTGGGATGATCCGGCCATGCTCATCGGCATCGTGCACCGTGAACGACACCTGCTTGTCACAACCGTTGAATGCCTCTTCCAGAAACAGCGCCAGTCGCGCATGCACATCTTCTCCGCGCATCCTCCTGTTTTGGCGGAAACTGCCCCCGCTAAAACCCGCGCCGGATGACGCGTCGCCACGCCGAGTGCTGCCAAAAATCTCCTCAAAGAAGTCACTGAACTGACTGGCATCGGCCTCGGTGTAGCCACCACCGCCAAATCCGGAGGCACTCTGCCAACCCGGGGGCGGTTGAAACGAGCCATCGCCTTTAGCGCCGTATTTGCGCAGTTGGTCATACTCTGCCCGCTTTTCAGGGTCTTTCAGAACTTCATAGGCCTCCCCGACGTCTTTGAACTTGTCGCTGGCATTCTCTTCTTTACTGACATCCGGGTGGTATTTTCGGGCCAGCTTGCGATAGGCCTTTTTGATGTCCTCGGGTGGGGCAGACTCACTCACCCCCAGGGTGGCGTAATAGTCTTTGAAGTCCATGGAACTCCTCGCAGCTGATCAAATTTTATTCATTGTCACTTATAGTTGATGCTGGCGTTGAAAATACAAGAGGCCGATTTCGAGATAGCCCGAATGATGACAGGTGATCATATTTACACTCTGTTTCTATCCCGTCAGTCATTATGTTTCGTGCTCCATACTAAGTAGAATAGCCGTTTTTCAGAACGACAAGATTTAATCACGGAGTGAAACACCGAACGGATGCCAAACCAGCCGCAGGCGCAAACAAGCCACCCATCCAAATTGCTCGCACAGCTGGCCCATCTGGGCGCAGCTTCGTCGACTGACGCCCTGCCCTGTATTGCAGAGCGCCTGAGCCGGCTGTTTGGTCTGGGCGACACCATGACTCTGGACGCCGCCACGGCCTACCGCGCCGGGCAGCCGGGCCAGTTGCAAAGTGCAGTGGTCGATAAGCTGACCGACGAGCTGGCTACGACTCGCCGGGCACTGGTCCGCCGCGTTCACATCTGGGCGGGTGAACTTGAATTTGAAGGCGAGCCGGAATGTGAGCCGGTGTTAAACGCCTGGCTGGCATTGCAGCGCAAGATCGCGGCCAATAGCCGCCAGTTGCGGGATAAAGTCCGCAGATCCATGAAAGATCAGAGCCAGACCCTGGCCCGCCTGGCCGAGCTGGACGCGGTGTTCGATCACACCGTGGCCGGCTACACCAGCCAGTGTTTTTCCGCGGTATCCCTGGTGCTGGAGCAACGATTCCGGGCCTTACAGACGTCCAATGAACAACCCCAAACATCAGGCCAGGCACCCCACGACTGGTTCCACCGTTACTGCGAGGAAGCGCAGGCCTTGTTACTCGCTGAACTGGACGTTCGGCTGGAACCGGTGCTGGGTTTGCTTGAAGCCTGCCACAATGAGGTTACTAACACTCCATGAGTAAACTGTTCTTTACCCTGGCGTTCGTCATCGGCCTGGCCGTGGCAACCTGGATTGGCGCGGGTTTCATTGATTCAGACCTGCTGGCCCTGGCGTTCACCGGCCTGATTGGTGCAGTGTATTGCCTGGGTTTTGGTGAGCTGGTGAACTTTCGCCGGCAAACCCGGCAGTTGGCCGGGCAAGTCGGCCAGTTGCCGGACAGCCAGGACCAGGTTTCCCGCTGGTTGAACACCTTGCCCCAACCGCTTCAGTATCCGGCGCAACGGCGCATCGAAGGCCACGCTGCCGCCCTGCCCAGCCCACAAATCACCCCTTACCTGACCGGCCTGCTGGTGATGCTGGGCCTGCTGGGCACTTTTGCAGGCATGATCGTAACCCTGGGCGGTGCCGCCTCGGCCCTGGATAACAGCACCGAACTCAGCGCCATCCGCAGCGCACTGGCCGCCCCCATCGCGGGGCTGAGCCTGGCCTTTGGCACCTCCATTGCCGGTGTGGCCGCCTCCGCCATGCTCGGACTGGCCTCTACCCTGAGCCGCCGGGACCGGGCACAGGCATCCCGCACGCTGGATACTGCCTTGCGGCAAAAACTGCACCACCTGTCTGCCGACCATCAACGCCAGCAGGCCTTCCAGGCTCTGGAAACCCAGGCACAAGCCTTACCGCAGATGGCCTCAGCCATGGAACGTGTGACCACGCGCATGGAACAGCTCGGTCAGCAACTGGAACAATCCCTGACCCGTAACCAGCAGGAATTCCACAGCACTGTGGGCAGCCACTATCAAACTCTGGCCGATTCCGTCGCCAACTCCCTGAAAACCGCATTGGATGACAGCGCAAAGCAGGCAGCGGAGCGGGTTGAGCCTATTGTCATCAGTGCCATGGAGCAACTTCAGAGCAATGCCCGGTCCCTGCAAAAGAGCTGGGCGGATGATGCCCGTCAGCAACTGGCGGAACTGACCGCTGGTTTCCAAAAAACCACTGCCGAGGCTGGCGATCGCTGGCAGCAAAATCTGGCGGAATACCAGCAACATTTCAGTCGTAACACCGCAGAGCTGGTCACAACCCAGAAAGCCGGTCTTGAGCAACTGGTCACCACCATCGGCAAACAACTTGCCGAACTGCGCGAGCAGGAGGCCGGTCGCGCTGATGCGTCTACGGCACGTATGGAGACCCTTGAAGCAACGGTGACCAAACATCTGTCAGAGCTGGGCACCGCGCTGGAAGCCCCCATGACCCGACTGATCGAAACCGCCTCTGAAACCCCGAAAGCCGCCGCCGAAGTGATCCGCCAGCTGCAGTCGGAAATCGCCCGCAACAGCGCACGAGAGAACGAGTTGCTGGAAGAACGCCAGCGATTGGTAAAGGAGCTGGACAGCCTGCTGGAAACCCAACGCAGCACAGCCGACAGCCAGCGGGACGCGGTGGCTTCGCTGATCTGTGGCGCCGGCGAAACCCTGACTGGCATCAGCGAGCGTTTTAACACGCTGATTCAGGAGCAAAGCCAGCAGCTTGGCAAACTGGGCGACGACATCACCGGTAGCAGTCAGGAAGTGGGCGCCCTGAGCGATGCGTTCGCTCAGGCCATTGAGCTGTTCAGCCAGTCCAACCAGCAGGTCATCGCCAGCCTGGCGGATATCCAGAAAGCGCTGGATAACGCCGGCACCCGCCACGATGAGCAACTGGCCTATTACGTGGCCCAGGCCCGCGAGGTTATTGATCTCAGCGTCAGCGCCCAGAAAGATGTGATGGATGCCGCCGCAGCACTGCGCCGGGCCGAACCCGGCGAGGCCAGCTGATGGAACAACTGGAAAGCGGCGAACAACAATCGGCACCGGTCTGGGCGATTTTCTCAGACCTGATGGCGGCGCTGGTGGGTATTCTGGCGCTGATCCTGGTGTGGGTGATTGGCATACAGCTGGAACTCAGCCAGTCCCTCGCTCAGGAAATCGAGAAGCGGGAAGCGGAGGAGCAACGTCGAATCGCTCTGGAACAGGCCCTGGAAGATCCGCTTACCAAGGGGCTGGTCACTTTCCGGGATGGCCGCATCGGCATCAGCGGCAACGTATTGTTTGAGCTGAACTCCGACCAACTTCAGGCCGAAGGTGAAGAAATCCTGGAGTCGCTGGTTCGCCCCCTGAAAACCTATCTGGAACAGCACGATGAATTGCTGATGGTGAGCGGTTTTACCGATGACCTGCCCATGCACCCCGGCAACCGTTACCAGGATAACTGGGGCCTGTCGGCCCAGCGGGCGCTGACCGTCACCCGTTCGTTAACCGAACTGGGCCTGCCCAACGACCGCGTCTTCGCCGCCGCCTTCGGCCCACACCACCCAGCGGTACCCAACACGGATGCCGAATCACGCGCTCAGAACCGGCGGGTGGAAATCAGTACGGTGCCACGGGCGCCCTCGGCGGCCGCGGAATCCGAAACCGAGGCAGGCAACGGATGATGAACGAAGCCGCCAGTTCTTTATTACTTGATAACCTGAGGCAGCAAGGCGCAGACCGCTTTGACCCTGTCCGCTTTCGCTATCTGGAATCCTTCGAGCGGCGGCTGCGCGCGAACGGACTCCAGCAGGGAACACATTGGCAGAAGCTCAAGCAAGCCATCGCGGATTATCAGGCCAGGTTAGAGGGTGCCGAACAGCCCAAGCCGGCACCAACTGTCCCAGAGCCATCCATCGTTTCATCCCTGCTGGACAGACTGAACCAAACTACAGAGACCCCGGCCGAAGCGCCGAGATCAACGCTGGAACAAAGGGTGTTCGGAGAGACTTCTGAGCTGGAGCAAACGCGCACGGCATCAAGCTCCAACAGCCCACAACCGCTCAAGGCGTTGATCAGAGCAAGAGCGGATCAGAGCACTCACGCTCTTCAGGAGCGCATCCGCCACGCTATTGAGAGCACCCCGAAAGAGGCGGGGCCGATGAACGCCCACCGGTTGGTCAGCCGGGCGATTGCGGAAATGCAGACGTTGTCACCGGAGTATCTGGAGCGGTTTGCCCGGTATACCGATACATTGATGGCTTTGGAGAAAATGGCAAAGCGAGGGTAGAAAAAAGCCCCCGGAGTGCGGGGGCTTTGAACGGTGCAGTTACTTGACCTTAGGGTCCAGCTCGCCAGCCGCGTAACGCTCGAACATCTGCTCGAGGTTCAGGGGCTTGATCTTGCTGGCCTGGCCGGCGCAGCCGAAGGCTTCGTAGCGGGCGATGCAGATGTCGGTCATCGCGACCATGGTGGCCTTAAGGAATTTGCGCGGGTCGAACTCGGCTGGGTTTTCGGCCAGGAAGCGACGGGTGGCACCGGTGCTGGCCAGGCGCAGGTCGGTGTCGATGTTAACCTTGCGCACGCCGTGCTTGATGCCTTCGACGATTTCTTCAACCGGTACACCGTAGGTTTCCGGGATTTCACCACCGAATTCGTTGATGACCTTCAGCCACTCCTGGGGTACGGAGCTGGAGCCGTGCATGACCAGGTGGGTATCTGGAATGCGCTTGTGGATGGCTTTGATCTGCTCGATGGCCAGGATGTCACCGGTCGGCGGACGGGTAAACTTGTAGGCGCCGTGGCTGGTGCCGATGGCGATGGCCAGGGCATCTACGTGGGTTTTCTTGACGAAGTCTGCGGCTTCTTCCGGGTCGGTCAGCATCTGGTCGTGGTCCAGGGTGCCTTCTGCGCCGATGCCGTCTTCTTCACCGGCCTGGCCGGTTTCGAGGGAGCCCAGGCAGCCCAGCTCGCCTTCTACGGACACGCCACAGGCGTGGGCCATTTCGACGGTGCGGCGGGTGACGTCGACGTTGTAGTCGTAGTCCATCGGGGTTTTGCCGTCTTCACCCAGTGAGCCGTCCATCATGACGGAGCTGAAGCCGAGCTGGATGGAGCGCTGGCATACGGACGGGCTGGTGCCGTGGTCCTGGTGCATGACCACCGGGATGTGCGGCCATTCTTCGATGGCGGCCAGGATCAGGTGGCGCAGGAAGGGGGCGCCGGCGTATTTGCGGGCACCGGCGGAGGCCTGGACAATTACCGGGGAGTCGGTTTTGTCGGCGGCTTCCATGATGGCGCGCATTTGTTCGAGGTTGTTTACGTTAAAGGCTGGCACACCGTAACCATGCTCGGCGGCGTGGTCGAGAAGTTGCCGCAGCGAAATCAGGGCCATGGGTTGTCTCCTTCGTTGACTTTTTGAGGTTTGAATTCTGTTCGTTTTAGACTTTGGAGTCTGCTACGGAGTGTGGGGTAGGACTTTCCAGGACACGCCGTAAATACATCCCTGTAGGCTTGTGCGCAGCTTCCCTGCTGCGCACAGTCCCGGAAAGTCCTACCCCACCCTCCTTGCGATTCTGGCCCTGTGCGGGTTTCTCTCAGAATCGCTTTGTTGATTACGCTCCGCGCTCTTCCAATACAGCAACCGCCGGCAAAGTTTTGCCTTCCACGAATTCCAGGAACGCGCCGCCGCCGGTGGAGATGTAGGAAATCTTGTCAGCTACGCCGTATTTGTCAACGGCTGCAACGGTGTCGCCGCCGCCGGCCAGGGAGAAGGCGTCGCTTTCGGCGATGGCCTCAGCCAGAGCTTTGGTGCCGTTGCCGAACTGGTCGTATTCAAACACGCCAACCGGGCCGTTCCAGAGGATGGTTTTGGCGTTTTTGAGCAGGCTGGCGAACTGGCTGGCGGTTTCCGGGCCTACGTCGAGGATCATGTCGTCGGCGCTGACGTCGGAGATGTTTTTCACCGTAGCAGTGGCGGTTTCGGCGAATTCCGTGGCGACCACTACGTCAACCGGCAGTGGGATTTGCACGCGGCTGGCGATGTCTTTGGCGGTGTCGATCAGGTCGTGCTCGCAGAGGGATTTGCCGACCGGGTGGCCAGCGGCAGCCAGGAAGGTGTTGGCGATGCCGCCGCCGACGATGATCTGGTCACACACGTGTTCCAGGGCGTTGAGTACGTCCAGTTTGGTGGAGACTTTGGAGCCACCGACGATGGCCACCACCGGTTTGGCCGGGTTGTCGAGGGCTTTACCGAGGGCGTCGAGTTCTGCTGCCAGCAGCGGGCCAGCGCAGGCTTCGGGGGCGAATTTCGCTACGCCGTGGGTGGAGGCCTGGGCGCGGTGGGCGGTGCCGAAGGCGTCCATCACGAATACATCGCACAGGGCGGCGTATCGTTTGGCCAGGTCTTCGTTGTCTTTCTTTTCGCCCTTGTTGAAACGGACGTTTTCGAACAACACCACTTCGCCGTCGGCGACATCAACACCGCTGAGGTAATCCTTGATCAGGCGCACTTCCTGACCGAGCAGGGTGGACAGGTGCTCAGCGACTGGTTTCATGGAGGAGGCTTCGTCGTACACGCCTTCTTCCGGGCGGCCCAGGTGGGACATCAGCATGACTTTGGCGCCGGCGTCTTTAGCCGCTTTAATCGTGGGCAATGAGGCGCGAATGCGGGCATCGCTGGAGACTTTGCCGTTTTTGACCGGTACGTTGAGGTCTTCACGAATCAGAACCCGCTTGCCGGCGAGGTTCAGGTCAGTCATTTTTTTGATGGCCATAATCAGGGTCCGTAGTTATGGGTTCACAGGTGCAAATTGTTAAGCCTATGGGTGGGGTCTGACCCCGTTCGGGGTCAGACCCCTTTGTATCCGTCGGGGCTGGGTGAAAGATCAGACCCCTTTGTATCCGTCGGGGCTAGGTGAAAGATCAGGCCCCTTTGTCGTCTTCAGGTTTTGGCCAGCCAGGCTTTGCTAACATCCAGCATGCGGTTGGCGAAGCCCCATTCGTTGTCGAACCAGCACAGCACTTTCACCATCGTGCCGCCGGTGACTCGGGTCTGGCCGCCGTCGACGACGCCGGAGTGGGAGTCGTGGTTAAAATCTGAGCTGGCCAGTAATTCATCAGTGTAGCCGAGGATACCGTTCAGCGATCCCTGGGCGGCGTCTTTTAACAGGCGGTTTACTGCCGCTACATCGGTGGCCTTGCGCACGTTGACCACCATGTCGATGGCGGAGACGTTCAGGGTTGGCACCCGCATGGCAACGGAGCTGAACCGGCCTTCCATGTGGGGCAGCAGGCGTTCAATGCCGCGGGCCAGGCCGGTATCTACCGGTACGATGTTGTGCAGCGCGCTGCGGGTGCGGCGCAAATCCTGGTGGTGATACGCATCAATAACGGGCTGGTCGTTCATGGCAGCGTGGATGGTGGTGGTGCTGCCCTGCTCCACACCAAAAGCTTCGTCCAGTACTTTGATCACCGGTACCAGGCAGTTGGTAGTGCAGGAACCAGCGGCAACGATCACATCGCCGGGCGTCAGGCTGTCATCGTTGATGCCAAACACCACGGTGCGGTCTACATCGGCTTCCGCCGGCTGGGAAAACAGCAATCGGCCGGCACCGGAAGCAATATGCTTTTCCGCGGTTGCCCGATCCGTATAGGCACCGGAGCATTCCAGCACCAGGTCTACGTCCAGCAATCGCCAGGGCAATTCATCCGGATCCGGGTGACGCAGCACCCGGATGCGGTCGCCGTTGACCACCAGGTTGTCGCCATCCACCGCCACCTCTCCCTGAAACCGCCCATGGGTGGAATCGTATTTGGTGAGGTGAGCGATGGTGTCGATGTCAGACAACTCGTTGATCGCGACCACCTGCAGGTGATCGCGATAGCCTTTTTCATACAAGGCCCGCAATACGCACTGGCCGATGCGGCCGTACCCGTTGATGGCGATACGAAAGGGCTTTGCGTTGCTCATCAAGCGTCCAGCAGTTCTGCAGCCACTTCCAGGATATTGTCGACGGTAAAGCCGAACTCCTTGAACAGCTCGCCCGCCGGTGCAGACTCACCAAAGGTAGTCATGCCGACAACCCGGCCGTCCAGACCAACGTACTTGTACCAGTAGTCGGCAATGCCGGCTTCGATGGCGATACGATTGGTGACTTCCAGCGGCAGTACTTGCTGCTTATATTCAGCGCTCTGGGCGTCGAATACATCGGTAGAGGGCATGGACACAACGCGCACGGCGTTGCCCTTTTCACGCAGTTTAACGGCTACGTCTTGTGCCAGGCCCACTTCCGAGCCGGTGGCGATCAGGATCAGGTCCGGAGTGCCTTCGCTGCCTGACAGCACATAGCCACCTTTGGCGACGTTGGCCAGCTGCTCGGCATCACGCTGCTGGTGCGGCAGGTTCTGACGGGAGAACACCATGGCGGTAGGGCCATCATTACGCTCCAGCGCGGCTTTCCAGGCGACCGCGGATTCCACGGCATCGGCCGGGCGCCAGGTGCTCATGTTCGGCGTGGTGCGCAGGCTGGCCATCTGCTCGATGGGCTGGTGGGTGGGGCCGTCTTCGCCCAGACCGATGGAGTCGTGGGTGAACACAAAGATAGAGCGCTGCTTCATCAGAGCCGCCATGCGCACGGCGTTACGGCAATACTCCATGAAGATCAGGAAGGTAGCGCCGTAAGGCACAAAACCGCCGTGCAGCGCCAGGCCGTTCATGATCGCGGCCATACCGAACTCGCGCACACCGTAATAGATGTAGTTACCAGAGGCGTCGTCTTTGGTCACGCCTTTGCAGCCAGACCAGATGGTCAGGTTGGAGCCGGCCAGGTCAGCGGAGCCGCCCATCAGTTCCGGCAGCAGCGGGCCATAAGCGTTCAGAGCATTCTGAGACGCCTTGCGGGAGGCTACGGTTTCGCCCTTGTCCTGGCATTCCTGGATATAGGCTTGCGCCTTTTCAGAAAAATCAGCGGGCAGATCACCGGCCATGCGGCGCTTGAATTCAGCAGCCAGCTGCGGCTCGGCTTTTTCGTAGGCGGCGAACTTTGCTTCCCACGCGCTTTGTGCGGCAGCGCCTTTCTCTTTGCCATCCCAGGCGGCATAGATTTCTGAAGGTACTTCAAAAGGACCGTGTTCCCAGCCCAGCGCCTTGCGGGTCAAGGCGATTTCATCGTCACCCAACGGCGCGCCATGGCAATCTTCCTTGCCTTGCTTGTTGGGAGAGCCAAAGCCGATGATGGTCTTGCAGCAGATCAGCGTAGGCTGTTCGGTGTTGGCGCGAGCCTGTTCAACGGCGGCGCGAATGGCGTCGGCATCGTGGCCATCAACGGCCGGAATAACCTGCCAGCCATAAGATTCAAAACGCTGCGGGGTGTTATCGGTAAACCAGCCTTCGACTTCACCATCGATGGAAATGCCGTTGTCGTCATAGAAGAACACCAGCTTGCCCAGGCCCAGCGTACCGGCCAGCGAGGCGACTTCGTGAGAAATGCCTTCCATCAGGCAGCCGTCGCCCAGGAAGGCGTAGGTGTAGTGGTCCACAATGTCGTGGCCGGGACGGTTGAACTGGGCTGCCAGCGCCTTCTCCGCCAGCGCAAAACCGACCGCGTTGGCAATGCCCTGCCCCAGCGGACCGGTGGTGGTTTCAATACCCGGGGTGTAGCCGTACTCCGGGTGGCCCGGAGTCTTTGAGTGCAGCTGACGGAAGTTCTTGATGTCGTCAATAGACACGTCGTACCCGCTCAGGTGCAGCAGGGAATACTGCAGCATCGAGCCATGGCCGTTCGACAGCACGAAACGGTCACGGTTGGCCCACTGCGGGTTGACCGGGTTGTGGCTGAGGTAATCGTTCCACAGCACCTCGGCGATATCCGCCATACCCATGGGTGCGCCCGGGTGGCCGGATTTGGCTTTCTGAACCGCATCCATGCTCAGCGCGCGAATGGCGTTGGCGAGATCTTTACGGGACGGCATTGACAATTCTCCAGTGTTTTTCAGGAAAAGAATTCAAGCTGCAACTACTGCTCAAAAAGAAGGCGCGTATTTTCGCCGATTACGGTGGGCCGGGGCAAATCCATATGTAGTGGTTTACCGTTAGGGCGGCCACAAAATCACCAAACCCTATGAATTTCAAAGAATGATAAATCTATATCAAAATATTTTGATATGGCTATTGATCGATCAATCGAACGCCCCTACACTTGCCGCCCATGACATCACTCCAAACGCAGGCTTTTAATACGTCGTCGATAGACGCCCTGGCACCGATCTTCAAAGCAAGCGGGGATCCTCTGCGTCTGGAGATTTTGCGGGTGCTGCGCCGGGACACCTTTGGTGTGCTTGAGTTGAGCCAGATGTTTGATATGCGCCAATCCGGCATGAGCCATCATCTCAAAGTAATGAACAAGGCCGGGCTGCTGGAACCCCAACGCGAAGGCAACGCCATTTTTTACCGCCGCCCACTGAATCTGGACAGCGATAAACTGGCAGATCAGGCCATTCGGCAGATTTTTGAAACGGTCGACCGGGTACCCCTGCCGCCGCAACTGGTGGAAAAAATTGAGGCCATTCGGGAACAAAGGGCCGACCAGTCACAGGCTTTTTTCTCACGCCACTCCGAACAGTTCCGGGAACAACAGGAGCTGATTGCGGCGTTTGACCTGTATGCCGAACCCACAGCCGGGTTGATCCGCAAGCGGGCCAGCCGCCAGGACTGGCGCAGTGTGCTGGAAATTGGCCCGGGTGAAGGCGGCTTTCTGCCGGTGCTGTCCGAGTTGTTCGAGCACGTTGTGGGTCTGGACAACAGCAAAGACATGCTGGCCAAGGCTACCCGCACCTGCATTGACGAGCGCTTGAACAACGTTGACTTGATTGAAGGCGTTACCGATACGGTTCTCGCCCGCGGTGATGCCTTTGATCTGATTGTGGCGAACATGGTGCTGCATCATGTGCCCAGCCCGGCAGACATTTTTCTGGATGCCGCTGCGCTGATGAACAACGGCGGCTGCCTTATTGTCAGCGATCTTTGCAGCCACGATCAGGACTGGGCCAAAACCAACTGCGGTGATCTGTGGCTCGGCTTTGAACCGGAAGAGTTGACGGTCTGGGCCACAGAGGCCGGCCTGACGGCTGGTGAGCAGTTGTTTATCGGCCTGCGCAACGGTTTTCAGGTGCAGGTACGGGAATTCTGGAAAACGTCTGGAGCGAGCTGAAACCCGCGCCAGAGCTGGAACATCAAAAAACTTTGATATTGGCGTACGTAATTTTACGTACACTTCGACAACCACCAAGGCATCCGGCAAGTCACTCCTGGCAGAGTCGGTATGAACATGAAAACGCTCAACAAGGAGCACACCTATGTCTGACTACAACATTTTCACCTCCGAATCCGTCTCTGAAGGCCACCCGGACAAACTGGCTGACCAAATTTCCGACGCGGTACTGGACGCCATTCTGACCGACGACCCACACGCCCGTGTTGCCTGCGAAACCATGGTAAAAACCGGCGTTGCCATTGTCGGTGGTGAAATCACCACCAACGCCTGGGTCGATCTGGAAGATCTCGTGCGCGGCGTGATCAAAGACGTAGGCTATACCTCCTCTGACGTAGGTTACGACGGCGACACCTGTGGCGTGATCAACATCATCGGTAAACAGTCGGTTGATATCGCCCAGGGCGTGGATCGCCAGAAGCCAGAAGACCAGGGTGCTGGTGACCAAGGCCTGATGTTTGGCTATGCCAGCAACGAAACCGACGTACTGATGCCTGCACCAATCACTTTCTCGCACCGTCTGGTTCAGCGCCAGTCTGAAGCCCGCAAAAGCGGTCTGTTACCGTGGCTGCGCCCGGACGCCAAGAGCCAGGTCACCTGCCGGTATGAGAATGGCCAGGTGGTTGGCATCGACGCGGTGGTGCTGTCAACCCAGCACGATCCGGACGTCAGCCAGGCCGACCTGCGTGAAGCGGTGATGGAACTGATCGTCAAGCACACGCTGCCGGCGGAACTGCTGCACAAAGGCACCGAGTTTCACATCAACCCGACCGGCAAGTTCGTGATCGGTGGCCCGGTAGGTGACTGTGGTCTGACAGGCCGCAAGATCATCGTCGACACCTACGGCGGCATGGCTCGCCATGGTGGCGGCGCATTCTCAGGCAAAGACCCCTCAAAGGTGGACCGTTCCGCGACCTACGCGGGCCGTTACGTGGCCAAGAACATTGTGGCTGCGGGCCTGGCCGAAAAGTGCGAGATTCAGGTGTCTTACGCCATCGGTGTGGCGCAGCCCACGTCTATCTCACTGAACACCTTTGGCACTGGCAAGATCAGCGACGACAAGATCATCGACCTGGTGCGCGCGCACTTTGACCTGCGCCCCTACGCCATCACCAACATGCTGGACCTGCTGCACCCGATGTACCGGGCCACTGCAGCCTACGGCCACTTCGGTCGTGATCCCTACGAGATGACCGTGGGCGGCAAAACCTTCACCGCGTTCCCATGGGAAAAGACCGACCGCGCGGCAGCGCTTAAAGACGCTGCCGGCATTTAAAGCCAAACCGGACTCTAAGGCGTATTCAACATCTCACACAGATTGAATACGCTAAACCAGAACTGACAGGAGCACACCATGAGCACTCCAGCAGAACAGCTGAAGACCTTCGAAGATTACAAAGTTCGCGACATTACACTCGCTGACTGGGGCCGCAAGGAAATCAAGATCGCCGAAGGCGAAATGCCAGCACTGATGAAGCTGCGCGAAAAGTACAAGGCAGATCAGCCGCTGAAAGGCGCCAATGTGATGGGCTGCATTCACATGACCATCCAGACCGCCGTGTTGATCGAGACACTGGTAGAGCTGGGCGCCAATGTGCGCTGGTCCTCGTGCAACATCTTCTCGACCCAGGATCAGGCCGCAGCCGCCGTTGCAGCTCAGGGCATTCCGGTGTTTGCCTGGAAAGGTGAAACCGACGAAGAATACGAATGGTGCCTGCACAAGACCGTGGGCGCAGACGTAGACGGCTGGCAGCCAAACATGATCCTGGATGACGGCGGCGACCTGACAGAGCTGCTGCACAACGAGTACCCGCAGATCATTGAAAACTGCCACGGCGTGACCGAAGAGACCACCACCGGCGTGCACCGTCTGCAGGAAATGCTGCGCGACGGCACTCTGAAGATCCCGGCCATCAACGTCAACGACTCGGTCACCAAGTCCAAGAACGACAACAAGTATGGCTGCCGCCACAGCCTGAACGACGCCATCAAGCGCGCCACCGACCACCTGCTGTCCGGCAAGAAAGCACTGGTCATCGGCTATGGCGACGTGGGCAAGGGCTCTGCGCTGTCGCTGCGTCAGGAAGGCATGATCGTCAAGATCACCGAAGCCGACCCGATCTGCGCCATGCAGGCTTGCATGGACGGCTTTGAGGTGGTGTCGCCGTACATCGACGGCATCAACACCGGCACCGAGCAGGGCATCAACACCGACGTACTGGGCACCACCGACATCCTGGTGACCACTACCGGTAACGTCAACGTGTGCGACGCCAACATGCTTAAAGCCCTGAAGAACGGCGCTGTGGTGTGCAACATCGGTCACTTCGACAACGAAATCGACACCGCCTACATGCGCAAGAACTGGGAATGGGACGAGGTTAAACCGCAGGTACACGTAATCTACCGCGACAAAGCCGCCAACGACCACTTGATCCTGCTGTCCGAAGGCCGCCTGGTGAACCTGGGCAACGCAACCGGTCACCCGTCCCGGATCATGGATGGCTCTTTCGCCAACCAAGTGCTGGCGCAGATGTATCTTTTCGAGCGTAAGTTCGCCGACCTGCCAGCAGAATCCAAGGCCAAGGGCATTTATGTTCAGGTCTTGCCCAAGCAGCTGGATGAAGAAGTAGCCCGCGCCATGGTGGAAGGCTTTGGTGGCGTGATCACCAAGATGACTCCAGACCAGGCCAAGTACATCGGCGTGCCGGTCGAAGGCCCATACAAGCCGGAAACTTACAGGTACTAAGCGGACGTTATTATGGAATCCCAGAAGCAATTCAAGCGCCGCTTCAGCTTTGAGTTTTTCCCGCCCAAGACGGATCAGGGCAAGGAAAAACTGCAGGAAGTGCGGAGCCAGCTGGCCGAGGTGAACCCGGATTTCTTCTCGGTCACTTTTGGCGCTGGCGGTTCCACCCGAGACCGCACGATTGAAACGGTACTGAGCCTGCACAAGCAGGGCATTTCGACAGCACCACACCTGTCCTGCGTGGGAGGTACCCGCGCAGAGATCGGCGAACTGCTGGATCTGTACAAAGACAACGGCATCAACCGGATCGTCGCCCTGCGCGGCGACCTGCCCTCAGGGATGGGAGCCTCCGGTGAGCTGCGTTACGCCAACGAGCTGGTGGAATTTATCAGGGAGCACAGCGGTGATCATTTCAATCTTGAAGTGGCTGCCTACCCGGAATTCCATCCTCAGGCCCGCAGCGCGGAAGATGATTTAAAGAACTTTGCCCGCAAGGTACAGGCTGGTGCCAACAGCGCCATCACCCAGTACTTTTTCAACGCGGATAGCTACTTCTACTTCATCGACCGTCTGGAGAAGATGGGCGTTACCATTCCGGTGGTGCCGGGCATCATGCCCATCGTCAACTTCTCCAGCCTGGTGCGGTTCTCGGATATGTGCGGTGCGGAAATCCCGCGCTGGATTCGCAAGCAGCTTGAAGCGTATGGCGACGACAGTGAAAGCATCCGCCAGTTTGGTGAAGAGGTGGTCACTCGCATGTGTGAAAAGCTGCTCCAGGCCGGCGCGCCGGGGCTGCATTTTTACACGCTGAATCAGGTTGAGCCCAGCCTTTCTATCTGGAAGAACCTGGCCATTACCGATCGCGAAAAAATTGCCTTCTGAGTCGTCGTTACTGACGCCCTTTCCCTCCCCGGGAAAGGGCTTTTATATATTCCTTTTTATATATTCCTTTTCATAACCTCCTGATTTTCTGAAAATCCTCATTTCATGGTCTAGAGTGTATTTGATGCAGTTCTATCAACGCTCCCGTTCATCACAGTCACCAGCAGTAACGATCGGATTGCCTTATCGGGCAAATGGAGCATAGACACAAAAAGGAGAAAGCATGAGCATCAAATGGCTAAAAACGCTGGGCGCAGGCTTGGCACTGTCGGTAGCTGCAACCTCGGTTAACGCAGACACACTCCGTGTAGTAACAGACCCAAGCTTTGTCCCCTTTGAAATGATGGACCAGGAAACCGGCGAGATGATCGGTTTCGACATGGATATTATTTCCGAAGTTGCCGAGCGCGCAGGCTTTGATTACAACCTGAACACCATGGACTTCAACGGTATTATTCCGGCACTCCAGACCGGCAACGTTGATATTGCCATTGCGGGCATCACCATTACCGAAGAGCGCGGGCGGATCGTCGATTTCTCTGATCCGTATTACGACTCCGGACTGCGGATTCTGGTACGCCAGGACAACGACGACGTTCAACAAATGTCAGACCTGGAAGGCAAGAAAATTGGCACCAAGATTGGCAGCACCAGCTATGACTTCCTGGTAAAAACGCTGGATAAGGATGGCGGTGTCACCCCTTACCCGGGCAGCTCCGACATGTACATGGCCTTGATGTCTCGTGCCATTGACGCGGTTTTCTACGATGCCCCCAATGTAGGCTACTTCGCCAGCACCCGTGGCAAGGGCCGGGTTAAAACGGTTGGTCAGCTTTATGAAGGCCAACAATATGGCATTGCCCTGAAAAAGGGCAGCGAATGGGTAGGCCCGGTCAATGAGGCACTGGCGTCTATCAAAGAAGACGGTACCTACAAGGCCATTTATGAAAAATGGTTTGGCCCAATGCCTGAAGGCGATTAACACTCCACTCGTTCCAATCAGGGTGCACAACGCCCTGATCGGCTCCTCCCAATTCAACGGAGATTCATACTGTGGAATTCCAGTTTCAGTTTGACTGGCAGGCAGCCGTTAATGCCATTCCATTTCTGGCCAAAGGCATCCCTTACACTCTGATGATTTCCTTTGGTGGCCTGGCCATCGGTTTTGCGCTGGGCATTCTGTTCGGCTTACTCAGCATCAACAAGAAATGGTTTCTGCGCTGGCCGGCCATCACCTACATCGAGATCTTTCGCGGCACACCGATTCTGGTTCAGGTACTTTTTATCTTTTACGGCCTGCCCGATCTTGTTGGCCGTCCTATTGATCCGCTTACGGCCGGCATTGCCGCCATCGCCCTTAACTCCGGCGCCTACATCTCGGAGGTCGTGCGCGGTGGTGTGCAATCCATAGACAGAGGCCAGACCGAGGCAGGCCTCTCACTGGGCTTGTCGAGATCCCAAACGTTCTGGTCGATCATCTGGCCCCAGGCTTTCCGACGTATGATTCCGCCCCTGGGCAATCAGGCCATCGTCAGCATCAAGGACACGTCCTTGTTTTCCGTTATCGGCGTCGGTGAACTGGTACGCCAGGGCCAGGTGTACATAGCCAACACCTTCACCGCATTTGAGGTGTATTTTGTGGTGGCGCTCATGTACCTGGCCATCACCTTAACCCTGTCTTTGCTCCTGCGTTTGCTTGAACGCCGAGGCGTCGCGTCGATCTGAAGGAACTCTCACCATGACTCAGATTGTAAAAATGAAGGGCATGAACAAGTACTTCGGCAAACTGCATGTCCTGAAGAACATAGATCTGACCGTTGAGCAGGGCGAAGTGGTGGTGATTATCGGTGCCAGCGGCTCCGGCAAATCCACTCTGATTCGCTGCGTAAACGGTCTGGAAGAATACGAATCGGGCACTCTGCACGTAGACAACCAGGCGCTGGCTCCGAACGCCGGCAATCAGGCATCCCTGGCTAAAATCCGCAAAGAAGTCGGTATGGTGTTTCAGCAGTTCAATCTGTTCCCACACCTGACCGTGAAAAAAAACATCATGCTGGCACCGATAAAGGTCAAGAACGCCTCACAGGTTATCGCGAATGCAACTGCGGAACGGCTACTGGAGCGGGTAGGTATCGGCAACCAGGCGAACAAATACCCAGGCCAGCTGTCTGGCGGGCAACAGCAGCGAGTCGCCATTGCCCGGGCGCTGGCCATGGAACCCAAGCTGATGTTGTTTGATGAACCCACCTCAGCGCTAGACCCGGAAATGATCGGTGAAGTGCTGGACGTAATGAGAGAGCTGGCAAAAGAAGGTATGACGATGATGGTGGTAACCCACGAAATGGGTTTCGCCCGGGAAGTGGCCGATCGGGTCATCTACATCCACGAGGGTAAAATTGTGGAAGAAGGCAGCCCGGCCGATGTCTTCGACAACCCCCAAAACGAACGCACCCAGGCATTCCTGTCCCGGGTGCTGGCGCACTAAAAGTCAGACATTGCGTCTTGCAGGTCGCGTTTTAATTCCTCAGCCTCGGTAATCCAGACGGTTTTATCGAGGCCCGGAAGCACCCCCACTTCCAGGCCGTCTTTGCTCAGCCCTGGCACCCACTTTCTGAAAAAGTCCGGCAATGAAATGCTCTTGGGCAACAGATCATCTGCACCCTTGGCGTATTCCAGCGCAAACGCCGAGGCGGGCCATACCGGCAGGTACTCCACACCCTCATCCTCATCCTCATCCTCAGACGATATTTTCAGGAATCGGTTGTCTGCATTCACCAGAATCCAGACTT
Source organism: Marinobacter sp. (assembly GCF_014859525.1). GTDB lineage: Bacteria > Pseudomonadota > Gammaproteobacteria > Pseudomonadales > Oleiphilaceae > Marinobacter. Next base: position 32,390 of record NZ_JACUUB010000013.1, read on the forward strand.
CCCTCTCCTCAGCCACCATGCTGAGAAAGTAGTCATAGCGTTCTTCGCCGTCCAGGCCGAGTATTCCGACCAAACCGTCATCACTCATATCATTACTCTTTGTGTCGTTGTTTTATCGCTTTCCTGCACTCCGGGCTTTACGCCTTAGCAAGACGGAACAGTAATTCCGGTGACAGCCGTTTAACCCAGAGCGCGGCCATTTCTTTGCCCTTACCCACCGGAATCTCACGCTTCTTCGCCTGCAACCCCTTAAAGATCACCTCCGCACATTCGTTTACGTCCATGCCACCGGCAATGTCGTCATCGAGTTTGCCGTAGTTAGATCCGTCACCTGCCAGTGCATTACGGGAAATATCGGTGTGAATAAAGCCAGGGGTTATGGTCGACACATTCACACCCTCGCCTTCCACTTCCGCCCGCAAAGCATCAAAAAAGCCCATCACCGCATGTTTTGCCGCACAATAGCCGGTACGCATGGGTGCACCCACCTTACCGGCAACACTGGCGGTCACCGCCAGGTGCCCGGAGCCACGTTCCAGCATATGGGGCAACACCGCCTTGGTCAGGGCGATCTGGCCCATCACATCGACATCCATCAGCTTCTGATACACCGACATATCGGTGTCCTTGCACAGCGAGCGCTGTGACACGCCGGCGTTATTCACCAGCAGATCGATAACACCAAAGGTGTCCAGTACAACCTGAACCTTGCCCGGCAGGGCGTCCCAATCGGTTACGTCCAGCGGCAGAACCAACACATGGTCAGCCGCCAGCCCGGCATTACGGCACCGTTCCGCAACACGTTCCAGTTCGCTCTCTCGGCGGGCCGATAGAACCACGCGGGCGCCGTTCTTTGCATATCTCAGGGCGAGCGCTTCGCCAATGCCGGAGGAGGCTCCGGTAATCCAGACACTCTGTGTAGGCATAACAACTCCTCAAAAGGTTCAGTTATCGACCAACCGGGCCCTCACACGGGGCAGCTGGGCGGGGTAGTGTTCTTGTATGAACGTGATGAGTCCCTCTCGGATAGCGCACCTGAGATCCCAGTTGCTGGTAGAGTCTGCGGCACTCATCAAAAATCGCACCTGAAGAGCCTGATCGCTGGAATCGGTCACCTGGACCGTTGCCAGTTTGCCATCCCAGAGGTTCGATTGCGCCAGCAGCCGGTTGAACTCCTGCCGGAGCGCCTCCACTGGCATGGTGTAATCCACCCAGATGAAGACAGTTCCCAGCAGGTCAGAGTTATTTCGGGACCAGTTCTGGAACGGGTTTTCGATGAACCACTGCAAGGGAATGACCAGGCGACGAAGATCCCAGACCCTGACCACCACGTAGGTGGCGGTCACTTCTTCCACCCAGCACCATTCGCCTTGTACATGGAGCACATCGTCTATCCGAAACGGCTGCGTGAGTGCAATCTGCATCCCTGCCAGCAAATTGCTCAACACGGGGCGGGCGGCAAAGCCGAGAATCAAGCCGCCAACACCGGCGGAAGCCAGCAAGCTTGCGCCCATGTGCTGGACCGACTCAAAGGTCATCAATGCCGCTCCAAAACCGACAATCACAATCAGGATATTCAGCGCCCGAACCAGAAACCGGGTTTGGGTTTCGACTTTTCGTGCCCGCTTCCAATGGCCTTCGAGCACCGGATTAAGTGCCACGATCACGTCGCCAATGGCGGAGGTTAGCCGGACGGCCGCCCAGGTAATGGCCAGTAGGAGCAACAACGTGGTGGTTTGCTGAAGAGCGGACAATAATGGCAGGTCGGGTGGCGCAAGTTTGAGAGAGCCGGTCAACGCCAGCAGGCAGAACACCACACCAAGAGCCCCGGCCGCTGCATCAAGAAACAACCGAAGCACGGTTCTCGATTCGGAGAAATGGCGGAACACCGCCAGCGCCAACCGGTAGATGGCATAGGTGGTGAGCACGGCAAGAAAGGCCGACCCTCCAGGCCACAACCATGCCCTGACACCCGTCTCAAACGCTTCCAGCATCAGCCCTCCACGAGCACGACTTGGCAATGATGAACAAGTCAGCCGCCTTTACCCAAGGCGGCCTTGGTCTGTGAAAGACTACACCAGCCCCTGCTCCCGTGCCATCGCCATAGCCGCTTTCGCGGCCGGTACACAATGAGGCAACAATAATCAGCAGTAGCGACATCAAAGCGGAAACGGTTCAGCGCATCGGTCAGATCAAACGTACCAGCAAGATAGTAGTAGGGACCGGAACCGCCCAGCAGGGTGAATCAGGAACCCAGATACTTTGCGGTGCAGGTAAAGCCGGCACCACTGGATCGCTGTCAGCCAGGGCGCTGGATTTCCCCCTCGTCACGGGATCGGGTTGTGTCGCTGCCATACGTGATGCCTCTTTGAGAAAAAGCCGCGCAGGCTACAGGAAAGTTCGCGATCTTACACGGATCAGCTACTAAGTACGCGGCTATGGCGATAAAGCATCACAACGTAACCGACTATCCATGTGCGACTTTAATAACTGGATATGAACCACAACATCAAAGACGGTCGTATGGGAAGTTATCAAACACGATAAGGGAACTGTCCGAAGATGCACTCGTCGACTCAAGAAGAAAAAGCCACCACTCAATTCAGCGGACCTTCCGACTCATTACCAAAGCTCCTCAGAACCCCCAACCTCAGGGAAGGCTCACCAGGTGACAAGCGTGCAGAAATTGCGACGTATTTCACCAACACGTTTGATGTCTACACTCGCTTGTTCAGCTGTCTGGCCAATGATGCCGGATATTTTCAGAAGTCTATCCCGTTGCGACATCCTCTCATCTTCTATCTGGGCCATACCGCCACGTTCTTTATCAACAAACTGGTCCTGGCGAAGCTGCTGCCGGAGCGGATTGATCCACGTATGGAATCCGTCTTCGCCGTCGGCGTGGACGAAATGAGCTGGGACGATCTGAACGACGATCACTATGAATGGCCGAGTGTTGAAGAGGTCATGGCGTATCGGGCGAAGGTCCGCTCTGCTGTGCTGGCACTCATCGATTCGTTACCGTTAACCCTCCCGATCAACTGGGAGAGCCCCTGGTGGCCAATTGTCATGGGGGTTGAGCATGAACGCATCCATCTTGAAACATCGTCAGTACTGATCCGTCAGCACGATCTTGCCCGCGTGCAGCCACAACCGGAATGGGCACCGGTTCAGGAGACCGGCGAGGCTCCCGACAATACGTTGATCACGGTTCCTGCCGGTGAAGTTCGCATTGGCAAATCCTGCGACGCTCCCTGGTACGGCTGGGATAACGAATACGGCCAGCACCAGGCCAATGTCGACGAATTCAAAGCCAGCCAGTATCTGGTCAGCAATCAGGAGTTTCTGGAATTCGTTGAAGCGGGCGGTTATGAACAGGACCAGTACTGGGGCGAAGAGGGGCTCTCTTGGCGGCGGTTCACCAAGGCCAAACACCCAACCTTCTGGTGTTGGAGAAACGGATGGCACCTGCGTTTGATGACGGAAGAGGTCGAAATGCCCTGGGACTGGCCGGTAGAGGTCAACTACCACGAGGCCAAGGCCTTTTGTGAATGGAAGCGTGAGGAAACCAGCCAGCCCATTCGCCTGCCAACCGAAGACGAATGGCACCGGTTGTGTTCAGTAGCCGGTGTATCTGAGGTGGGTGACGAACCCGCCAGTGCCAACCTGCACCTTGATCATGGCGCCTCTTCCTGCCCGGTCACACGGTTCCGGCACGGAGACTGGTTTGATGTGGTAGGCAACGTGTGGCAGTGGACCGAAACCCCCACCTACCCGTTTGACGACTTCAAGGTGCACCCGCTTTACGACGATTTCACAACGCCAACCTTTGATGGCCAGCACAACCTGATCAAAGGCGGGTCCTGGATTTCCTGCGGGAACGAAGCAAGACTGTCCGCCCGATACGCTTTCAGACGGCACTTTTTCCAGCACGCCGGCTTCCGGTACGTCGCTGCAGAGGCCGATGCCGTTCAGCCCAATGCCTATTACGAGAGCGACCGATTGCTCACCGAGTATGCCGAATTCCATTTCGGCGACACCTGGTTTGGTGTCGAGAACTTCCCGAAAGCCGTCGCTGACCTTGCGCTTGAGGCTATGGCAGGCAAGCCAGCGGGCAAGGCGCTGGATCTGGGCTGCGCCTGCGGACGTTCCAGCTTTGAACTGGCAAACGTTTTCGAGACTGTAGAAGGCGTGGATTTTTCAGCCAACTTCATACGCCTTGGCGTAGAGATGGCTGAACAAGGCTCCGTTCGTTACTCACTGGCAGAAGAAGGCGACCTCGTTAGCTACCATACCCGCACCCTCAAAGAACTCGGGCTTGAAAATAGCGCCAATCGCGTGTCGTTCTATCAGGGCGATGCCTGTAACCTGAAGCCCCAGTTTACCGGTTACGACCTGGTATTGGCTGCCAACTTGATTGATCGCCTGTACCGTCCGCGACGCTTCCTGGACAACATTCACGAGCGCATCAACGACGGCGGGCTGTTGGTCATTGCCTCTCCTTATACCTGGCTGGAGGAGCACACCCCGAAAGAGGAATGGATTGGCGGATACAAAAAAGACGGCGAAAACCACACTACGCTGGACGGCCTGAAGGAGCATCTCGGCGAGCACTTCAGAATGATCGGAGAGCCCCGGAAAGTGCCGTTCATCATCCGTGAGACCCAGCACAAATTCCAGCATACCCTGTCTGAAGTTACCGTCTGGGAGCGGTTGCCGCGCTGATCAGCGCGTCGATTTCCTCTTCAATGGCCTGATGCGCTGCCAGTTGGCCGAACCAACTGGCAGCCACATCGCCATTCAGAAGCCCCAGTATTGACCCCAGCACCATGCCACGATGAACGTTATCACCGCCAAGGTTGGTGTTAACCCGAAGTGCCAGCCAGGGATCCTGGCGGTACTTGTAGGCCAGGTACAGGACAACCGGCCAGGAATCGGAAATATAACAGGCCGGCGAATACAGTCGTCCCACCACCTGGGAATCCGGCAGATTGCGCTTCACCAGCGCGACCACATCAAGACCCGTCTTACCCTTAGCAGCCCGTGCAATGAGTTCGGCAACCTCACTGTCGTCAGCGGATTCCATCAAGCCACAGAGCAGCGCCACGTATCGGTCGCAAACCTGCAGCAGGGATTCGTCCGGATGGGTCAGCCACACATGCTGGCGGCACACATCCTGAATTTCCTGCACGCCTGCACCTCTCAGGCGCTGCGTAAATACCAGCGTCGCCACGGTCACCAGCCCGCCAACGGATGGGGTGTCGTGGGTTACCATCGCGCACTTCTCCGGCGGCACTCCTTTTGTCAGGTTCGAGAAAAAGCCCCGATGATAGGATTCCGCGTAGGTGTCCGGATGCCGGGGCGGATCCGCGATCATAAAACCAATGTAGGCATCCAGAAATTCTCGGGCAGCATAGTGCCCCTGGCCAGCTGCCAGGGTTCGCATCAGTACCCGGGCGCAATGGGCATTCAATGTGTTCTCTCCGGCCTCCATACCCTGGTGATAATGCACGTTCGGCACATTCCAGAACGTCGCCCGGCCTTTGAGAATAACGTCCCCGACTACCTGCGGCTGTTCAGCCGTTCCTTCCCGTGCATGGCGTCGCCCGCCACCGGTTGTGGAATGCAGAGACATGATTGATGAGGGGTGGAAGGCCGGTGCCGCCTCAAAGCGTTGAACTCCACCTGGAAACGCTTTCTCGATATCCAAAGGGTTGTAGTACCAGTGCACCGGCATGGCCAGCGCGTCTGCGACGTATTGCGTTTTGAGTGCATCTGAAATGCGGCAGGAAAGGCTGGATTCCGAATTCATGGCGTCAGCTCCGGGCGACAACTGGGTGATGGGCGATGACTCCTGAGTGCTTGATTCTGAAGTCACCGGTTTCACCAGATATCTACGCCGGACTGCGGGGATCGGAGCTACGCGTTGCCCAGCAAAAGCTGTCGGATAACTTCATATTCCCGCTCAATCTTTGCGTGCGAATCTTCAGCCAGAAACTTAGCCACTTTCTTGCCGAGGAAGGGCACGTCGCAGTGAACCGACAGGTTCACGTAGTTGATGCAGCGGTTACCGTTGCCCAGCAAACGCTGGATGCCCTTGATTCTGGCCGGTACCCCATCAATTTTTACCCGGAACTCGCAGTGCCACTCGTCATCGTCTTTTTTAAACCAGTGCTCTTCCTGGCGCACCCGGTTCCAATCACGATGAAAGCTGGCCAACATACCGGGCACCGGCGTTGAGGCCATCATGTCCCGCTCAATAACCAACTTGGCCGCGGCATCATTCCGTTGCAGCTCAGCCACTCGGACATTTCGGGAACCCAGCTTCTCATTCTTCTCGCGAATGTGATTCTCACTGAAAAACCGTTCAATGATGTGATTCAGCCCTACCTCGTAGGGATGCTCCAAAGTCAGCTCCATATATGCCTCCTATTATCTTGATTTCATTGTTGCCGCCGCCGGCCCGGCTCACATTGGCCGCCCGAGCGAGTGTTTCTGGCAAGGAAGCCATCCGACTGGTTCACAGGTCATTGATGTTCTGGTTCACACCCTGAGTGCTGTTAACAGAGCCTTCCGGGAAGTATTATGGGCGACCTAAATAAAATGCCCCAGCCGGGAAGACAGGAGAACACGATGCGCAATGCCGATCTGGTCGCACGGGATCTGAAATCTGTGTGGCACCCCTGCACCCAGATGAAAGACCACGAAAGCCTGCCGCTGATTCCCATCAAACGTGGCGAGGGCGTATGGCTGGAAGACTTCGAGAGCAACCGGTATATCGATGCGGTCAGTTCCTGGTGGGTGAACCTGTTCGGCCACGCCAACCCGCGCATCAACTCCGCCATTCAGGAACAGATCGGCCAGTTGGAACACGTGATCCTGGCTGGTTTTACCCATGAGCCAGTGGTCAACCTGTCAGAAAGACTGATTGAGGTAACGCCAGAAGGTCTCAACAAGTGTTTTTATGCCGACAATGGCTCCTCCGCCATCGAAGCGGCCCTGAAGATGAGTTACCACTACTGGAAGAATCTGGGCAAACCTGGCAAGAAAAACTTTGTCAATCTGAGCAACAGCTATCATGGCGAAACTTTGGGAGCCCTGGCACTGGGCGATGTTGCTCTTTATAAAGACACCTACCAGCCGCTGTTAATGGAGGTGCTGACCGCACCCTCACCAGATGCTTACAACAAAGAGCCCGGAGAAACCGACGAGGAATACGCCCTGCGCCAGTTTGAGACGATGGAACAGCTGCTGGCGGAGAAACACGAAGAAATCTGTGCCGTGGTGGTTGAGCCGTTGATTCAGTGCGCCGGCGGTATGCGCATGCATCACCCGATTTACCATACCAAACTGAGGGAAGCCTGCGACCGCTATGGCGTGCACTTGCTGGCTGATGAAATCGCCGTGGGCTTTGGCCGCACAGGCACCTTGTTCGCCTGTGAGCAGGCCGGCATAACCCCTGATTTCATGTGCCTTTCCAAGGGGCTCACTGCCGGCTACCTGCCGCTCTCGGTGGTACTGACCACCGACAAAGTTTATAACGCTTTCTACGACGACTACGAAACCCTGCGCGCCTTCCTGCACAGCCACAGCTACACCGGCAACCCCATCGGTTGTGCCGTCGCCCTGGCCACTCTGGATATTTTCCGGGATGACAACGTCATCGAAAACAACCGCCAGCTGTCCCGTTGCATGGCCGACTCCGTGGCCCACCTGGCCGACCACCCCAACGTGGGTGATATCCGTCAGCATGGCATGACCCTGGCCATCGAAATGGTCAAAGACAAAGCCAGCAAAACGCCCTTCCCTTGGCAGGAACGCCGCGGCTTGCGAGTCTACCAACACTCGCTTACCCGCCAGGCGCTGCTGCGCCCGCTGGGGAACGTCATTTACTTTATGCCTCCCTACGTGATCACCGAAGAGCAGGTTCGCCATCTGGCACAGGTGGCGACCGAAGGCATCGACATTGCTGTAAAAGGTTGAGGGAAAACTGTCCATGCGCATCCCCAGAATCTTCACAGACAGCCCACTGCTGGTGGGCAGCCACTGTGAACTCGACGACAACGCCGCCAATCACGTGGGCCGGGTACTGCGCATGCAGCAAGGCCAGGAGTTGCGCCTGTTCAACGGCGACGGACAGGACTACACCGCCACCATCGCCCAGGCCGGCAAGAAAAACGTCCAGGTGGAAATAACCGGAGCTGAAACCAACCGTACCGAATCTCCCCTGAGCATCATCCTGGGTCAAACCCTGTCCAAGGGCGACCGGATGGATTACGCGATACAGAAAGCGGTCGAAATGGGCACCACCGTCATCGTGCCCCTGGCCACCGAACGCTCCGATGTAAAACTCAAAGGCGACCGGGAAGAAAAACGCCTGCGCCACTGGCAGCAAGTCGCCATCAGCGCCGCCGAACAATGTGGCCGCGCGCGGGTACCGAACATATTGCCAGTGATGACCGTTGCCGAGTGGCTGCATTACAGCCAGAACGCCAACCTGAAACTGGTACTCCACCACCGTACCGAGCAGTCACTAAATACCCTCGCCAAGCCCGGCAGTGTTGCCCTGATGATCGGCCCCGAAGGCGGCCTGACCACCAACGAAATCGCCCGGGCGGAGCAAAGCGGCTTCCTGCCCGTGGCCCTTGGCCCCCGGGTTTTGCGCACCGAAACAGCCCCGGTTGCGGCCATTGCGCTGTGCCAGTGGTTGTGGGGGGATATCGGCAACTGAGGTTTGTGGCCTTGAATGGCAAATCCTTGGGCATCGCAGTCATTGACAGATCTGGCGGCGACCAACATTATCCTTGTCAGACAAAACTTGGCTGACCGCCCCCAACCGGCCGCTTGCACCCAAGAAAACAAATAAGAGCCCAGGATGACAGACCTACTTACCAATCCAGAGTTTTGGCAATACCTCAGCATCCCGGTGATAGCAGCCCTGATCGGCTGGACCACCAACTGGCTTGCCATCAAAATGACTTTCTACCCTTTGGAGTTTATCGGCAAGCCACCTCTGCTTGGTTGGCAAGGCATCATCCCGTCCAAAGCCCGAAAAATGGCCGCTATCAGTGTCGATGCCACCATCTCCAAGATCGGCACCGTCCAGGAAATCTTCGAGCAGATAGACCCCAAAGTCCTCGCAGCCCATATCATCTACACCGTCGACCCCCGCGTTGAAGAGTACGTCGACGAACTCATGCTCAAGGAATACCCCACCTTCTGGGAAAACCTGCCAGCCTCCGCCCGTAAAATGGTTTACGATCGGGTACGCAAATCCACACCTCAACTGGTCGACAACCTGGTCGAAGACGTCTCTGACAACATCGAAGACCTGCTCGATATCAAAGGCATGGTCATCGAGCGCCTGGCCCGAGACAAAAAACTGCTTAACCGTATTTTCCTTGAATGTGGTGACGTCGAATTCCGTTTCATCATCAATTCCGGTCTCTACTTCGGCTTTTTATTCGGCCTGATCCAGATGGTCGTCTGGTACCTCTACCCCGCCATCTGGGTACTGCCTCTGTTCGGCTTACTGGTAGGCTGGGCCACCAACTGGATCGCCCTGAACGTTATCTTCCGGCCATTGCACGAGCACAAAGTTGGTCCCTTGCGTCTGCAGGGGCTATTCCTGAAACGCCAGCCAGCCGTGGCCGAGTCGTTCTGCCACATCGTCACCCACGAAATTCTCACCGTCGGCAACATCGTGAATGCCATCATGGCCGGCCCAAAAGGTGAGCGCGCCCGCAACATGGTGAAGAAGCACATCAAGCCATTGGTAGACGAGACCGCCGGCATGGGTAAAGCGCTTACTCAGGTTGCCTTCGGACCGACCGGGTTTGCCACCCTGAAGAATCAAGTGGGCGAAAAAGCCATCGAGATCTCACAAAACTCCTTCAACAATCCCATCTTCGAAACAGATCGGGCCCGTGCGGTGGAATCCATCATGGTTGAACGGATGATTGCGCTCTCATCCGAAGAGTTCCAGGATCTGCTTCGCCCCTGCTTTCAGGAAGATGAGATAAAGCTTATTCTGGTGGGCGCATTTCTGGGCCTGTTAGCCGGTGTTTGCCAGTTGGTGTTTGTGTTTGGAGAATCTTTCTTCTGATAGTGGCAAAGCATTGTGCAGGGTTGGTTTACGCAACTATACTGGCTCGGTAAACCGGTCACTTCTCAATACACATTAATCCGGAGGCAATGGATGCCGGGCTTTTTTACCTGGATTTCAGGCTTGTTCTCGCCCCGGCAACAGCCTGCCGCCCACATCACCGAGACCCGTCTTTTCAACCCGTCGCAAGGCGAACACTCTGAGCAGCAGTCTTTAGAATCCAATGTGGTTGAGCAACTGGAGGAACACCTGTTCTGCTGGCTGCTTGACATCCCGCCAGCAAAGCTTGATCAAGATTACACTCACCAAGAGCGTGCCCTGGGCGAGCTTGAGCGACGCCTTTATCATAGTGAAATGGAAGAACTGCCGCGCAGGCCAGGCAGCTTACCCATGCTGATGCGGTCTTTGTCCAGCGAAACCACAGACCGAAAACAGATTACCGACATCATCCTGAGCGACCCCTCACTAACAGACCAGCTGCTGCAAGTGGCTAACAGCCCATACTTCCGGCCCGGTGATCACACCATTGAATCGGTGGATCAGGCAGTCTTTATATTGGGATTGGATGGCATACGCAGCGTGATATCAGCGGCGGTAATGCGCCCCATGATGGCCGCCAGGAACAGCCGTGAGGCATTGTTTGCGCAGCGGGCCTGGCGCTGGGGGCTTACCTGCGCCAGAGCCTCTGAACTGGTAGCGCGAATTCATCGAGACGATACCAGTGCCCACTTTATGGTTGGTTTGCTACCGGCCCTCGCTTACATCACCATCCGCCGTGAGCTGACCCGCATCTGTCGTTCTCAAAATACCGGGAGCGAGCCGGATGCAGCGCTGTTGAGGGTGGCGCTGACCCGATATCAATGGGCTGCCTGTCAGTTACTGGCCAATATATGGAACCTGCCACCCAAGTATCACGCCTGGCTGCTTTCAGCCGAGCGCCCGGCTCCGCACCAGGCTCACTCTGCCCTAACCGACGGACTACTGATGGGCACGAGAGAGGTTTTACGCCATGCACGCCAGCGCAATCTTGCGGAGGCCGACGTGCAAAAAATTGTGCATCTAACACCCGAGCAGATTGGCTCAGTGCGAACCGCTCTCCTCAAAATGCTGCAGGAAGGTAAAAGTCCCCAGCCTGGCACCTGATCAAGCGCGAGCGGACTTGTCTTCGCCTTGCTTGTTATCGAGACCCAATAACTCCGCAAAGCTGACGTCATCCCGATGGCCGGCGACATCAATCAGCTGGAACGGAACCGCCTCTGCCGGGAGCCGGTCAACCACTCGATCTTCATCCCGGCGAATGGTCTGTAACACACCACCCACGGTAATCAGATCAAGCGCCTTGCCCGGAACCAGTTGATCGCCATTGCGCCCAGCCAAACTAAGCAGACCCGCGCGAATCAGTTTGTCACTGACGTTCCGGGTAATCTCACCGGGCACTCTCAAGTCATACTCCAACGACTCCTGCTGGGGGGCGGGCTCACCACGACTGAACGGCTGAGCCACCATCCACATCAATGCCAGCCCGACACGCTCCTGAAGTTCTGGTGCCAGTTGAACATTCTGACGCTTGGCAACAGAACCCGGATTCTGCATATAGAACGCAAGGGTTGCGCCAAGCAGCAAAATCATCCAGTTCAGATAAGTCCAGATCAGCAGAATGATCCCCACCGCAAACCCGGAGTAGATGGCCGCATACTTGGCAGAGCCAGCGACAAAAGAGGCAAACAACATGCCCGCCGCCTGCCAGGAAATGCCGGCGACAAGGCCTGCAATGAAGGCATAGCGCACTTTTACCCGGGTGTTAGGAATGAATACATAAACGAAGGTGAAGGCACCCACCACCAGAAAGAACGGCGTAAAGCGACTGATCAGAACAAGCAGCGACCCAAAGGGCTCGATCTCCATGAACTGCTGAACAACGCTTGAAGAGAATATCGTGGCAGTAACACCGATGGCCGACACCATCAGTAATGGCCCCACCATAATAACGCTTAGATAGTTACTGAACCGCTGCGCCATCGAGCGCATCTCTGGTACTCGCCAGATCATATTGAACGAGCGCTCGATCTTTTGTACCAGAGAAATAACCGTATACACCAGCAGTGCAAGGCCAACCGAACCCAACACGCCTACTTTGATGTTATCAACAAACCCAAGTATCTGATCCGCCACCTGGATACCCTGCGGCCCCATCGGCTCGAAAAACTGATACAACAGGGGTTCCATGCGCTGATGCACACCCAGCGCCTTCAGGACCGAAAAGCTCAAAGCCAGCAGCGGGACAATACTCAGCAACGTGGTGTAGACAAGGCTCATGGAGTGCAGGGTTAACTGACCGCTGATAACATCCCTCACTACCGCATACACGGAGCGCCCGGTTTTGTAGAGCCAGGTCCACGGCCACTTCTGGGGTGGGTTCGGGTTGGCGAGAATCCAGGTTTCTGCGGCCTGCAACCGCTCTTTCATTTGAATAGAAGCCACGCAACGTCCTGCTTGTTTGTCTTTTCTACAGCTTATCAGTCGGATGCCAGTAAACAAGGTGATTCTTGGTTCAGGTGATCCGTGTTTTGTAGCCATGCCCCAAAATTAAGTATAACCATATCAACTTTTTTCACTTCCACTTATAACCATATTAACGTAAAAAGCTCTGTTTATTATCCGTCCATTTTCCAGATACAGGGTTTGATGTATGCGCTTAAAGCAGGCAAAACCGGCGTAAATCTGGAACAGCTGTTTATTGCACCCACCTGGGCCTGGGAGTTTGCCGACGGCCAGGCTATCGGCATATCACCATTGATTGCCTATCAACGCTTCAAAGCGACCGGTCTTCAGTCGTTCGCGGGCTTTTCTTCCAACTCCGAAGCTCTCTCCAACAACGGCACCGACGACGCCTGGGGCTATGGCATCCAGATCGGCTGGCAGGGAAAAATAACGGATACCCTGCGCGCCGGCCTGAGCTGGCGCACGATCCTTGAGATGGAGGAATTCAGCAAATACGAAGGCTTGTTTGCTGAACAGGGTGGCTTCGACATTCCCCAGATGCTCAACGCCGGCATCGCCTGGTCTGGCATTGAGAACCACTGGCTGTTGCTGGACGTTCAGCATATCCGCTACAGCGAGATCAACAGCATCGGCAACCCCATGCTGCCAAACCTGATGCAAGCGCAACTGGGCGATGACCAGGGTGCGGGCTTCGGCTGGGACGACATGACCATCGTCAAACTCGGCTGGCAGTGGCAGCAAAGCAATGAACAGACCTGGCGCGCCGGAGTCAGCTACGGTGAGCAGCCCATCCCGGATGAAGAAGTCCTGTTCAACATTCTGGCGCCCGGCGTTCAGGAATGGCACTTTACCGGCGGCTTCACCCATCGGTTCAGCGACGCTCTGGAGGTCTCCGGCATGGCTTTCTACTCACCCCGCAATACCGTTCGAGGCGAAAACCCACTGGGCCCCGGCCAGCAGATTGAGCTGAGCATGACTCAGGTAGGTGCGTCTCTCAGCGTCGGCTATCAGTTCTGAACCGACGCCAGGTTCCTTGCGGTGATCCCCACAATCCGCTGTCGGGCCTCACGACTGGCCCAGGCAGAGTGGGGAGTGATAATCAGATTCGGAATATTGTCCGCCAGCAACGGGTTACCGTTGCGGGGCGGCTCTTCGGTCAACACATCAAAGCCGGCACCGGCAATGTCGCCCTTTCGTAACGCCTCCGCCAACGCCAACTCATCTACCAGCCCGCCGCGGCTGGTATTGATCAGCAAGGCTGATGATTTCATCAATCCCAGCTCCCGCGCCCCTATCATATTCCGCGTTTCATCCGTCAGCAGGCAATGCAGCGACAACACATCGGCCTGCGCCAGCAGCTCATCCAATGGTACGCGCGGGTAGCCGTCGACCTCACCCGGCGCCTGTCCGGGCCGGCAGCCCAACACAATGTTCATACCAAAGGCCTTCGCCCGCTCGGCCACGCCCTGCCCCAGATCGCCATACCCGACGATCCCCAGGGTTTTGCCCTCCAGCTCCATAATCGGATAATCCATCAGGCAGAACATATCGCTCTTGCCCCAGGTGTCATTCCGGGCATCCCGGCTGTAATCGAGCAACCGGGTAGCCAGTGCCAGAATCAGCGCCAGGGTGTGCTGAGCCACGGTGGAGCGACCATAGTTGGTCACGTTCATCACCTTGATGCCGTGATCCTCCGCCGCGTCCAGATCAATGTTGTTAAGGCCTGTTGCCACCACCGCAATAATTTTAAGCTCCGGGCAAGCCGCAAAATGCTCGCGGCCCAGCACCACCTTGTTCACCAACACCGTATCAAAGCCCCGAATTCGATCAGCAACCTGCTCAGATGTGGTTCGTTCATGGCAAACCAGGCCGCCTGTTACCTGCTCAATCGGTGACAGATCAACGTCATTGCCAAGGGTTTTGCTATCCAGAAACACCGCGTTCATACTTTTCTCCCGAGTCACGATCGGCACAGAGTAAGGTAGACTGGGGAAAATGACCAAATTCCGGAGGGCAACCATGGAACACGAATTCTGGCACGAACGCTGGGCAAAAGAAGAAACCGGTTTCCACGAAGGCACCGTCAACAAGTACCTGCACGATCACTGGCCGGAGCTGGCCAGCACCGGTACCGACGCCGTGTTTGTGCCCCTGTGCGGCAAAGCCCACGACATGTGGTGGCTGAATGACCGGGGCCACCCAATCATTGGTGTGGAACTCAGCGACATTGCCTGCAAAGACTTCTTCGAAGAAGCCGGCGAAAAAGCCACGGTGCACCCGGGTGAACCCTTCACCACCTTCAAGCACGACGACCTGCAGCTCTGGTGTGGCGATTTCTTCCAGCTGGTGCCAGATGACCTCAAACACATCCGCCTGGTCTACGATCGCGCAGCGCTCATTGCCCTGCCCCGGGAAATGCGCCAGGGTTACGTCGACCACCTCACAGCGGTAACACCCGACGCCTTGCAGATGTTACTGATCACGCTGGATTACGATAGCAACGAAATGAAAGGCCCGCCGTTCAATGTCAGCGATGACGAAGTCTACCAACTCTACGGTGAAGACTACGAGATCACCCAGATGCTGAGACAAGACATGGCGAGGGATAACCCGTTTGCCAAAAGAAGAGGCCTGAGAAACGGTGCCACAGAGAGCGTGTTTACCTTGACGAAAAAGCAGCTTTAACCTCGCAAAGGCCTTGATTGATGCCAAGATACGCGAACAGCCATACCATAAGCTTAGTTGGAGCATCTCAATGCTCCAACTAAGCCTTATACTGCCCCAATTGTTGCTGCAAGCATCCTGCCAAATCTTGAAGCGCTTTGGCAGCGCTTTTGGTGGCATCTGCGTTTTCTCCGCTAGTTAGGGCAATCTGTCGGATATGGTCTAGGCGCTGATTAATGTCTTCCGACACCGTGCTTTGCTCCTCCGCTGCACTGGCCATTTCTATGTTGGCACCGCGGATGGACTGCACGGCCTCGCGCAGGGATTCGATAGCCACACCGGCTTCCTCAATCAAACTGCTGGTCTTTTCGGCCAACTGGCTGCCAGTGTCTATGACATTAACCACCTCACCAACACCATTTTGCAACTGTTCAATTTGGGCATGAATCTCCTGCACGGACTCCTGGGTGCGACCCGCGAGACGGCGCACCTCGTCGGCAACCACAGCAAACCCCCGGCCGTGTTCACCAGCTCTCGCCGCTTCAATAGCCGCATTCAGCGCCAGGAGGTTGGTTTGCCCTGCGATGTCTTCAATCACCGACAAAATGTTGCCAATGCTGGACGATGCGTCCTTAAGAAGTGCGCTGGCCCGAGCTGCGTTATGATTGTTCTCCAGCTGGCTTGAGATGGCGTGTGTGGTTTGGTCAATCAAGGTACGGCCATTTTCCGCCAGAGAGTCCGCATGCGTGGCAGTGTTTTCCGCGCGGCTGGCGCTCTCAGCTACGGTCTGAGCGGTGGCTGTCATCTCGTTCATAGCGGTAGCCACCTGCTCGGTTTCCTTGCTTTGTTCTCCAATGACCGAGGCGGATTTAGCGGCAATAGTCTCCAGATGCGAGGCAGATTCCAGCAGGGTGTGGGACGAAGTCTTGGTTTCTGAGATGGTCCGTTGCAGGCGGTCCAGCAAGCGATCAAACCCCCTTGCCATCTGGCCAAGCTCATCAGATTTGCTGGCATTAAACCGAATGGTCATGTCGCCCTCACCTTCAGCGATGTCTTCGATGGCTGCAATCATCGCCTGGAGCGGGCGCCCAACTACCCACTGCACAAGCATTGAAAGAATAACAATCAGGACCAGCCCGCCGGCTGCAATCCAAAGCACAGACTGCATGACCTGCCGCGTGACCAAACCGGATACTTCATCCCGAGAGTAGCCGGCTACTATCTCATAATTCCAAGGTGCGAACGGCACTCTGCTGAGCTGCCAGTGCTCGGATTTGTTTTCCAGGATCAACTTCAACTTGTCGCTTTGGATGGTCCCTGAGTGCATGCGCACCCTACCCCGGTCGTCGAGAACCGCCAGGAAACCATCGTTTAACAATGTGGCTGACGAAACCACTTCCTCGACCTCTGCAAGGTCCGCTGAATAGCCCACGTACCAAACACCTACTATGTCACCAAAGGCGTCTTTCAACGGTGCATAGGCTGTGATGAAGGGGTTACCCAGGATGTCGACTTGCCCGAAGTATGCCTCTCCCTGGCTGATGGCTTGCCCCGCGGCACCACTCATATTGAGTTTGGTGCCAATAGCCCGGGTGCCATCGGCCTTTTTAACGTTGGTTGAGACCCGGATGAAGTCATTACCCTCACGTACGAATAACGTGGCTGTTCCGCCCATGATATCGGTTACGCCATCAACCAGGGCAAAGTTGTTGTTGGTCAACTGGTTACCGAGGTACAAACCAGGCGCATTGGTACCACCAACGACAAAAGAGCCCCGCACGCTGGCCTGACCGAGCCCTCTCCCTCTTTCGATCAAAAGATCAAGGGAGCTTCGGACACGCTCGAGCATCAGGTTGTTGGTTACCGACAAAATCTTGGTAACTTCATCATTCAAAGATGAGCTGGTGCGAGACACTTCTTGTACGATACTTGCGCGAGTGTCAACAGCTGAGACAACACTGACCACCACGGCAAAAATTGCCAGCAAGCCGCAAACAGCTGCGATAAACACGTTACGAATAGACATTAGACGTTCCCTCAGCAGCCAATCTGCCAGTCAACCGTTTGTAATCGTAAGAACTCGCTTGAATTATTCCAGCCCCTTATGAGACATAGTCCCAAGCCCTGAAGTGGCACACACGCTTTTGCCAGCGCCGGGATGGCGCTTGACATCCACCAAGCTGTTGCGCGGATCATGGGGTGCAGGCATTGTCCCGGCTCAACTTTGCTGGCGACTTTGCAAGGCACTGCTCCAAAACCATCGAAGATACTCTAATACCCTAAACACGGGAGCTCTAAACAATCTGATAGAATTACACAATAGTGTTCCACAAGCGCAGAAAGCTACACATTTTCCGTGCGTAATTGTTAAATCCTGTTACGCACCACAGGAACCAGCCACCCCAAATGCATTACTCGCTAACAAAGACTGAGGGGAATAAAAGTTTCGTGATTGCGGGCTTTAGGGGGAGTTTAGATTGAATGAAGCCATAGCTTCGTGCGATTTCAGTGAACCTTAGATGAACTCCACCTGTCCAATCTCTTGTCTCTGAACTAAGCTCAAAGCTAACAGGCCGGAAAGCTCCGGATAACGTATACCTG
>NZ_JACUUB010000162.1 GCF_014859525.1 Marinobacter sp.
CAGCTTGAAGTTGATCTGCCGCCGCTCGTCGTCCACTCCGACAAAGCTCACGGTTACCCGCTGCTCCAGCTGGAAGATGCGACCTTTCTTGTTATGCACCAGGCGCAGGGTAACCGGATCAAAACTGTACTTGCCGTCCAGATCCTTGCAGCTGACAAAGCCTTCCAGGCCATTACTGTCCAGGCGCACAAAGAAGCCGGAGGGCATGGTGCGGCTGATGGTGCCTTCCATGGGGTCTTCCGGCAGGGTCTTGGCGTAATCAGCCTTGAGCCAGGTTTCCAGTGTGTTGGCGGCCTGGCGGGCGCGGAACTGAGTGGCTTGTAGCGCTTCCAGTTGCTGGCTGTTCAGGGGCTTGATGGGCGTGTCCCACAGTGCCGATTTGATCAGCCGGTGCACGTAAAAGTCTGAGAACTTGCGCAGCGGCGAGGTAAAGGTGGTGTAGGCGTCAAGCCCCATGCCCTGGTGGGGCGCGGCATCAAAGCCCAGTTCGGCGCGGGCCAGCTGGCGAGACAGGATGGCTTTCACAGGTACCTCGGCCTGTGGCTGGTCGCTGTGTTTCATCAGTGCCTTGAAGCCTTCGGCGGTGTTGGCGTCGTGCTCGGCCAGGTGTGGCGCATGACTCTCGAGCAATTTCCGGATGTTGTCGGCGCGGTCGTCCCGCAGGCCTGGGTGCTGGATAAACAGACCCTGGCCGCGTTGGTTCAGGAAGTCGGCGGCGCAGCGGTTGGCGGCGACCATGCACTCTTCCACCAGTCGGTGTGCTTCGTTCTGTACCGAAGGTTCGATCACCCGGATACGCTTGTTTTCGTCGAGGCGCAGGCGGAATTCCGGCCGGTCCTGGCTCAGCAAGGCGTGTTCAGCGCGCCACTTGCGTAAGGCGGTAGCGGCCTGATGCAGCTGATCCAGGCTGTTGCTCACGTCATCCGACAGTGCCTTGATCTCATCGTCCTGCCGGCCTTCGATCAGGTGGCTTACCAGCTCGTAACTGAGCTTGCCTTTGGAGCTTATGGTGGCCTGATGAAAGCTGTAGTCGCCCAGACCGCCATCGTTGTTGACCTGTAGGTCGCATACCAGCACCAGTCGGGGCAGGTCCGGCATTAACGAGCACAAGCGGGTGCTGATGCTGTCAGGCAACATCGGTAGCGGTTCGCCTGGAAAGTAGATCGCCGTGGCCCGGTTGAAGGCCTCTTCTTCGGCCGGGCTGCCCGGTTCGATCATCGCCGTTGGGTCGGCAATGGCAATCGACAGCGTCCAACCAGTGGCGTTGGGGGTGGCCATCAGGGCGTCGTCCATGTCCTGGGTGCCCGGGCTGTCGATGGTAACGTAAGGCCGTTCGGTGCGATCTTCCCGCCCCTCGGTATGGCTTTGAAGACTGTCTTCGTTCAGGTTGTCGGCTTGCGTTTGCACTTCTTCCGGCCAGGCATCTGTCAGATCAAAGTTGGCCAGCGTGAAGGCCCGTTCGATACCGGGTTCTCCGGCTTTACCGATCAACCGAAGTACCTTGGCCTGGCCTTTGCCATCCTTGATCGGGTGCCGGTGAATCTGGCAATAGATAAAATCATCCGGCTGAGCGCCCATACGCTCTTTTGGCGGGATGAAGATCCAGCGGTTGATGCCCGGGGTTTCGGGTGCCACAAAGTGGCCTTTGCCCTTGATCAGATAGCGGCCGACAAAGGTGGTCAGGTGGGATTCGAGTAACTCGTCGACCACACCTTGTATTTTGCCCTTTTCCACTTCCTGCTCGGTCACGTTAATGCGGTCCCCCGGCAGGACTTTTTGCATTTCTTCTGGCGGCAGGAACACATCCCGGCCTTCATCCAGGGCTACAAAGCCAAAACGCCCGTTGGTGGACTTGACCGTGCCGGGGAAGACCACCTTGTTTTCTTTGATATCGGTTTTCAGCTGGCGCAACTGATTGAGGGCGTCGGCATTGAGCATGTAGAAATAACCTGGCTATAAATGTGTGATGCAGCGGAGTATAACGGTTCTGCCGGAGGGAGTCAGATCTGTCAGGCCGG
>NZ_JACUUB010000014.1 GCF_014859525.1 Marinobacter sp.
GCAGCCGCCAATTATTGGCTGCCAGTCGATCAGTACATCGGCGGTATCGAGCACGCGATTCTGCACTTGCTCTACGCCAGGTTCTTCCACAAGTTGCTGCGGGATGTCGGCCTGGTGGACAGCTCCGAGCCCTTCAACCGCCTGTTATGCCAAGGCATGGTGCTGGCCGAAACCTATTACCGCAACGAAGACAACGGCGGCAAGACCTGGTTTAACCCGGCCGACGTAACCGTTGAGCGTGATGCCAAAGGCCAGGTTATCCGAGCCGTACTGAACACCGATAACCAGCCGGTTGAGATTGGCGGCGTCACCAAGATGTCCAAATCCAAGAACAACGGTATCGACCCGCAGTCCATCATAGACCAACACGGCGCCGATACCGTGCGTCTGTTCATGATGTTTGCCGCGCCACCGGAGCAGTCTCTGGAGTGGTCAGACAGCGGTGTGGAAGGGGCTCATCGCTTTCTGAAACGGCTCTGGCGTCTTGTGAATGAACACACGACCAGTGGCGATGTCCCGACTCTGGACGTCAGCAACTTGACCGACAGCCAGAGGGGCCTGCGCCGCAAAACCCACGAAACCATTGCCAAAGTCAGTGACGATATCAGCCGCCGCCTGACCTTCAACACGTCCATTGCAGCGGTCATGGAACTGCTGAACGACGTCAGCAAACTGGCCGACGACGAGCCGCAAACGCGCGCCGTTCGCCAGGAAGCGCTGGACGTGGCAGTGTTGGTACTGTCACCGATCGTGCCTCATATTTGTCACAACCTCTGGCATGCGCTGGGGCATACCGAGCTGGTCGTTGATGCACAGTGGCCAGTGGCAGACGAAAGCGCCATGGTGCGCAGTGAAATTGAGGTCGTACTTCAGGTCAATGGCAAGGTGCGGGCCAAAGAGAGCGTCCCGGCTGACATCGGGAAAGACGACCTGGAAAAACTGGCCTTGGAGAACGAAAACGTCATGCGCTTTACTGATGGCAAAACCGTACGGAAGGTGATCGTGGTTCCCGGCAAACTGGTGAACGTGGTGGCTAACTGATATGCCCCGGGCGGCCTCGTTACTGAAAGTACTTCGTGTTCCGTTGGTAACGGTACTGGCCGTGATCACGTTCACGGGGTGCGGTTTTCAGTTACGGGGCACTTCGCCGGTGCCGACCGCGTTGCAGCCGCTGGCCGTGGATTGCCCCGACGCTTTGCCCGGGCGGTTCTGCCAATCGGTACGCGACCAGCTGACACTGGGTGGCATTGAGCTCCAGGATCCGGCCCAAGCTGATTATGTGTTGCGCCTGCGGAACTATCAGCAGGATCGCCGGGCCTCAGCCATAACTGCCCAGGCGGCTGCTGCCGAGTACCTTCTGCGCCATACCGTTACCATCGAACTGTTCACCGCCAACCGGGTTCCGCTTATCGCTGCAACCGACCTGAGCGCCAGTGAGACCTATCGTTTTGACGAAACCAATGTGCTCGCCAAACAGCGGGAAGAGGAAGAGCTCCGCCAGCAACTGGGGAACCGTCTGGCTCAACAGGTTATCTTCCGACTGGCTCCAATGACCCGTGAGCGCATAGAGGCTGCCATTGAGTCGCATTCAGCCAGCCAGGGCACCGAAGAGTCACCATGAAAACCCAACCTGGCCAGCTCCCTCAGCTACTGAAGAAAGGCTTGGCGCCGGTGTACCTTGTCTCCGGTGATGAGCCCCTGCTGGTCCAGGAGTGCTGTGATCAGATTCGAAAAGCGGCCCGCGAGGCGGGTTATCAGGATCGAATCACCTATCACGCTGACAACCAGTTGAGCTGGAACGCCGTCGCGGACGAATGTAACGCCCTGTCGCTGTTCGCGGAGAAGCGCCGCATCGAAATCCACCTGCCCAGCGGTAAACTGGGCGACGGGCGTAAAGTTATGGAGCAGCTGTTACAGGCGCCACCAGAAGATGTGATTCTCTTGCTGATCAGTGCGAGGCTGGATGCGGCCGAAACCAAACGCAAATGGTACAAGGAGCTTCAGGGCACCGGTGTTCATGTGCCGATCTGGCCGGTAGAGCCCGAAAAATTTTCAGGCTGGCTCCAGCAGCGCGCCAGTAATCAGGGCCTGAGCCTGACCCGGGGTGCCCTGGCCATGCTGGTTGAGCGACTGGAGGGCAATCTTCTGGCCGCCAGCCAAGAGCTGGATCGACTGGCACTGCTCACCGATGGCAAGACCATTAACGAAGAAACCATTGAGCAGGCGGTTCAGGACAGCGCCCGTTTTAACGGTTTTGAACTGGTCTCGGAATTGCTCTCCGGCAAGGCAGCCCATGCCGGAAAGATCATCGGCATACTGCAACAAGAGGGTGAAAACCCACTGGGCCTGCTGAGTGTTCTGGTACGGGATATTCATCTCATTATCGAGCTGCAATCCGCGCTGCCTCACGGTGAAAACCCCTCGGCTTTCCTTAAAAAGCGCGGGGTATTTCAACCCCGTCGCGCGTCAGCCATCCAGCAAGCAGCTCGGCGCTTGAACCTGACGCAACTGCACCAGGCCATCAGCCTTTGCAATACAACTGATCGTTCAGCAAAGGGTTTTGACGATTTGTCGCCCTGGCACCACCTCAGAGACCTGTCCCTTGTGTTGGCAGGCGCCCGTCTCAGCTGACCTGAATCAATATCCGATCAGATCAAGCAGCCCGACCCCGCCCACTTCTTGACACTTTTTTACAATTAGGCGCATTGTAGCCTTTCCAAATCACTGTATCAGGGAAGGAGATTCGCTATGAACCTGCAAGACGATTTCAAAAAACTGTCCGAAAAAATCAAGCAGTACCGCGATGAAGCAAAGGTTCAGTTGCACCTTGCCAAGGAAGATGTGAAAGACGAATGGGATGACCTGGAGCAAGAATGGGGCAAGGTTCGTCAGAAGCTCGATCAGGTCATCCATGATGCTGAAGATGCCAGTCAGGAAGCCCGCGAAACAGCTCGAAAACTGGGCGAAGAGGTGAAGACGGGCTATCAGAACATCCGAAACAAACTGAAATAAATTGTTAACCAGTTAACAATTTCCTACAGGAAAGACTGGCACAGGGGCTCAACTTGCGCTACCGCTGTGCCATACTTCACATTAAAGAGTGAACAGGTCGTCATACTTTTGTCGGGCTGTTCATTTTGCCATCAACCGCTCGTCGCGGTGGCCACGGCCTTTGGCATACGATGTGAGGTAAAACGGTCTTATGAAAAAAATAATTGCTGTTCCGATAACCCTTGCACTTGCCCTGTCAACAAGCCTGGTGATTGGCCAGAACATTCGCTTCAGTGATCCTGAAACGGTTGTTCGTGACCAGTTCTGGGGCAACCTCTACGCTGACGGTGGCAGTTCCTTTTTCTGTGACACGCCCTTTACCAGTAAGGGTTTCGTGATGACCGATGGGTATGTTTACCCATTGTCAGACGTCCGTACTGCACTGGATTGCGGCACATCAAGGCAGTGCTTGCAAGATAACCGCTACCGCCAGATCAGTTCTGATCTTCATAATATCGTACCGGTACGAACGCGGGTCGAGATGCGACGCCGGAGCGTTCGCTACGAGGATCTGGGCCATTCGGTCAGGAGTGATGAATGTGGCATACGTGAGAGTGCGCAGTTTTTCGAGCCCCCTGAGCAGGTAAAGGGCGATGTCGCTCGTACTGTCGCGTATATGGTTGATACTTACGGGCTTCCCTGGATTGGGGCAACGTCGGTGTTTCAAAGCTGGAATGAACTCGACCCACCCGATGACAAAGAGCTTACCCGGCATCGCGAGATAGCCGAACTGCAGGGTAATGAGAATCCGTTTGTGACCAATCCAGGGTTGATGGATCGGTTTTAAGCTATTGATCTGACCTACGGTGCAAGCGGGAATGCAGATACAGCTTTCCCGCGCTAACTTTTGAGTTGCCCTTAAACAAAAAAAGCAGGCCATTCTGGCCTGCTTTTTTGGTGAGCGAATTAACGAAAGCTGATCAGATTTCGTTGGCCGCCAGAGCCATCATCGACTCGCTTCCGCTCCGAATGCCTTCGGCCAGAGACACGGTCTTTGGCAACAGACGATCGAAATAGAAGCGTGCAGTTTTCAGCTTGCCAGTGTAGAAGCCTGAGGTGTCACCTTCGGCTTTCGGTGCAGCCGCTTTGACCGACTTGGCCCACATGAATGCCAGGGCGGTGTAGCCGAACATGTCGAGGTAATCGACAGCCGCAGCACCGATGGCGTTGGGGCTGTCACCAGCTTGGTTAATCACGTGCTCAGTGACATCAGACAAGCGCTCCAGGGCAGCTGCCAGCGGCTCCAGATAGGGCTTGAGGGCTGCCTCGCCGCTGTTTTCTTCGATAAACCTGGCGACGTCTTGCGCGAACAGTTCGTAGAACTTGCCCTGACTACCAACAACCTTACGGCCCATCAGGTCCATCGCCTGGATGCCGTTGGTGCCCTCGTAGATCTGGGTGATGCGGCAGTCACGCACCAACTGCTCCTGACCCCATTCCCGAATAAAACCGTGACCACCGAAGACCTGCTGACCGATGATGGTGGTTTCCAGACCGCGGTCGGTCAGGAAGGCTTTGGCCACGGGCGTCAGCAACGCAACCATACCTTCAGCGTGCTGACGGCGCTCATCGTCTTCAGCGTACTTGGAAATATCCAGCCACTGGGCAACGTAAGTGGAGAACGTTCTGCCACCTTCAACGTAGCTTTTCATGGTCAGCAGCATACGACGCACGTCCGGGTGAACCAGGATCGGGTCTGCGGCCTTCTCAGGCTGCTGGGCGCCAGTGGGCGCGCGGCTCTGGATGCGGTCGTTGGCGTACTCGCGGGCATTTTGCAGCGAGGCTTCCGCCGCACCGATGCCCTGAATGCCAACGCCCAGTCGCTCATAGTTCATCATGGTGAACATGGCGGCCAGGCCTTTGTTTTCTTCACCAACCAACCAGCCTTTGGCGCCGTCGAAGTTCATCACGCAGGTAGCGGAGGCTTTAATGCCCATTTTCTTCTCGATGGAACCGCAGCTGAAGCTGTTACGCTCACCCAGGGACCCGTCGTCGTTCACCATAAACTTGGGCACCAGGAACAAGGAAATGCCCTTGGGGCCTTTCGGTGCATCTGGCAGTTTCGCCAGTACCAGGTGAATAATGTTTTCCGCCAGGTCGTGCTCGCCCCAGGTGATGAAGATTTTAGTGCCGGTTACGTTGAAAGAACCGTCATCGTTGGGCTCGGCCTTGGTACGGATAATGCCCAGGTCGGTACCTGCGTGCGGCTCGGTCAGATCCATAGCGCCGGACCAGACACCAGAATACATGTTGGGCAAGTATTTCTCTTTCAGTTCCTGGCTGCCGTGGGCATCCAGAGCCAGGCAGGCACCAGCGGTGAGCATCGGGGCCAAACCGAAGGCCATGTTGGCGCCTTGCATCATTTCTTCAAACTGGGCCACCAGGGTTTTCGGCATGCCCATGCCGCCGAAGTCGGGGTTACCGCCCAGACCGTTCCAGCCACCTTCAACGATGGTCTGGTAGGCTTCTTTGAAGCCTTCCGGACTGGTGACATCGCCGTTATTCCACTTACAGCCCTGCTCATCGGCTTCACGGTTGAGCGGAGCCAGGACGCCACCGGTAATTTTGCCGGCTTCTTCCAGAATCGCATCCGCTGTTTCCGGATCTACGTTGTCTGCAATCTTGGGCAGTGACGCCCAAATTGAGGGTGCATCAAACACTTCGTTGAGTACGAAACGCATGTCACGAAGGGGTGCCTGATAATCAGCCATGTAAAACTCTCCAGAAATTCAGTCAGTCTCTTTGGGGGGACTATCCGACAAGTGCCTTCCTGAACGATGAAGGCCGGTTTATGTCCACCCGCTCGGCTATGTGTCCGAAACAAGGTTGTTGTTCTGTGGCGCGCTATTCTACCTCAAAACACGCCACCGACTCATGAAAAAAGCCCGCCTCCTGATGGAGCACGGGCTTTTTCTGTGCCATCTGGCAGATAGCAACCCCCGCCTTAGATGGCGAAGGCTTCTTCTGGCATGTCCAGAAGGCTAGCAGAACCTGCCAGCATGGTTTCTGCGTGGGTCTTGGTGCGCGGCAACAGACGCTTGAAGTAGAAGCGAGCTGTCTGGACCTTGGCGTTGTAGAACATCTCTTCCGAGGTGCCCTCTACCATCTTGTCCAGCGCTACCTTGGCCATGCGAGCCCACAGGTAAGCAAATACGGCGTAACCAGAGTACATCAGGTAGTCAACTGCAGCGGCACCGACTTCTTCGCGGTCCTTCATGGCAGTCATACCGATCTTCATGGTCAGGTCGCCCCACTCTTTGTTGATCGCAGCCAGCGGCTCGATGAACTCTTTCAGTTGCTCGTTATCTGCGTTTTCTTTGCAGAACACGTGCACCTGCTTGGTGAAGCCTTTCAACGACTCACCCTGGGTCATCAGAACCTTACGGCCCAGCAGATCCAGCGCCTGAATGCCGGTGGTGCCTTCGTAGATCATGCCGATACGGGCGTCACGTACGTTTTGCTCCATGCCCCACTCGGCAATGAAACCGTGGCCGCCGTATACCTGCATGCCGAGGTTAGCCGCTTCGTAGCCGATCTCGGTCAGGAACGCTTTGGCGATCGGGGTCAGGAAGCCCAGGGCTTCGTCGGCCGCTTTGCGTTCTTCCGGAGTTTTTCCGCGCTGAACAACGTCAGCCTGCTGAGCCGTCAGGTAGATCAGAGCACGGGCGCCTTCGGCAACCGCCTTCTGGGTCAGCAGCATACGACGCACGTCCGGGTGAACGATGATCGGATCCGCGATGCCTTCCGGGTTCTTGGCGCCGCTCAGCGAACGCATGGCCAGACGGTCTTTGGCGTAGGTCAGAGAGCCCTGGAAGCCAAGCTCGGCCGCACCCAGACCCTGAATCGCAGTACCGATACGGGCAACGTTCATGAACGTGAACATGCAGTTCAGGCCTTTGTTCTCAGGCCCGATCAGCCAGCCCTTGGCGCCGTCGAAGTTCATTACGCAGGTGGCGTTGCCATGGATACCCATCTTGTGCTCGATCGAGCCGCAAGTAACGGCATTGCGCTCACCCGCAGATCCGTCTTCGTTCGGCAGACACTTGGGAACGATGAACAGAGAAATACCCTTGGTGCCTTCGGGCGCGCCCGGCAAACGAGCCAGAACGATATGAACGATGTTGTCGGCCATGTCGTGTTCACCGGCCGAGATGAAGATCTTGGTGCCGGTAATCGCGTAGGTGCCATCAGCGCTTGGCTCAGCTTTTGTGCGCAGGGTGCCGAGGTCAGAACCACAGTGCGGCTCGGTCAGACACATAGTGCCGGTCCACTCACCGCTGATCAGCTTGGTCAGGTAGGTCTGCTTCTGCTCTTCGGTACCATGCTCTTCGATGGTGTTGGTGGCACCGTGGCTAAGGCCAGGATACATACCGAAAGACCAGTTACAGGTACCAACCATCTCACTCATAACCAGGCCCAGAGAGCTTGGCAGGCCCTGGCCACCGTAATTGGGATCGGCGGTCATGGACGGCCATCCGCCGTCTACGTACTGCTGGTAAGCTTCTTTGAAGCCGGTCGGGGTCTTGACGCCATCTTGGCTCCAGACACAACCTTCGATATCACCCACACGGTTCAGTGGAGACAATACCTGCTCACAGAACTTTGCACCTTCCTGGATAATGGCATCCACCATATCCGGAGTGGCATCTTCGGCACCTTCCAGATTGGCGTAGTGCTGCTCGCTGTTCAGCAGCTCGGTCATTACAAACTTGATATCACGCAGGGGCGCTTTGTAATCAGGCATTGGTTCCACCTCGGTTCTCGGTCTCGGCTGACGCTTAATGTCAGCCTTTGGCCTTGGGTTTGCTCAGACACCATGATGCACTGCATCACAGCCTTAATTAAACACTTGTTTGAAACATACGTTTTGCAGCACAGAATTGTCAATAGCCTTGATTAAAAATTGTGTAGCGAAGTGTATTCAACAGAGGGGAAAAGACGCTGCAACAGCCTGGTAACGCTGAGGAACAGGGGCGCTCAGGCAAACACGGACGTGATCGCACCGGAAGCATCGTTCTGCATCGCGAAGACACTCTGGTAGAGTTCGCTGGCCTGCCGGCCACTGGCGGTCTGCCCGACCGGGTCAGACCCGGCCGCTGGCGAATCCGATTGTTCGTTATCGTCGCCGGCCGCCAGTTCAGACTGTGCCTGCAACATGGTTTGCATGGCCTGAGCAGCCACTGCCCGGTCCTGTGCCGAAGGTTGCGCTGGCGCCATGGCTGCAGCACGCACAATGCGCATTTTTTCGATGGTTGCTTGAGGGTCACCGGCCACCGGCGCAACGTCGATGGGCACTTCACCACCTACCGCGTACTGGGCACCGTCAGGCCCCCGCTGAAAGGTGAATGACATGGCTCCGGCGTATTGCCCGCCAACAGCCTGGTGCGCTGCTTCATGGGCCCGGACTTCACGGTCCCTCGCCTTGAGTTCCGCGAGCTGCTTGAGTTGCGCTTCGTCAAGCCCTTGAGGGTTCGAGCGGGCATCCTTGTCCTGGTTGTCGGCGAAGCCTGTCTCTGGCGCGGCGTCCTCCGCAGAGGAAACCGTACTGGAAACGGTGGGTGAAGCCCCCGAGACGACAGGAAAAATTGCAGGAATAGAGGAAGAAACGTTCACGGTGCCAGCGAGGCCGCTCAGGCGCGGATGTCCAGCAGAGTACCGAGGGTTTCATCGGCCGTTTTGACCACTTGGGCAGAGGCTTCAACGCTGCGCTCGTACAAAATCATGTCAATCATCGGCTCAGCCAAATTGCCAACGCCAGCGGCTGTGCCCTGCGGACCATCAACACCACCCCGGGCAATTTTTTTGGCGGCATTTTCGATACCGGCCATACCGCTCTGGATGCCTTGCACACCCACAGACAGGCTGTTGTTAATCATGCCGAAGCTTCCCATGACAAAACATTGACTCTATTTACTCACAAACCTGGTCAAATTTCAATCAAAGGCTTGATATTGAGGAACGGAGCCAAGCTCCCGGGTAACCGGTCTGTTGCCGTGGAGTCTATCCAGGGCAACACGCCAAGACACGCCGCACCCAGGTGTGTACTGAGGTAGTTCAGGGTTTCCTGCTCGCAGTCCATGGATTCGGATTGGGGGTGATTGGCAACCCAACCGGCCAGAAACAGGCCATCGGCGCGAATGGCTTCGGCAGTGAGCATCGCGTGGTTAATGCAGCCCAGCTTGAGAGGTACCACCAGAATCACATCCAGCCCCAGCTCTCGGGGGACCGCAGAATAGGTTTCCCGATCGTTCAGGGGGACTCGCCAGCCACCCGCACCCTCAATCAACATTAGGTCCGCCGGGCGAATCTGGAGACCGCGACAAAAGCCGATGAGGCGTTGGGCACTGAGACTCTTACCGGCCTGTTGCGCGGCCACATGGGGGGCGATGGCCGGCTCGAAGGCAATCGGGTTAATCGAATCGTAAGCGAGCTCTTCGGTGATAGCAGCCTGCAGCATCAATGCGTCTTCATTTCGCAGCCCTTCGTCGGTTTTGTCGCAGCCCGAGGCAATCGGTTTCATAGCGATGGTGCGCTTACCCGCGGCTTTTGCCGCCTCCAGAATCGCCGCAGCGGCAATGGTTTTGCCCACGCCAGTGTCAGTGCCGGTCACGAAAAACGTTTTCTTTGCCATCTCAGTCGTCCTGTTCAAGGTGCAGGCTTGCACCAATACAACCAGCCCGCTTTGTAAGTCGCCAGGTATTGGTGATCACCGCCATGAGGATAGGCCCGGCACATCGCCCGAAAACGGCCCGGCGCCGTTACCGTCCGACGCCTTTCCTCGCCCTTGAACACCGCTCCCAGATGCTTGAGCTCCCGATTCAGTGCCATTGGCGAGTCATAGGGCAACACGATAACGCCCTCCTCAAGCCCTGAACCGGGCAGAGTATCTGCCGTCAGAGCTCGCCAATGTTTGTGTGTGACGAACCGGTTAACATGAGCCTGCCCCGGATCGGCCTTTGCCCAAGCCTGCTTGAGCTCCCGCAAGGTGCCATCCAGCAAGGTAGAAACAGCCAAAAAACCACCGGGTTTCATCACTCTCCGGCACTCTGCAAGAACAACTTCGGGGCGTGGACTCCACTGAATCATCAGGTTACTGAAAATCAGATCAACACTCTGATCCGCCAACGGTAATTGCTCGGCGTCAGCGTTGAGCCAAGTCACCGCATCTGAGCCTGCGGTTTTAGCCTGAGCCAGCATTCCCGGTGCCAGATCGGCGCCGGTGATCCCAGCATCCGGATACCTTTCCGCAAGCTTGCGAGTAAACCAGCCTGTACCGCAACCCAGGTCAAGCACAATGCCGTGGTTTAGCTCAGCCGGAATGCGCGCCAACATCGTGTCGCCCATACTTTTTTGCAAGCGGGATGCGCTGTCGTAAGTACAGGAAGCGCCGCCAAAGCCCCGGGCAATAGACTGCTTGGACCCTGTGCCACCTTCTGCACCATTGATCGCCATCAGGTCCTCAAACACACTCATGCCAATGCCACCGGCGGAAACTCTCTACCCGAAAGCAATTCCCGACTTTGCGCCAGAGCCACCAGCAGCTGATCCACCTGCTCACAAGTATGGGCAGCGCTCAACGTCACTCTCAATCTTGCTTCACCTGCCGGTACGGTCGGCGGCCGGATCGCGGTCACCAGAATCCCATGCTGTTCAAGAGCCTGGCTCAGCGCCAGCGCCTCCTGATTGCCACCCACCATGATCGGCTGAATCGGCGACTGGGATGGCATCAGCTCATAGCCAAGCTGCTCGGCTCCGGCACGAAAACGAGCAATCAACTCACGCAAATGCTCGCGCCGCGACTCCTCGGCCTCAATAAGGTCCAGACTCACACAGGTCGCCGCCGCCAATGCAGGCGGCATTGCCGTGGTATAAATATAGGTTCGGGCCTTCTGCACCAGATAATCCATCAACACCGCAGGCCCGGCCACAAACGCACCACTGGTACCCACCGCCTTACCCAGGGTACCAATCAACACCGGCACGTCGTCTTCCGACAAACCGGCCTCCAGAACACTGCCCCGGCCCTGCGGACCACACACCCCGACACCGTGGGCATCATCCACCACCAGCAGCGCGTCATGGGCTTTGCAGACCCGAGCCAATGCCTTCAGCGGCGCCACATCGCCATCCATACTGAACACCCCGTCTGTCACCACCAATTTGTGGCCCGAGGTCTCCGCCAGCATCGACTCTAACGCAGCAACGTCGCCATGGGCGTAACGCCGAACGCGCGCCCGGCTCAGAATGCAGCCATCAATAATCGAAGCATGATTAAGCCGGTCAGAAAAAATCGTATCCCCACGCCCCGCCAGCGCCGAAATCACACCCATATTGGCCATGTACCCGGTGGAGAAAAACAACGCCGCACTGCGCCGGGTAAAGTCCGCCAGGCGCTGCTCCAATTGGTGATGGGACTGATGGTGACCACAGACGAGATGCGACGCCGCACCGCCAAGCCCGGTTTCCGGCAGGGCATGGGTCAGGGCGTCGATATTGTCTGGGTGATTGGCGAGGCCGAGATAATCATTACTGCAGAACGACAACAGCGGCTTGCCATCCGCGATCAGCTCCGGCTGCTGGGGGCCGGATACCAGCCGACGGGTCCGGTAGAGGCCGGCCTGTTTCCGTTGTTCAATTTCGTGGGCAAAATCGCGCATTTGAAACACCGGCTACCCGATCAATGGTACCTGAAAACCCTGCCTGCGTTGGCGTGGAGGCCGAGGCGTGCCTTCCAGGACTGTTGAGGGCCAAGGACGGCCCGAAACAAGCGCACATGGATGTGCTCGTAGCGTGTCCTGGAAGGCACGCCTCGGTCTCCACATGCACCCTTTACACGATCAGGCTGATTCTCGAGTGGCGTCATAGAACATATGCTTGGTCGCCTCATACTCGACGGCGTCTGCCAGCACTTCCTCTTCCTGAGCCTCGGTCGCACACTGCTCCCGCTGCTCAGGCCGAATACCCAGCTTGGCAAACAACTGCATATCCGCATCCGCTTCCGGGTTCGACGTGGTCAGCAGCTTCTCGCCATAGAAAATCGAATTGGCCCCGGCGAAGAAACACAAAGCCTGCATCTGCTCGTTCATCTGCTCCCGCCCGGCAGACAATCGCACATGAGACGCCGGCATCATAATCCGAGCCACCGCCAGCGTCCGGATGAAATCAAACGGTTCCAGGTCCTCAACATTCTCAAGTGGCGTACCCTTAACCTTCACCAGCATATTCACCGGCACACTCTCCGGATGCTGCGGCAGATTGGCCAGCTGCACCAACAGACCCACCCGGTCATCTTCGTCTTCGCCCATGCCCATAATGCCGCCACAGCACACCTTCATACCCGCCTTACGCACGTTATCCAGAGTATCCAGACGATCCTGATAGGTGCGTGTGGTGATGATGTGGCTATAATACTTCTCCGAGGTGTCCAGATTGTGGTTGTAGTAATCAAGCCCGGCGCTTGCCAACTCTTGCGCGTCCTCTTCCTTCAGCATGCCCAGAGTCATACAGGTTTCCATGCCCAGCGACTTCACCTGCTTGACCATGTCCAGCACGTACGGCATATCCTTTTTTGAAGGACTGCGCCAGGCAGCGCCCATACAGAACCGCGACGCACCTTTGTCTTTCGCTGCGCGGGCTTCCGCCACCACCTTCTCAATTTCCAGCAGCTTTTCCTTCTCCAGACCGGTGTTGTAATGGCCGCTCTGAGGGCAATACTTGCAGTCCTCCGGGCAGGCACCGGTCTTGATGGACAACAGAGTGCTGACCTGTACTTCATTCGGATCAAAATGCTCACGGTGAATCGTTTGAGCCCGAAACAAAAGATCATTGAAGGGAAGGTTAAACAGATCCCTGGCTTCCTGAAGTGTCCAGTCGTGACGCAGTGCTGTGGCGGTCATGGCAAAGTCCTGTTAACCTTCGCGAGGTTTTTGGTTTACGGATAAACCGAGATGATAAACGGACTGAATTCTCTGTCAACCTTCATTAAACGAAAGGTTAACAGCGCCAACAAAGGCGGTCGCTGCGTGACCTGCCTCTCGCCGCACAGCCTTCAGGGCCTTTGCCTGGGTTGCCGGGGCGATTTGCCCATCAACCGCTGGCACTGCCACACGTGCGCCCTACCCCTTGCCTTTGCTCTGCCTAACATGCGCTGCGGCGAATGCCAGACTGCGCCTCCACCCTTTACCAGATCTTTGATCCCCTGGCGCTACCAGTTTCCGGTCGACGGCATGATTCGCCGTTACAAGTACCACGGTCATCGCAAGTTTGCGCGGCCACTACTGACCGATTTCAGTGAATTTCTGGCACAGCAACTGCAGCCCGAGGATCGGCCAGATTTACTTATCCCTGCGCCCATGCATTGGCTGCGAAGATGGCAGCGGGGCTTCAATCAGGCTCAAGACATTGCAGAATTTGTTGGCACCCGGCTGGACATCCCGGTAGCGGCGCACGCTGTTCGACGAAAGCGTAGAGCGAGCACCCAGCGAGGGCTATCCCGGGCAGGCCGGCTGGCCAATCTGGCCGACGTGTTTCAAGTATGTGAAGCCATGCCCGAGCGGGTTGCTATTATTGATGACGTGGTCACAACCGGCGCGACGGTTCGGGTGCTCAGCCGCGCACTGGCTGAAGCCGGCGCCCGTGACATTCAGGTATGGGCACTTGCCCGAACGCCCGGTTAACCGTCATCCAGCATCGACCGGACATGCCCGGCCAGAGCCAGACATGACGTCAACCCTGGCGATTCAATGCCAAACAGATTAACCAGACCGGCCATACCGTGTTGTGCAGGGCCGTCGATTCGAAAATCGAAGAACGCCCCCTCAGGCCCGGTCAGCTTTGGCCGGATGCCCGCATAGGCGGGATTTAGCCGGGACGGATCAAGGCGCGGCCACCACTTCCTGATACTATCGGCAAAAGCGTGAACCCGCTCAGGGTTTACCGTGTAATCCTCTTCACTTATCCACTCCACATCCGGGCCAAAACGGGCCTGACCGGCCAGATCCAGAGTCAGATGCACACCCAGGCCCCCGGATTCCGGCAGTGGATAGATCAATGTATTGAAGGGGTGTTTACCGCTATAACTGAAATAGACGCCCCGTGCCAGCCACTGATCAGGCCTGGCAAAATCCGGCAGGCCCAGCCAGTTGCCGGCCAGTGCCGGAGCGCCGAGGGCTGCGGCGTTAATGACCTCCTGCGCCTCCAGCACAACCGCCGACGCACCCGCCAGGCTTAGCCGGTGGCCACGTTCGGTAGATTCCCCCTGCAAGACAGGGCTGTTGAGCACCAGCGTGCCACCGGCATCCTCCAGCTCACCCAACAAAGACAGCATCAGTCCGTGACTATCAATGATGCCGGTCTCGGCCGACCACAGGCCGCCAGTCGCATTTACTCCAGGAACCCGCTGGCGGAGTGCCCTGGCATCGGCAGGTTCCAGGGCGACGCCATTACGTTCAGCTTGCTGCCAAATGTTCTCGATCTGATCAACCTGAGCCTGGTCGGTCGCAACAATCCATTTACCACACTTTTGATGGCTGACTTTGTGACTCGCGCAGTAGTCGTACAGCAAGTGACGACCGCGCACACAGAGCCTGGCCTTGAGCGAACCTTCGGGATAATACAGGCCAGCGTGAATCACTTCGCTGTTACGAGCAGAGATCCCTTCGCCGAACCGCGGCCCGGCTTCAAGTACCAGCACCTCCCGGCCGGATCTGGCCAGTTCACGACCGATGGCCAGGCCAATCACACCCGCACCAATCACCACCGTTTGCACGCTGTAGCTTTCTTTACTCACGATATCTGACCATTTATTCCTGCCAAACCGGGAAATTACCCTAGATAAGCCCTGACTGCATTACCTGCACCCTCAGAACCGTTATACTTTACAGGAGCGCAACAGGATGCAGGGAGCTTGGGTTATGTCAGACAGGAAGCAGTTCATAACGGTTATGGTGGTTGCCGCGCTGTTTGTCAGCTGGATTGGCTGGCGAGGCTTTGAGGTGATCAGCCTGAACAATCAGCTCATGGCCGACACATCGGTCGCCAGCTACCCCTACCAACACCGGGTACTTCGGGTTGAGGGAGGCACTGCAGTGATCAGCTCGCTCCGATCCCATTCGGTATCAACACAGCAGGCAGTGTCTGCGGTTTTCCCGAGCATGCGACACCTCGCCGATACGCATCGGGACTGGCAGAAGGCTGAGCGTGAACTGGCGCAGGTTCAGGCCCGGGCCGGGGATGTAGTGCTGGCAGCACCCGGCATTGAACGTATTCGGTGGGAACTGGACGAAAACTGGTACCACCTGCAATTCATGAAATCGAGATACGACACGGCCTTCTGAACTCTATGCAACATGAGCCTTCTAACCTGACATCATCAACCCACCCCTACGATTCGCTGACGCCTGAAGTCATTCTGGACGCCCTTGAAGAGGCGGGCTTTGACGTAAGCGGACGATTATTTGCCCTGAACAGCTATGAGAACCGGGTTTACCAGATAGGCCTGGAAGACAGCCCGCCGGTCATTGCCAAGTTCTACCGTCCCGGGCGCTGGTCTGAGGCCGCCATTCGGGAAGAGCATGCATTTTCCCTTGAGCTTCAACAAGCTGACATCCCGGTCATCGCGCCGCTGGTCATGCCTGGTGGCGATTCGCTGGGACAGCACAAGGATTTCCTGTTTGCGGTCTTCCCCCAACGTGGTGGCCAGGCCCCCGATACCAGCGTGACCGACACCCTGTACCGCCTTGGCCAATGGCTCGGCCAGATGCACAACTTTGGATCTCGCAGCCCCTTTGAACACCGGCCCGGGTTTGATTTGATTGACGGCATCATCAAACACAACGAACTGCTGGTCACTGGCGGCTGGATTCCCAATGACCTGCGCCCGGCCTGGGACAGCCTGATTCCCGACCTGATTGCCGGGTGCCAGCAACGCATGACTGATGCCGGCGAGGTCGAGACCCTGAGAATTCACGGTGATTGCCACGCCGGCAACATTCTGTGCCGGGATGAGACCATGCTGTTTGTCGACCTGGATGATTGCCGCACCGGCCCGGCCGTGCAGGATATGTGGCTGTTACTGAACGGCGAATCGGTCGAGAAAGGTCATCAACTGGGCGAACTGCTGGAAGGCTATGAAATGTTCCGGGACTTCAACCGCCGTGAGCGCCATCTGATTGAGCCGCTGCGCTGCTACCGCCAGATTGCCCATTGCGCCTGGCTGGCGCGGCGCTGGGAAGACCCGGCTTTCCCCCGCTTTTTCCCCTGGTTTGCGCAACCTCGGTACTGGTCCGACCAAATCCTGGCTCTGCGTGAGCAGTTGAGCGCCCTACAAGAACCCGCAATCAGCCTGCCCGGGCAGTTTTAAACTTTTTGACAAGAGGTACCCATGAGCGATAACGAAGCCCGCTACACCATCCGAAGCCTTATTGCTACCGGCATCGCGACCATCATTGTCACGGTATTGGCGCTGGAGTTCAGCGGTCGCATTGATCACACCGAACACAAGGATCATGTGCCGGTCGGTGATTTCAAAGCCATTCATGTCCAGCCCGGCGAAGGCTTCCGCATGTCTCGCAAATCATCGGAGCTGCACGCCGTCTGCGAAAATGGCTATCTGGCCATCGCCGCTGACGTTGACCCGTCGTTCCGCGGCATACTCGTCGATTACAAAAATCGTGGAATCAGGTGCCAGCGCCCAGCCCCCACCGAGATGGGCCCGGCCTCCGAGGGCAGCGATGACTGAGGGCAAAGGCAAGCCACCGGAGCAGATAACAGACCGGCTCTTTGCCACCGAACGCAATCCAGAGGACTTTCGGTTTGACGCCTCCGTCGCCCGTGTCTTTCCGGACATGATCCGCCGCTCGGTCCCTGGCTACACCACGATTATTCCAATGATCGAGGTGATCACCGAGCAGCATGTGCAGCCTGGCTCCCATTGTTACGATCTTGGCTGCTCGCTGGGCGCTTCTACCCTGGCCATGCGCCATGGCATCCCTTACTCCGATTGCACACTGGTGGGCGTTGACAATTCCAGAGCCATGATTGAACGCTGTGAGCATTACATAGCCCTGGACGATCACGAGCTTCCGGTCATTCTGCGCTGTGAAGATCTTCTGGAAACCGAGCTGAGCCGCGCGTCGGTAACCACGCTGAACTTCACCCTGCAATTTGTACCACCAGAACACCGGCTGAATCTGCTCACCCGAATCGCCAACGCGACACTCCCGGGTGGTGCCCTGATTCTGTCGGAGAAAATCCGTTTTGAGTCTGACCACGAGCAAGAGATCCAGACCCGCCTGCACCATGAGTTCAAACGAGCCAACGGCTATTCTGACCTGGAAATCAGCCAGAAACGCGCAGCGATTGAAAAAGTCCTGATTCCTGAGACTCTGACAGAACACCGAGAACGCCTGCTTGAAGCCGGTTTCGATCAGGTGCTGGTCTGGTACCAGTGCTTTAATTTTGTTTCCATACTGGCGATCAAAAACCGCTGATTCCAGGACACGACAGACCCATGGCATTTTTTGACTGGCGACAACACTTCACCCCGTTCATCACGCACCTGCAACAATCCGATCAAAGCCGTTGGGCCGATCTGCTCACCCGGCAGCTGACTCATCGGTTTGAGGACCACCCCCATGGCGATGTGGGCCGCTGGCAGGCAGCCCTGGCGTCTCTACCGCTGATCGACGGTGCATCCGCAGCGCTCGATCGCCCGGCCGTGACCTTGACCGCGCCCGATGCTTTGACAGGCGATCAGAACGATCACCTGCAGCAAGGCCTGCGCGGATTGATGCCCTGGCGCAAAGGGCCGTTCAACTTCTTCGACACTGTTATAGACACCGAGTGGCGCTCAGACTGGAAATGGGATCGGGTTTCTCCGCACCTGGCCGACCTGAACGACCGCACCATTCTGGACGTTGGCTGCGGCTCCGGCTATCACTGTTGGCGCATGGCCGGCGCAGGCGCCAAACGGGTGGTCGGAATTGATCCGGGCCTACTGTTCATGTTCCAGTTTCTGGCCGTCAAAAAATACCTGGGCGCGGTTCCGGTGGACCTGATACCGGTTAAGATGGAAGACCTGCCAGAGAATCTGGAGAGCTTCGATACTACCTTCTCTATGGGCGTGCTCTACCATCGTCGATCACCGCTGGATCATCTGCTGGAGCTAAAAGGCACTCTTCGGCGCGGCGGTGAACTGGTGCTGGAAACACTGGTGGTCGATGGGCCTGAAGGCCACAGCCTTATGCCTGAAGACCGCTACGGTCAGATGCGCAATGTCTGGTTCATGCCCAGCTGCCCCACTCTGTTAAGGTGGATGGATCGAGCAGGGTTTCGTAACGTCCGCGTGGTTGACGTCAGCACAACCACCACCGAGGAACAACGGCAAACCGACTGGATGCGCTTTAACTCACTGGCGGACTTTCTTGATCCGAAGGACCCGAGCAAAACTATCGAAGGCTATCCCGGGCCAAAACGGGCGACCATCATCGCAGAAAAGCCCTGACTCACGCCTTACCGATCGAGTGATGCCCGTACACAAAAAAAACCGCCTGAGGCGCAGGCCGCAGGCGGTTTTTTTTGTGCCGGAGATTACTCTCCGAACGGATGACGCAGGGTGATCGTCTCAACCCGGTCAGGGCCGGTGGAGATAATATCAATCGGCGCTTCGATTTGCTCTTCCAGAAAACGGATGTAAGCCTTCGCGTTCTCCGGCAACTGCTCGACCTTGGTCAGGCCCACGGTGCTCTCGCTCCAGCCTGGCAGTTCCTGGTAAACCGGTTCGATGTCGTTATAGCTGTCGCAACCAATCGGAGGGCGTGTAATCTCGCCCTTCGGGGTTTTGTAGCCCACACAGACCTTAACGGTTTCCAGTCCATCCAGAACATCCAACTTGGTCAGGCAAATACCAGACACGCTGTTGATCTGAATAGCGTGGCGCAGGGCGACCGCATCAAACCACCCGCAGCGGCGCGATCGGCCAGTGGTCGTGCCCACTTCATTGCCTTTGATCGCCAGATGCTGGCCCATTTCATCAAACAGTTCCGTGGGGAACGGACCTGAGCCTACCCGGGTGGTGTAAGCCTTGGTGATACCCAGCACGTAGTCCAGATACAACGGGCCAAAACCGGAGCCGGTGGCCGTGCCACCCGCGGTGGTATTGGAGGAAGTCACGAAAGGATAGGTGCCCAGATCGATGTCTAGCAACGAGCCTTGCGCTCCTTCAAACAGGATGTGTTCACCACGCTTGCGGTAGTCGTGAAGGATATCGGTCACATCAGCCGCCATGGGCAGAATTTCTTCGCTCATCAGCTTCAGCTCGGCCAACGCAGCGTCGATGTCTTCCGGTTCTTCCTTGAAATATTCAGTCAGTACAAAGTTGTGGTACGACATGATCTCCCGCAGCTTGATTTCAAAACTGGCCATGTTGTACAGATCGCCCAGGCGAACACCCCGACGGGACACCTTGTCCTCATAAGCCGGTCCGATACCGCGACCGGTCGTACCGATCTTGTCGTTACCTTTGGCGCGCTCGCGAGCCTGGTCAATACGAACATGAGTGCGCAGGATAATCGGGCAGGCCAGGCTGATTTTCAGGCGATCACGCACCGCAACACCATTGGCCTCGAGTTCGCGGACCTCTTTCAGAAGCGCCTCAGGAGAGAGCACCACGCCGTTGCCGATCAGGCAGTGCACGTTCTTGCGCAGGATGCCTGAGGGAATCAGGTGCAAAGCCGTTTTTTTGCCTTCAATCACCAGCGTATGGCCGGCATTATGACCGCCCTGAAAACGGACCACTGCAGACACTTTGTCTGTCAGAAGGTCAACAATTTTGCCCTTGCCTTCATCACCCCACTGGGTACCCAGCACAACAACGTTTTTACCCATGATTCTCTCTCAATTCAGACGAGCCGAAGGCTCAAATCCTGCAAATTTAAATCGAAAAAACAGTCGCCCGGCGGGTCAAACCAGCGTTTCGACAACCCATTTGCCATCCTGCTGGCACAACTGGCGGTCACAACCCCGATCGGCCGGGTCTACACCAGCATCGTCCGGAAGGGCACGCACCACCGTCTCGGTCATTCGTAAGCCGGAAATCACCCCTTCGAGGGATGAATCATCGACTGCAGGCGCCCAAATGGCACCAGATCGCTTGGACGGCCTTTCTCCCAAGGTTACCAGCGCGCGGATGTCCAGGCTAAAACCGGTCGCCGGACGAGCACGACCGAAATCGCTGCCAATGGCGTCATACCGACCACCTTTGCCAATCGCATCACCGTGCCCCGGTACGTAGGCCGCAAAAACCAGACCGGTGTGGTAGTTGTAACCGCGCAACTCACAGAAGTCGAAACCCAAATCCACTTCCGGAAAATCCCGGGCCAACATATCGGCTACCCGGCCCAGTTGTTCCAGAGCCGCATCCAGCGCACTCGAGGCGCCGCCGAGAATCTCGCGTGCGGTCGCCAATGCCTCAACGCCACCGCTGACCCGCGCCAATTCCCGCAATCGGGCACCGGCGGAACCTGCAGGACAAGTACCAAGCAGAGCGTCCAGCTCCGGCACAGACTTACGGGCCATGGCATCGAATACGGCGGCTTCGGTGTCACGGTCAAATCCGGCTTCATTGATCAGGCTTTCGTATATCGAGACATGGGCAAGATCAAGGTGGACCCGGCGCAAACCGGCTACCCTCAGGGCCGCCAGCATCAGGCTGATGACTTCCAGGTCGGCGGCTTCGGATGCACTGCCGAACAGTTCACAACCGGCCTGAATGGGCGTACGGCCAGTCAGCATATGGCGCGGACGCGTATGCAGCACGTGCCCGGCATAACACAGGCGGGTAACACCCTCCTGGCCAAGTGTATGGGCATCAATCCGGGCAGCCTGGGGCGTCATATCCGCGCGCAGGCCCATCATGCGGCCGGTCAACTGATCGGTCAGCTTGAAGGTCTGCAGCTCCAGATCGTGACCCGTGCCAGTGAAGAGTGATTCGAGATATTCAATCAGTGGCGGAATCACCAGCTGGTAGCCCCAGCGTTGGCAAGTATCCATTACATCCCGCCTAAGGGATTCGATCTGTCCGGCCAGCGGCGGCAGAATGTCTTCCACCCCGTCAGGCAGTAACCAGCGATCAGATACAGTCATGAGATTCTGTCGTCCGTTTTTCCCGCGCCGGCCAAATAACCGGGGGAATGACTCAGGATTTAGGATGCCCGGGCATGAAAAAGCCCGACGCAAAACCCGCAAAATTCTACACCTTTGACAGGCACAAAAAAACCGGAATACCAAGGTATTCCGGTTTTTGATCTTCGCGAGGGATCAGTTCGCGCCCATCGGGTCCTTCAGGAACCGCATGAATGCGCTGTCTGAGTCGATAACCATGATGTCATCCTTACCCGCAAAGGTATTACGGTACGCCTGCAGACTACGGTAGAAACTGTAGAACTCCTGGTCGGAACCATAGGCGTTGGCGTAAATTTCAGCCGCCTGACGGTCACCTTGACCACGGGTTTGCTCCGCTTCCGCAAAGGCGTTCGCCAAAACGACAACCTGCTGACGATCGGCGTCTGCCCGGATGCCTTCAGCCAGCTCCTGACCGCGCGAACGGAATTCCTGGGCTAGTTTTTCACGCTCTGTCGCCATGCGGCGGAAAACGTTTTCACTCACCTGCCCGGGAAGCTCGATACCCTTAACCCGAATGTCGAGGATTTCAATCCCGAATTCGTCGCCAACGGTTTCGTTCGTAAGGTCACGCAAGGTGTGCATCAGCTCATCACGCTGACCCGAAACCACTTCATGCATGGTACGAATACCGAACGCGTCACGCAGACCGTTGTCTACGCGAGACTGGAGCAACGACCGAGCGCGAAACTCGTCGCCACCGGTCGCACGGTAGTATTGGTCGACGTCACGGATACGCCATGCAACGTATGAATCCACATCCAGCGGTTTCTTCTCGACCGTCAGGTACTGACGGGAAGGAAGATCCATGGTTAGAACCCGAACGTCAAACTCACGCACCTGGTCGATAACCGGGGCCTTGAAGTGAAGGCCAGCCTGAATATCGGTCTGCACAAGCTCACCGAAGCGCAGTTTCACGCCGCGATGGGTTTCCGGGATAATATACACGCTCGACAGCACAAGCAGGACAACAATCAGAGCGCCTGCAAGGCCCACTACAGCTTTGGGTCCCATATTATCTGCTCCTCCGAATGTTGTTGTCCTGACGCGTGCGCAACTCCTGCAGAACCTGATCGGCCAGAGTGCCAATCTCGGCCTGGCTGGTTCTGCCACCAGATGATCCGGTGCCACTGGCTGAGCCACTGGTACCCTGCATCAGCCGGTCGAGCGGCAGGTACATCATGTTGCTGCTGCTTTCGGTATCGATAAAGATCTTGCTGCTGTTCGCCAGCACCTGCTCGACTGTCTGGATGTACATACGCTCGCGAGTGACCGCGGGGGCAATTTGATAGACCTCCAGCAGTTGGGTGAAACGAGCGCTTTCACCACGTGCACGTTCGACGACTTCAGACAGATAGGCGTTAGCCTCTTCGATCATCCGCTGAGCCTGACCACGGGCTTCAGGTACGATCCGGTTACGGTAAGTTTCAGCTTCTTCTTTCAGACGCTGCTCGTCTTCACGGGCCCGCTGAACTTCACGGAACGCATCTTGTACAGCCGATGGCGGCTGGGTGCTCTCGACGTTGACCCGGACGATTTCAAGGCCGGTACCGTAGTCGCGCAAGAAGCTCTGCAAGCGTTGCTCAACCCTGACACCAAGTTCCGCCCGGCCTTCGGTCAGCACTTCATCCAGGGATGAACTGCCCACTTCATGACGCAGCGCACTGTCGGTGGCATATGCCAGTGCTTCGTTGGAATCCCGGACATTCAGCACATAATCACGGGCGTCGCCCACCCGGTACTGGACCTGCAAGTCCACGGTCACCAGATTTTCATCCATGGTCAGCATCTGGCCACTGGATTGCGCAGTACGAACATTGGTTACACCAACCTTGTAAACGCGGTCAATCAGAGGCACCTTGAAACGCAAACCTGGATTTTCAGTGGTGCTAAACTCACCGAAACGCAGCACAACGGCGCGCTCCTGTTCGTCTACGGTGTAGAACGATTGAACCACAACGTACCCGACAACAAGAATGGCAGCGATCGCGAGAATGGCACCAAAGCCACCCGCACTTCCGCCAGAACTGCTTCCTCCGCCAGATTTGCCAGACTTGCCGCCTTTACCCCCGAGCATCCGGTTTAGCTTATCAAGCCCTTTTTTCAGCGCCTCGTCCAAATCTGGCGGCCCCTGATCATTGCCGCGACGACCGCCACCGGTTCCCCAGGGGTCGTTGTCGTTGCGGTTTCCACCCGGTTCATTCCAGGCCATAGTTCTCTCCGTTCATATATTATCGAATGGCTGCAAATACTAGGGATTTATCAAGGCCCCGGCAACAGTTTGAGGTATTCAAACTGAACGATCTTCCAATCGGATCGATTCAGCGGCTACTCCAGCACGGCTCAGCAACTGTAACCAGTCGCGGTTTTGCAGCCGCACCTCCAACACAGAATCACCGGTTTCCCGGTGCTCCTCACTAATCACCGAGCCCGCTTCGTGCAACAGTGCTCTCAATTTGCCGTCTGACGGCCCCAGCAGTACGAAGTGATGCACCACGTCCTCTGCCAGGCGCTCCACAACGGCATCGAACAATAACTCAAGTCCCTGCCCGGTCACTGCCGACACCCAGGCACGAACCGGAACACCTTCTTCGTTTCGGTCTATGCGCGGCTCAAACCCGTCCAGCAAATCAATCTTGTTGAACACCTGCAACATGGGAATTTCGTCTGCGCCGATTTCCGTGAGCACACTTTCCACTTGTTCAATGTTGTCGTCACGGCGCGCGTCGTGACTGTCGATCACATGCAGCAAAAGCGTTGCCTGCGTGGTCTCCTCAAGGGTTGCCCGGAACGCCTCAACCAGCTTGTGGGGCAGGTGCCGAATAAAGCCCACGGTGTCGGCCACTACGACCGGTCCTATGTCCGGAAGTTCCAGCCTGCGCAACGTTGGATCCAGCGTGGCAAACAACTGATCAGCAGCATATACGCTGGCGGTGGTCATTCGGTTGAATAATGTAGACTTTCCGGCGTTGGTATAGCCGACCAGTGACAAGGTGGGAATATCCGCCCGCTTTCGCGCCCTGCGCCCCTGATCACGTTGCTTACGGACCTTCTCGAGACGTTTGTGAATGGACTTGATGCGCTCTCTGAGCAGACGGCGATCGGTCTCTAGCTGGGTTTCACCCGGGCCGCGCAGGCCAATACCGCCTTTCTGGCGTTCAAGGTGGGTCCAG
Source organism: Marinobacter sp. (assembly GCF_014859525.1). Lineage (GTDB taxonomy): Bacteria > Pseudomonadota > Gammaproteobacteria > Pseudomonadales > Oleiphilaceae > Marinobacter. Next base: position 24,402 of record NZ_JACUUB010000014.1, read on the forward strand.
CCACGAATCAGTCGGGTAGACATGTGTTCAAGCTGGGCCAGCTCAACCTGCAACTTACCCTCGTGAGTTCTGGCCCGCTGGGCAAAGATATCAAGAATGACTCCGGTGCGATCCAACACCCGGCACTGGAGCTCCCGTTCAATGTTTCGCTCCTGACTTGGTTTCAGGGCGTGATTGAACAGAACCACATCGGCTTCATAGGCCGCTACAGCATCCCGAATTTCGTCAAGTTTGCCATCACCTACAAACAACTTTGGGTTTGGCTGCTTGCGCGAACCGGTCACCATGGTCATCGGCTCAACACCGGCCGACGTCACCAGCTCCCGGAACTCACCGGGGTCTTCAACATCATCGTGGGCGGTAAAATCTATGTGTACGAGAACTGCCCGTTCTCCAACGTCAGGACGTTCAAACAAGATATATCAAGCTCCATAAAAACAAACACCCGCGGCCATTCGAGCTCTTCGGCTGTCCTGGAACGCGGGTGTAGAAACCGGAAAGTCTGCAAAGATCAGTCTTCAGACTCACCCTCAGCCGGGTTCTGCGGCGGCAGGCGCACATTGCGCGCAGGCACGACAGTAGAGATCGCGTGCTTATAAACCATCTGGCTGACGGTATTCTTCAGCAGAATTACAAACTGGTCAAAGGATTCAATCTGACCCTGCAGTTTGATGCCGTTGACCAAAAAGATTGAAACCGGAATGCGCTCCTTGCGCAGAGCATTGAGGTAAGGGTCTTGTAAAGAATGCCCTTTTGACATGTGTTTTCTCCTGTTTATGAGTAAGTGCAGATCGTCATTCTACTGAATTAAATGTGGTGCGAACCCCGGCTTTTTTCAAGGCATCAATCACCACTTGTGGATCACTGAGGTTCAGCCAGTGAACATTCGGCCATTTTCGTAACCAGGTGAGCTGTCGCTTGGCCAGTTGGCGGGTGGCAGCTACGCCTTTACTTACGAACGTCTCATAATCACAACAGTCCGACAGATAATCCCAGGCCTGACGGTAACCAACGCAGCGCATCGATGGCATGTCTGGATTGAGATCACCTCGCGCCATCAGGGCTTGCACTTCATTCAGGAATCCTGATTGGAGCATTGCCTGAAAGCGGCGCTGTATTCGCTGATGAAGCCAGGAACGCTCGACTGGCGCCAAGGCAAACTGGAAAACAGTATACGGCAGGCTCGGGCTTTCGTCTGCCTGCCAACGAGTAATATAGGTGTAATCCTCAATGCCTGACCGATCGCCCTGCACAGAAGTTCCCGACTGCGACTGCCAAATGTCTGAAATTGGCCTTCCGGTCAATCGGATGACCTCAAGTGCGCGCATCAAACGCTGGCGATTGTTCGGGTGAATCAACCTGGCCGCTATCGGATCATTAGCCTTCAGCTCACGGTGCAACTGCTCCCAACCGTGTTCAGCGGCCTCTCGCTCGAGCTGTGCCCGCAGCTCAGGACTGGCTGCAGGCAGATCAGACATACCATGCAGTAGCGCTTTAAAGTACATCATGGTGCCTCCGACCAGTAGCGGAATACGGCCACGGCCTGTGATCTCAGCCATCTCAATCAGAGCATCGCGACGAAAATCTGCCGCAGAATAGGTTTCGGCGGGGTCGCAGATATCTATCAATCGGTGTGGCGCGGCTGCCAACTCGTCAGCACTGGGTTTGGCGGTGCCAATGTCCATGCCGCGGTAGATCATCGCAGAGTCCACACTGATAATGTCACAAGGCAACCGTCGGCAAAGCTCAAGGGCAAGATCGGTTTTGCCCGAGGCGGTCGGCCCCATCAAAAAGATCGCTGGCGGAAGGGGCCCGGGGATGTGCACCTCTGATTCAGACATGGCCAGGCTAGCGCCCCCTCAGGAACAGTTTGTCGAGCTCAGAGAGTGTGACCAGGGTCCAGGTTGGACGGCCATGATTGCACTGGCCACTGCGCTCCGTGGCCTCCATGTCGCGCAGCAACGAGTTCATTTCGGGGATCGTCAGTTGCCGGTTTGCCCGCACCGAGCCATGGCACGCCATGGTCCCCAGCAATTCATGGGTAACGGCTTCAACCCGGTCGCTCTGACCGTGTTCAATCAGATCAGCCAGTACGTCACGCACCAACTGCTCGGTATCCGCTCCCCGTAACAAAGCAGGCATTTGCCTTACCGCCAGGGTTTCCGGTCCGATTCGCTCAATCTGCAACCCCAACTGCTGCAACTCCTCACCGTGTGTCTCTGCCAGCGCAGCCTCCTTCTGGCTGACCGCCAGCGACAAGGGCACCAACAAAGGCTGACTCTTCAGGTCTTGCTCGACCAATGCACGCTTCATCCGCTCATAAGTGATGCGCTCATGAGCCGCGTGCATGTCAACAACGATCATTCCGGCCCGGCTTTGGGCGAGAATATAAACCCCGTGCAACTGGGCGATGGCATAACCCAGCGGTGGCTCATCGGCACTGTCTTGCGGGGGGGTGATCGACATAGGCTGCGGCGTATAACCGCCCGGCGCCGGTGCAACACCGCCGCCTTCATTCAGGGATTGATAGAACCCCATCTGGTCGCTGGCTTTCCATTCCTGCTGGCGCGGCAGGGGTGCGGAATGGCCAAACCCGCCTTGCGCAGACGCTTGCTCTGAAACCGGGGACGGCTGAGCGCCATAGCCTGCGAGTGCGGGTGCAGGCGAGCCCGCTGATGGCATGGCAGGCTCCCGACCAAAAGACTGGGCCGCCGCACCTCTTAGCTGATCATCTGGTCGCACATCCGCCAACGCCCGATGCAACGTCCGAAAGATAAAATCATGGACCAGGCGACCGTCACGAAATCTGACCTCATGCTTGGTCGGGTGCACATTGACATCTACGGTGGCGGGATCAACGTCCAGGTACAGGACAAAGGCAGGATGGCGGTTGTTGTAAAGCACATCCCGATAAGCCTGGCGCACAGCATGGCCGACAAGCTTGTCGCGGATCACCCGACCATTCACAAAGAAATACTGCAGGTCAGACTGACTGCGCGAAAAAGTCGGCAAGGCCACCCAACCCCACAACCTCAGGCCAGTCGCTTCCGCATCGATAATGACGGCGTTGTCGACAAACTGCTGACCGCACAAAGAGCCAATCCGCCGCTCTTTGTCTACCGCAGACTCTGCGGGCCGTAAGCTCTGCACCACACGCTGGTTATGGCGCAACGTGAAACCCGCATCAAAGCGACTCAGAGCCTGCCTGCGAATGCACTCTTCTACATGATTGAATTCGGTTTTTTCAGTGCGCATGAACTTGCGCCGTGCCGGGGTATTGAAAAACAGGTCACGGACTTCGACGGTGGTACCAACTGGATGAGCGGCCGGGGATATTCGTGCATCCATATCACGGCCTTCCACTTCCACTCGTGCAGCGGCTTCCTGATGCTCCGTACGCGACGTCAGCGACAGGCGAGATACAGAGCTGATACTGGCAAGAGCTTCACCCCGGAATCCGAGCGTGCCAACCGCCTCAAGATCGTCCAGAGTAAGAATTTTACTGGTGGCATGCCGGCTCAACGCCAGCGGAAGATCGGATTCGTCGATACCGGAGCCGTCGTCACGAACCCGAATCAGCTTGACGCCGCCCTGCTCCACCTCGATATCAACCCGGCTTGCACTGGCATCCAGCGCGTTCTCCACCAGCTCTTTAACCACTGATGCAGGGCGCTCCACCACCTCACCAGCAGCAATCTGGTTAGCGAGCCGGGGCGAGAGCAACTGAATGTGGGGCATATCCGGGAACTACCTCTTGATCAGGATGAGGGAATACGAATGGTTTGCCCTACCATAACACGATCGTCGCTCATCCCGTTAAAGCGCATAAGCTCGCTAACGGTGGTCTGATTCTGCCTGGCAACACCCGATAAGGTGTCGCCGCGCTGAATACGATACTGACTGACCTGACCACCGCCCCGCTGATTATCTTTCTGCCAGGCTAACAGCGTGCCAGGCGGGGGAGTCCGGTGAAAATATTCGTTGATTCCATCCATAACAGCATGGGCCAAGCGGTTCCTGTAGGCCCGAGAACCCAAGTTCTTCTCTTCTGTCGGGTTGGAGATAAAACCTGCCTCGACCAGGATGGATGGGATATCCGGAGATCTCAACACGGCAAACGCAGCTTGCTCAACCCCCGGCTTGTGAAGCTTGGCCACGTCCCCCAACTTGCCCAATACTGAGCTGCCAACACCCAGACTTGCATTGATACTGGCGGTCATGGACAAGTCCAGCAAGACACCGGCCAGCACATCATCACGACCCTCCAGCGATAAGCCGCCGGCACCACCGATCAGGTCAGATCGATTCTCGCTTTGCGCCAACCAGCGAGCGGTTTCACTGGTCGCTCCCCGTTGCGACAACGCAAACACTGAGGCACCGCTTGGCTGCGGCGTGCGAAACGCATCAGCATGCACCGAAACAAACAGGTCGGCGTTGTACTTGCGAGCCAGCAGCGTTCGGTTACGCAGTCCGATGTAATAATCCCCGGTACGAGTCATTTTGGCGGTAAAGCCTGGCTGCTTATTGATCAGATCCACCAAAACTTTCGACATACTCAAGACAACGTCTTTTTCTCGCGTACCCCGCGGACCAATCGCTCCCGGGTCTTCGCCACCATGGCCTGGGTCAACCACGATCACAATATCCCGCTTGCCAGCGGCATCCTGCGTCACGGTCGGGCTGGTTGCACGCTCCAAGCGACTGCCTTTTTCATCAATCAAATCAACCACCAGCCGGTGCCCGTATTGCTGATTGGGCTCCAGCACAAAGCTGCGGGGCTTGATATCACTTTTCAGATCAAGAACGACTCGCAGATCACCACCATTCCGCGGGGCGCTGCGGATGCGCTGAATCGGGCTACCACTGAGATCGACCGTGCTGAGGTCGGCCTTCAATGAGGTGTTCTTCAGATCAATCACCAACCTGGACGGCCCGGAGAGCGCAAACACATTGTGATCCACGCTACCTTCGGTATCGAGTACCAGGCGGGTATGATCCGGTGCCGGCCAAATCCGAACTCCTTCGATCTGACTACCGGCCTGCACCAGACTCGCCGCCAGGGCGAGCATTAACAGCAGAACAATTTTCATGAATCCGGTCCTATCAACTCAATATCGTTCAAAAGCGCCGCCCCAAGCTCCGAGCGGGCGCGCAACACCACCGAACGCCCTTCACCTTGCCGCTCAAGGTGAATCTCGATGTCCGGGTCGGGCAGCACGCCCTTGCCCCGCTCTGGCCATTCGATGAGACAAAAATTTCGGCCTGAGAAATAATCCCGGATGCCCATGTACTCCAGCTCTTCAGGATCGCCCAGGCGATAAAGGTCAAAGTGATAGGCCGGCGGGTCCAGCTCTTCGTAGGGCTCAACCAGCGTGTAAGTGGGGCTCTTTACCGCACCCTTGTGCCCCAGGCCTCGCATGACTCCGCGGCTCAGGGTCGTTTTGCCCATACCAAGATCACCTTCAAGAAACACGGTAATGCTTTGATCAGAGGATTGAGCCAGAGCTGCCAGCTCACCTCCCAGTTTTTCGGTTTCCGATTCATTCTCCAGAAACAACCGGCGTTCATTGCCAAAGACAGTCATAACCCCTCCCGGTCGTAACCACGGTCTACTTGTTCGGTTTCTCTCAGGATGCGTGGCATGGCCTCAATCACATCGCCAGGCATCAGGCCCATGTATCCGCAATCCTGGGCGGCACGATCTGCCGCTGCCAGGTGCAGCGCTGCAGCCATCACCGCAACCTGCGAGGGGTCGCTCATCTGGCCTGCCAATGCGCCAATAATTCCCGACAAGACATCCCCCATGCCACCGGTCGCCATGCCCGGATTAGCACCAGCAATCACTGCAGGCTGACCAGAACCACCGGCCACGACGGTGCCCGCACCTTTCAAGAGCACCACGCCACCCCAGATTGACTGAATCCGCCGGGCGGCCGCCAAGCGATCCGACTCTATCTCGCGGACATCACACCGTAAAAGCCGAGCAGCTTCACCCGGATGCGGCGTCAAAATATGGTTATCTGCAACCACCGGCACACGGGTTGCCATCAGGTTAAGTGCGTCGGCATCGAGCACTTTGGGCTTGTCACTTGCCAGCACCTGTTGCAGCATCTGCTGGCCCCACGCAGACTGACCTATCCCGGGGCCACAAACCACAACGTCTGCACTCGCCAACAAAGCCGGCAGTTCAGAGCCGTGAATCACCCCGTGGGTCATCACCGATGGGCATCGAGCCAAGGCAGCGGTTACGTGCTCCGGCCGGGTCGCCAGCGATACCAGGCCTGCCCCAGCCCTGGACGCCGCCTCCGCAGCCATAATCCCGGCCCCACCAAACCCTCGATCACCCGCTACCACGAGCACATGGCCAAAATGGCCTTTGTGGGCGTTCAGCGCCCTGACCGGCAACCAGTGGCGGCAAGCCTGCCAGTCAAAAAGCCGGGCCATCGGCTGCTCACCGCTTTCGATGACGCCGTCATCCACATCAAGCGTTTCGAAAACCACACGGCCACACACATCGGCACCCACGCCGGTATACAAGCCTGCCTTGGCACCAATAAAGGTAACCGTCAGCTCCGCCCGAACCACGAGCCCTTCGGCTGAGCCGGTGGTGGCATTCAGCCCGGACGGAAGATCCACGGCCAGCACAGGCAGCGCAGCCCGATTAATCTGCTGTATAACCCCGGCAAATGGCTCTCGGGGCGCTCCGGTAACGCCCGTCCCCAATAATGCATCCACCACCAGCCCACACGATGACAGCTTGTGATCCAGACCGCCCTCGCTGAGCTCGCTCAAGCCGACAATCGACACCCCCTCAGCCCGGGCCTTATCCAATGCTTTCAGCGCATCGCCTTGGAGCTTCTCAACAGGTGCAACGGCAATGCACTCCACCGGCAAACCATGCCGGTGCGCATTGGCCGCCACCAGATAACCATCGCCACCATTGTTACCCGAGCCACAAAATATCAGTATCGGACCGGGTGTTGGCCAGCGCTTGATCAACTGACGAAACGCCGAGCGCGCCGCCGACTGCATCAACTGAAATCCATCAACACCTTGCTGATCAATCAGATAACGATCCATCGCCCGAACCGAATCGGCGGAATACAGGGCTTCTGGTAGACTGTTCGCAAGGTGCATAGGCATTCGCCGGAGCTCCGATAAAGAATCCAGTTTAAGAAAACTGGCCAGATACCTGTAAAGAATAGCAAAACAGGAAAAAAGGTCATAACTTAATCAAATTAAATCTTCGCAGGCTACACCACCAGTATCGCACTCATGACATCAACTCAGAAATCTGATGACTCAGCGACGGAACATCCGAACCTGGCCACGCTGCCAGGCCAGATCCGGCAGTGGGCAAAAGCACTGGGCTTTGCCGACGCCGGTATTACCCATGCTGACACCGGCCCTCATGCCGAGCGCCTGCAGCAGTGGCTGAGCGCGGGCTACCATGGCGATATGGCCTACATGGCTGATCACGGCGACAAACGCTACACCCCGGATTCTCTGGTGCCGGGTACTCTGCGGGTGATTTCAGTCCGTATGGACTACCTGACTGCCCCGGACAACCCCGGTCGAGTGCTAGCCAACCGTGAAACCGCCTATATCACCCGCTATGCCCTGGGACGGGATTATCACAAACTGATGCGCAAGCGGCTGGCCACGCTGGCCAAGCAGATTGACGCGGCGGTCAGCGGTTACGATTACCGGGCCTTCGTTGACAGCGCACCGGTTCTGGAACGGGGACTGGCACAACGGGCCGGGTTAGGCTGGATCGGCAAGAACAATATGGTGATTCACCCCAAGGCCGGATCGTATTTTTTTCTGGGTGAGATATTCACCAGCGCGCCCTTGCCTGTCGATCCGCCGTTTGATAGCCAACACTGCGGCTCCTGTTCGGCCTGCCTTGAGGTGTGCCCGACCGACGCTTTTGTGGGCGCTCACTTACTGGACGCACGCCGCTGCATCAGTTATCTGACCATTGAGCTCAAAGGCCCGATTCCGGAAGAGCTGCGTTCAAAAATGGGGAACCGGGTGTTTGGCTGCGATGATTGCCAGCTCGTCTGCCCCTGGAACAAGTTCAGCAAACCAACCCGGGAATCCGACTTTCTACCCCGTCACAACCTCAACAACTCCGCCCTTGCTGAGCTATTTTTGTGGAGCGAACAAGAATTTATGAAGCGCACCGAAGGCTCCGCCATACGCCGAACGGGCTATGAGAACTGGTTGCGCAACCTGGCAGTGGGACTGGGCAACGCCCCGTCCACCATCCCGGTGATCGAGGCATTAAAACAGCGGGCAAACCACCCCTCTGAACTGGTGCGGGAGCATGTAGCCTGGGCCTTGCGCCAGCACGGACTGTAACGCCCCGCCTGGGCTTACAGCTTGAAGAAGTGCTCACGGTAGTGACGCAATTCCTCAATGGAATCGCGGATGTCGTCAAGCGCCAGGTGGCTGCCTTTTTTCTTGACGCCGTCGAGGACGTCGGGGCGCCAGCGCCGTGCCAGCTCTTTTATGGTCGACACATCAAGATTCCGATAGTGGAAGAAGTCTTCCAGCTCAGCCATATACTTGACGAGAAACCGTCGGTCCTGGCCAATGCTGTTACCGCAAAGCGGAGACTGCCCTTTCGCCAGGTGCTGCCTCAGGAAATCGAGAGTGTGTTGTTCGGCCTCGGCTTCGCTGATGGTGCTTGCTTTAACACGCTGGGTCAGCCCGCTGGCGCCGTGCGTGTTGGTGCACCATTCGTCCATACCCGCCAACACCTCGTCTGGCTGATGCACGGCAATGACCGGACCTTCCGCCACGACGTTCAGCTCTGAATCAGTGATGATTGTGGCCATCTCGATGATTCTTTCCTGCTCAGGGTCCAGCCCGGTCATTTCCAGGTCTATCCATACCAGTCGGTCGCCGTTACTCATAGTCAAACACCTGTGTCATTGCGGTTGGGTGCGGATCTGGCACCATCAAGTTCTGCCTATTGTCCATGATTCACGTATCATGTGTCACACCACTTTCCCGCAACGCACGGAACCCAATGGCCAAGCGCAAACTGAACAAACGCCAGCAATGGCGCATCGAGAAAATCCAGAACGAGCGGACCACCCGTATGGCTCGCCGGGAAAAAGCCGTTGAGGAACAAGCTGAGGCCGGAGAACTGGGGCCGGAGCAGGAGGGGTTAGTCATTGCCCACTACGGGCAGCAGCTGGACATTGAAGCCCTGGAAGGCGACGAGCCTGGGCGGGTATTCCGCTGTTTTGTGCGGGCCAATATTGACAGCCTGGTGACCGGAGACCGCGTAGTCTGGCGCCCGGGGAAAAGTGAGACCGGGGTCATCGTTGCCCGCTGTGAGCGAGACAACCTGCTGCAGCGGCCCGACAACTTCGGCGCACTCAAACCGGTTGCCGCCAACATCGATCACATTATTCTGGTGATTGCACCGGAGCCCGAGCCCCATGACAATCTGATCGACCGCTACCTGGTCGCCTCCGAGAGCTCAGACATTCCTGCGGTGATTCTGCTTAACAAGACCGACCTGATCAACGATCACAATCAAGAGCAGATTGACACCCTGCTGGCCCGCTATGAAGCACTCGGTTACAAGGTTGCCAGGACCTCCGCCACGGCTGGTGACGGCAAACCCGCACCGGAGGTGGAGGCGCTGGTGCGGGATCAAACCACGGTGTTTGTGGGCCAGTCCGGAGTCGGCAAATCGTCGATTATTCAAACCCTGCTGCCGGATGAGCTGCTACGGGTGGGCGCGGTATCCGAAAGCACCGGCAAAGGCGTACACACCACCACCACCGCAAAGCTCTTTCACCTGCCAGCCGGGGGCGACCTGATTGACTCCCCGGGCATTCGCGAATTTGGACTGTGGCACATGACGCCGCAAGAGGTAGAGTATGGCTTCCGGGAGATCCGCCCGCTGATCGGCATGTGCAAATTCCGGAACTGCCGTCATATGGGCGACCCCGGCTGTGCACTGGATGCCGCAGCCGAGGCCGGCACCGTGTCCCGGGCGCGACTGAAGAGCTTTCATCGGATCCTGCAAGGCATGGCCGAGCAACAAGCCCGGGGGCTCAAGCTGACCTGATCACGCCCAGGCCCGGGTGCGCGCCGGACTTACCAGTTCAGCTCGCCGGGCTCGGGTTGCTGACGTTCCTGGAACCAGTCACCTCTTTCCAGCCGATCTGTCGCTTCCTGCTGTTCTTCTTCACTAGGACGTGTCAGATCAATAACGGGCTGATCGGACCGTCCCGCGCCGGTTTCTATACCGTCGGCGGTTTTCTTGTTCAGAACAATGATGGAAATACGTCGATTGACCGGCGCGACGGGGTTTTCTTTATCGAACAGTACAGAATCACTCAACCCCACCACACGCGCAATCTGCTCCAGGCGCACACCGCCAGCGACCAGTGCCCGGCGCGCCGTATTGGCGCGATCTGAAGAAAGCTCCCAGTTTGTATAGCCCGGCCGCCCCCTGAAAGGCGTGGCATCGGTATGACCGGTAATGCTGAGCTTGTTGTTGACCGAACCCAGGGTATTGGCCAGCTCGAACAAAATGTCCTGGGAATAATACTTGAGTTCTGGCCGCCCGCTGTCGAACATGGGCCGCCCGGAGCGATCCACAATCTGAATTCTCAGCCCTTCATCAGTAATATCAATGAGCAGCTGATCCTTGAATTCCTGCAAGGTCTCGTTTTGTTCGATTCGCTCTTGCAGCTCCTGGAACAGCTGCTGCATTCGCCGCTGTTCCAGTGTGTCTGCCAACTGATCTACCACCTCATCCTGAATCTGGATACGGCTGGAGTCGATATCCTGAGTAGCTTCGTTAATAACCGAAGCGCTGCCACCAAGGTCCACCGGGCTGGACGAACCACCTTCCATAAAGCCGATAGGATCTTTGAAATACCCCTCAATCGCCAGCTTCTGCTCTGGAGACGCTGTCGCCGTTAGCCAGAGCACCAGAAAGAACGCCATCATGGCGGTGGCAAAATCGGCAAACGCAACTTTCCAGGAGCCACCATGGTGCCCGGCTGCAACGACCTTTTTACGCTTGATGATGATCGGTTGTTCTTCCACACCCTAACTCCGGCTGCCGCTGCTCCGATAACTATTTGGAGCGCACGTGATCGTTCAATTCCTGGAAGCCAGGGCGTTTGTCGGTGGGTAGCGCTTTACGACCAAACTCAATGGCCATTTGCGGCGCCTGCCCAGACACAGTTGCTACCACAGCCGACTTCACACATTCATAGGCCTTGAGCTCATATTTAGCGGAGTGTTCCATGGAGATGGACATGGGCCCGACAAAGCCATAACCCATCCAGATACCCAGAAAGGTGCCGACCAGGGCCGCCGCCACACTCAGACCGATCTTTTCCGGACCCTCGGTCAGGAAGTTCATGGTTATGACGATGCCCAGAACCGCGGCCACAATACCAAGGCCTGGCAGGGCATCCGCAATCTTGTTCACGGCGTGGGAGGGTTCTTCCAGCTCATGCTGACGGCTGTCGATTTCGTTTTCCATCATGCCTTCGAGCTCATGGGGCGCCATGTTGCCCGAGCTGATGATGCGCAGATAGTCGGTAATGAAATCAAGCAAATGACGCGACTTCATGATGGCCGGGTAGCGGGTGAAGATCTGGCTGTTCTCGGGGTTATCGATATCTTCCTCGATCGCCATCACGCCCTGCTTTCGGGATTTGTCGAAGACTTCATACAGCAGGCTGAGCAGGTCCATGTAATAGGACTTGTTGAACGGCGAGCCGGTGAGCAGGCGCATGACGCCCTTGCCCACTTCTTTGACGGTATGCATCGGGTTGGCAATGATAAAAGAGCCCACCGCCGCGCCGCCAATGATTAAAACCTCAGTCGGCTGCCACAAGACTGCAAGATGACCGCCATGCAGGACGTACCCGCCCAGCACACTCATTACAACTATTACCGCACCAATAATCAGCAGCATGGGTGAATGTACGCCTTTTGTTGTCTGGTTGACCGCTACCGCTAGCCAGGATGAGTCGTTTACGCCTGAGCACAGCACAGCGCTTTGATCATAGCAAGCCTCTGCGCCAACCGCGAAGCCATGAAACAATTTCTATACATAGCCCAGTGTTTGCTAGACTGCCGGCTTTGTTCTGCCGAGAGCCCTTTGATGTTTGATAAACTGTTTGTTCTGAGCCAATACGTTACGCCCCAGCGCACCGTCTCCCACTTGGCTGGGCGCCTGGCCGACAGCACCCGCACGCCCGCCTTGAAAAACCGTGTTATTAACTGGTTTATCGGCCGGTACGGCGTAAACATGAGCGAAGCGGCTGAACAAGACCCGACCGTTTACCCCTCATTTAATGCGTTTTTCACCCGCGCGCTCAAGCCTGGCGCTCGCACCATTGCCGAAGGCAGTGACATCTTTGTCAGCCCCGTAGATGGCGCCATCAGCCAGCTGGGACAAGTCAGCAATGACCGGGTGTTCCAGGCGAAAGGCCAGTCATTCGGACTAACTGAACTGCTGGGCGGAGACGACGCCGGCGCGGAACCCTTCCGGGGGGGCGAGTTTTCGACCATTTACCTGTCGCCCAAGGACTATCACCGCATTCACATGCCAATGGCAGGTAAACTACGCGAAATGATCTACGTGCCCGGCAACCTGTTTTCGGTCAATCCGGTAACGGCACAGAATGTCCCTAACCTGTTTGCCAGAAACGAGCGGGTGGTCTGCATTTTTGATACCGATTCCGGACCCATGGCCATGGTCCTGGTGGGCGCTATGATCGTTGGCAGCATGGAAACCACCTGGGCCGGCGTGATTGCACCGAACCCGGCCAAATTAACGCGCTGGAGCTACCAGGGCGAAGAGGCTATCCAGTTTGAGAAAGGCCAGGAAATGGGTCGGTTTCGACTGGGTTCCACCGTGGTTCTGGTGATGCCCAAAGGGGCCGTGGAATGGGGACCGGAACAAGTAGCCGGCAAAACCGTCCGTATGGGTGAGGCGTTCGGCAAGCTGGCCACTGTCGTTTCCTGACCCTTGCCTTCAAGCCCGCTCTATGGGGAAAGCAAGAACCTCTTCAATGCTGGCCGCGCCCGTCTTCAGCATCAGCAACCTGTCCAGTCCGAGCGCCACTCCGGAACACTCGGGCAGACCGGCGTCCAGCCCCGCCAGAAATGCCTGATCAACCATCATCTCCGGCTTGCCGCTGGCTCTGCGCTGGCGGTTGTCGGCGATAAAACGTTCCCGCTGCTCGGCGGGGTCGGTCAATTCCCAGTAGCCATTGCATAACTCGATACCCTTAATATAAAGCTCGAAACGATGAGCCACCGGGTAACCGTCATCTGACGACACCCTGGCGAGGGCCGCCTGGGATGCCGGATAGCGGGTGATGAAGACCGGCCGCTTCTGCCCCAGTTCCGGCTCTACCCTGAAACTCATCACCAGATCCAGGCAATCGTCGCGACTCATGCCCGCCAGCTGCTCTGGCTCCAGCCATTGTTCACAGTACTGGTAAAGATCGTGATCGGAGATTGTCATCGGATCAAAACCCGCAATAACACGCAACGCGTCACGATAGGTCAACACGTCCGGGCGTTCACAATCCAGCCAACCACAGACCAGATCGGCCACTTCGGCCATCAATGCGGTGTCATCCAGACCAACCCGGTACCACTCCAGCATGGAGAATTCGGGATTATGACGACGACCTCGCTCGCCATTCCGAAACACTCGGGCCACCTGAAAAATAGACCCGAAGCCTGCCGCCAGCAGCCGCTTCATGTGGTATTCCGGTGACGTCTGCAACCAACCACCGCAGACACCGGCCACCTCAACCTGCGCTGCGATACCTTCGAGGTTCACGTCCGTCACGCCGTGACGCCCCAACAAGGGTGTCTCTACCTCCAGCACCTCTCGCTCAGCAAAAAAGCCGCGCACAAACGCCAATTGTTGTGCACGGCTTTTCAGATTCTCCCGCGAGGCAGTGGGCCGCCAGACAGGCTGATTCGTCATTGCGGGATCAGCTGCTCTTGACGCGGTTAACGTACTCGCCGGAGCGGGTATCGACTTTAAGCACTTCACCGATAACGATGAACAGCGGCACGTTGACGACAGCGCCAGTGGACAGCGTTGCTGGCTTGGAGCCACCCTGAGCGGTATCGCCCTTCATGCCAGGATCGGTATCCACCACTTCCAGTTCAACAAAGTTCGGCGGGGTTACCGACAGTGGCGCACCGTTGTACAGGGTGACCGTGTAGACGTCCTGCTCCTTTAGCCATTTCACCGCATCACCCACCGCCTTGGCGTCGGCGGGGTACTGCTCAAAGGAGCCATCGGTCAGCATGAAGTGCCAGAATTCACCGTCGGTATAGAGATACTCCATGTCCTGATCCATGACATCGGCGGCTTCCAACGTTTCGCCGGACTTGAAGGTGCGCTCCCAGACCCTGTTGGACATCAGGTTGCGCAACCTGACGCGATTGAATGCCTGGCCCTTGCCGGGTTTGACGAATTCGTTCTCCAGGATGATACAAGGGTCGCCATCCAGCAAAACCTTGAGACCGCTACGGAATTCGTTGGTAGAATATGAAGCCATGAAATGTCCACCTGACAGACTGTCGTTAAAATTTCAAAGGTCGCTATGATACAGCGAACCCCTGCCCGTATAGAAGCCCGTAACGAAGAGCCTGTTGCTGACGTTACTGTCGGGCCAGAACCATCCTGTGCCGCAGAGCAGAGCTGGCAGCAGATTCTGGCCGAGTCGGTGACCAGCCCGGCGCAGCTTCTGGCCCGGCTGGGCTTGCCCCAGGAACCATGGTTACAGGGCGCCAATGCCGGCCATCAACTGTTTCCTGTGCGCGTGCCGGAGCCCTTTATCCGGCGAATGCAGCATGGCAACAGCAACGACCCCCTGTTAAGACAGGTGCTGCCTGTGGCCGACGAAGCGCTGCATCAGGCAGGCTATGTTCGCGATCCCCTTGAAGAAAGCTCGGCCATCCAGACCACCGGCCTGATACGCAAGTATGAGAGCCGCGCCTTGCTGATGGTGACCGGGCAATGCGCCATCAATTGCCGTTACTGTTTTCGCCGACACTTCCCCTACGACGATCAAAGACTGGGGCCAGAGGACCGGCAACAGGTCCTGAGCAGCCTTCATGCAAGCCCGAACATCAACGAAGTCATCTTCAGCGGTGGCGATCCACTCGCAGTTAATGACCGACTGCTGGCACAGTGGGCCAGGGCCCTGGCTGAAGTGCCACACATCAAGCGGCTTAGAATTCACTCCCGCTTACCCGTCGTTATTCCTCAGCGAGTCTGCGATGAACTGCTCAACTGGCTCAGGGAAAGCCCTCTTCAGAAGGTGCTGGTGGTACACGTCAACCACCCTGCCGAACTGGATGCACAGACCAGCCGGGCCTTTTCGCGCCTGAGAGATGCCGGTGTTACGCTACTTAACCAGAGCGTCATTCTAAAAGGCGTGAACGACTCGGTGAACACACTTGCCAAGCTCAGCGAGGACCTGTTTGCATCTGGCGTGCTGCCTTATTACCTGCACGCTTTCGACCCCGTCTCTGGAGCCCACCACTTTGATGTCAGTGACCGCAACGCCGCTGCCCTGGTCGCCGAGCTGATGACCCGACTGCCGGGGTTCCTGGTTCCGAAACTGGTGCGCGAGCTCCCGGGCAAGGCCAGTAAAACACCCATTGCCATCAATGGCTTGCCCGTACATTACACGACGGATTGACACCCGCCGGACAAGCTGGCCCGTTATGACTTGTCAAACATTGTCAACTCATGATCTTCTCGCTTTTCGTTGCCGCTTTGCTATCTTAAAGTTCGATGGCGACACAGAATAAAAGCATGTATTTTCGGCACTTTCGGTCGATACATACCTAAAGCGGCTCAGACACTGGCGTGAAAACATGGAAGGTAACATTCTGAAACCTGATTTGAAGGTTCCTGAACAGAAAACGGCAAGTCTGTCGTTCTGCGACACGACACCCAAAGCATTCCGGTTATGGGTCGATCAGTTGCCTATGGCAAACATCGGCGAGGCATCCCGCCAGCTTTACCATGCCGTCATCGAACTGAACCACCTGTTCCTGTCGCCCCAGCAGCGAATGCAGTTTCTCGAGCTCATCCGCGACAAGATCCACTTCGTTTGCAACGAGCTGTCCCGGCACTTTCTGGGGCTGGCCGTCGCGCTTCCGGAAAAGCAACGCAAAATTGCCAACCTGGCGCAGGCTCTTCAACTGCACCTCGCCAGCGGGTATAAACTGTGCGTGCTGGACTACCTCGACAACGGCGGCCTCGAAAAAAACCGCCGACAAGTAGCTACTGCGATTCACAGGGCCATTTCCGAACTGGCCGCAACCATTGTTCGTTCACATCAGCTGTACTGCCCCAGCCCCGCCCAGAGCTGGCTGGAGTGCCACAGACTGTATCGCTTTGCGCATCGGAACAAGCTGAGCACCCAAGAGGTTGACGACGACACGCTGACCCACCGACGCTCCAGCACGGTGGCAGACAGCTACAAACGGATTCTGCTTCTCGGCTGCGCGCGCCCCAACCAATTGAGGCAAGGCGAACTGGCCCTGGTGTACGAGTTGCTGGAATCCTGGACCGAACTCAGCCAGTGTGGTCCCGATATCGGCACAGACAGCCTGTTTGTCATCAATATGGAAACCGACAGCTCACCGGTATATCGGAGTCTGCTGGAGCATAAGGCCGGGGACGAAAGTTTCGGTTTTGACACTCGAGATCTCTCTACCCAGTTGTCAGAAGCTCTGCACGCCCGGCAAAACCATGGCAAGGAAGTCTCCCGGCTACAGATATCACCCAAGGTCAGCGACACCTTGCTGACACATCTGGTACAAGCATTGGGCATTCTCGCCAAACGAAACTTCAACCGCATTGCAAGCCAGGGGACCCTTGAAATCTGTGCCGGCCTGACGGCAGCGCATTATTTTATTGCCGGGGAAAAGACCTTTGCGGAGTTTCTGGACGGCAATAACAACAACGCCCACCCGGAGCAGGACAACCTGTTCATTCGCGACGCCAATCGCAAAAGCGACGCCTGGTCGAGCGCCCACGATGCCGGCCCCAATGAAGACCGACTGCACTCAACAGACACACCGATAAACTTCAAAGGCAATACCGGGGCTGCGGTACCATCAGATACCGACCGCAACCGTCCGCGCGCCACTCAGGCCCTGCTGATCAACACCAGCCCCGGAGGTTACTGTGTAGCCTGGGAAAGCAACCTGCCGGCGTCCCTGCAAGCGGGTGAAATTCTGGGTGTCCGGGAGCAGAAATCGCACCCCTGGAGTATTGCCGTGGTGCGCTGGTTGCGTCAGGTACGTAATCAGGGGACACAAGTCGGCATTGAACTGCTGGCACCCAGTGCAGCGCCGTGCGGCGTTCGGCTGATACAGAAGGTTGGCAACAGCAGTGAATACCTTCGCGGCCTGTTGCTGCCGGAAATCAGCGTGGTCAATCAGGCCGCGACATTGATCACCCCCAGATTACCGTTCCAGAATGGCAGTCGCATCTCACTGCTACACGATGGGCGTGAAGACCAGGGCCAACTTCTAAAGAAGGTGTCGGCCACGGGCAGTATCAGCCAGTTCGAACTGAAGCTGCAAAGCACGGTGGTTATGAAGGGCTCTAATGGTGGACCACCGTCCTCGCCCGGCACTACGGAAGATGAATTCGATTCTCTGTGGCCATCGCTGTAACGCGAGCGTTCACAAAGAGTGTGAACGGCCACTACCGTCAGGGTTGTTATTGACCGTCAACCCCTGCATCATTCAGCGTATATGACCGCCTGGTCCTGAGCACACACAGGAACTCTACGGCAACCCCCTGCCGAGCATGAGATTTTTCCCGTGCTGTGCCGGCCAGCATCAATGCGTATCCATGAGACGTCTTACGAATGCAGAAAAAAAACGCGACTGTACACCTGTTGATTCTTGATCCATCTCAAAATGATGCGGAATCAATGATCAGCCTGCTCCGCAATTCAGGCAAGGCAACCCGCGCCCACCGGATTACCTCTGAAGAGGATCTTGAAGAAGCGCTTAAAACCGGCAACTGGGATTTGTTGTTGGCCAGGGACCTGGAGCAGGATTTTGGCCCGGACGATGCGCTGGCCATGATCAAGCGAATGGATAAAGACATTCCGTTCATCCTTCTGACTGAAGAAACCAGCCGAGAACGAACCGTCAACATCATCCGCGCAGGTGGACAAGACGTTGTCCCTTTCGAATACAAAGATCTTATGGTGCTGGTGGTAAAACGCGAGCTTGCAGCACTGGATGAGCGCCGCAAGCGCCGGCTTCTCGAGTCGCATCTGCGCGAGGCTGAACAACGCTGCCAGCTACTCCTGGAAAGCTCAAAAGACGCCATCGCCTACATCAACGAAGGCATGCATATCTACGCCAACCAGTCCTACATGGAATTCCTTGGCTACGACGACATCGACGACCTGATCTGCATTCCGGTTCTCGATACCCTGACCCCGGAAAGCCAGCGCAAATACAAAGACTTCATGAAGACCTTTGCGGAAAACGGCAAAGACGGCGTAACACTCAACTGCACTGCCTGCCGCAGTGACGACCAAGAGCTTAACGTCACTATGTCGGTTTCTGCTGCTACCTACGATGGCGAAGCCTGCACCCAGATTGTACTGCAACCGGAACACAGCGACGCCGAGCTGGAAGAGAAGCTCAAGCAAATCAGCAGCCAGGATCTGTTAACGGGCCTGTTCAACCGCCAGTATCTGATGGATGCACTGGCGCAGGCGGTTGCCACGGCTGGCAAAAATAACCAGACTGGCGCCCTGGCCTACATCGCGCTGGACAACTTCATCAGCATGAAAGGCCAGGTGGGCATCTCCGGAGCTGACTTACTGCTGGGCGACCTGGCTACTTTGTTACGCGAACAGGCTGGCGACGAGATCATACTGGCCAGGTTGAGCGATGACGCGTTCTGTCTGATGTGTCTGCCGTGCGATGAGAAAAGCATGGAAAACATTGCTGAGCGTGTCAGGAAAGCGGTTGAAGACCACTTGTTCGATATCAATGGCAAGACCGTACCGCTAACGGTCTCCATTGGCGTTGCCGCCATCACCGAAAACTCCCCGAAAGCCGAGGAGTTAATGAGCCGGGCCCACACCGCCTCAGCAGAGGTCAAGAAACTGGAAGGCCATGAGCGTGGCAATGGTGTGGTTGTTTATAATCCGGTCGAATACGAGGCACTGGATGAGAGCAATTCGGTCGAAGCTATCCTTAAGGCTCTGGACGAAAATCGCTTCCGCCTGCTGTTCCAGCCGATCATTAACCTCAGGGGCGAAGGCGAAGAGCACTACGAAGCCTTTGTTCGGATGCTCGGCAAGGACGACGAGGAAGTCTCTCCCTACGACTTCCTGCCGCCCATGGGGCCAAGCGACACCGCCATCAAGATTGACCGCTGGGTCATTCTGCAGACCATCAAACAACTGGCCAGCCATCGTTCAAGAGGCCACGATACCCGACTATTCCTGAACATCACGGCAGAAACCCTGCAAGACAAGACGTTTACGCCCTGGCTCAGTGTTGCCTTGAAGGCCGCACGCCTGCCCGGCGATTCATTGATCTTCCAGATTCGCGAAGGCGATGCCAACAATTACATGAAACAAGCCAAGGAGTTCACCAAGGCGGTGCACGAACTCCACAGCAAGGTGTCGATCTCCCAGTTCGGCTGCGCCCTCAATCCGTTCAACACGTTCAAGCACATCGATGCGGACTATGTGAAGATCGACGGCTCTTTTACCGAAGAAATTCAGAAGAGCGATGACGCCAAAGAGCAGGTCAAAGAAATGGTGAAGAGCCTGCAGAGCGCCGGCAAACTCACCATCATTCCCTTGGTGGAAAATGCTGGTGTGCTGGCCACGCTATGGCAGGCGGGTGTTAATTACATACAGGGTTACTATCTGCAGGCCCCGGTACCGGAGATGAACTACGACTTCGGCGACAGCTAACCGGCAGCCGCGATCGAACAACAAAGGGCGAGGCATCAAAACCTCGCCCTTTGTGCGTTCAGAGACCGGCGTTTTTCAGGGTTTGATTGGTCTCACTCTCACGAAAACCAATCAGATAAAGAATGGCGTCCAGCCCCAGCGTCGAAATGGAATGCCGCGCCGATTCCTTGACCAGAGGCTTGGCGCGGAAGGCCACACCCAACCCGGCCTGACTCAACATCGGCAGATCGTTTGCGCCATCGCCCACAGCGATAACCTGTTCCCGTGAGATGTGCTCCTTATCAGCGATCTCCAGCAACAGTTCCGCTTTACGTTTACCATCGACCACCTGCCCTTTCACCTGGCCCGTCACCTTGCCACCCACGATATCCAGCTCATTGGCGTACACGTAGTCAATGCCAAGCTTTCTCTGAAGGTGGCGAGCAAAGTAGGTAAAACCCCCAGACAATATCGCTGTCCGGTAACCCAAAGCCTTGAGACTAAGAATCAGATGCTCCGCACCCTCGGTCATACGCAGCCGGTTGGCGACGCCTTCCAGTACCGATTCGTCCAGGCCCTTGAGCAGCGCCAGGCGCTCGGCAAAGCTCTGACTGAAGTCGAGCTCACCCTGCATGGCCCGCTCGGTGATTTCGGCAACCTGCTCGCCTACACCTGCCTCATGGGCCAGCTCATCGATGACTTCTGCCTCGATCAGGGTGGAGTCCATATCGAACACCACCAGACGGCGGTTGCGCCGGAAGATGGAATCTTCCTGGAACGCAATGTCTACGTTCATTTCACCAGCAATTTGCAAAAAATCTGCCCTCAGCTGCTCCAGATCCGACGGCGTGCCACGAACAGAAAACTCGACACAGGCAATCCGGTTTTCACCAGGATTCAGCGATGGTCGGGCCGATAGACGGGTGATGTTGTCAATGTTCAGACCATGCCGGGCGGTAATGGCAGACACCCGGGCAATCTGTTCAGCCTTTATGTCCCGAGACAGCAGCGTAACGATATAACAGGCCCGGTTGCGGGCTTCAGCCCAGGTCTGATAGTCCTCAACGGTGATCGGCGCAAATCGCACCTGCAGATCCAGAGCATGCAGCCGGAACAGCAGATCGCGGATCACCGGAGACGACTTGGACTCGTCCGGAATCTCGATCAGGATGCCCCAGGTCAGGTGGTCGTGAATGACCGCCTGACCAATATCAAGAATCCGGACATCATACTGCCCCATGATTCCGGTTATTTCCGAGGTCAAGCCGGGCTTGTCGCGCCCGGATACGTTCACCAGAACCAGCTCACTCACTGTCGGCACTCTCCTCTTCCTGGGCACGTGCTGCTGAGGGAATCACATCAATCCCATCTACACGCTGTAGCCCTCGCGGCAATTTGTGGCCACGACGACCACGCTCACCCAGATAATGTTCAAGATCACCAAAGCGCAAGCCAAGCTTGCGCTTGCCGGCCTTGATCTCAAGCTGGTCTTCCTCGCCGAATACGGCGATCGCCACCACATACTCCTCACGATTCTGTACACGTGCAGACGGTATGCTGATGATTTTATTACCCTTGCCTTTGGCAAGTTCGGGCAGCTCGCTAAGCGGGAACACCAGCATTCGTCCTTCATTGGAAATCGCCGCCAGATAAAGCGTTGAGACCGTTTCAGGAATCATGACCGGTGGCATGATCCGGGCACCCTTGGGCACGCTGACCACAGCCTTGCCCGCACGATTCTTGCCCACCATGTCATTCAGCGACGTCACAAAACCGTAACCACCGTCGGTCACCAGTAACGTCTTACGATCTGCCGGCCCCATCAACAGCCCGGAGAAGCTGGCACCTGAAGGTGGATTGATCCGGCCGGTTAACGGCTCTCCCTGGCCCCGGGCAGAAGGCAAACTGTGCGCCATCAATGAATAGGCGCGACCAGTCGAGTCCAGAAAAATCGCTTGCTGGTTGTTGCGACCGCAAGCCGCAAGCGCAAAGCGGTCACCGCCTTTGTAACTGAGGCCAGTCGGATCAATATCATGGCCCTTGGCCGCACGTACCCAACCTTTCTCCGAGAGCACCACCGTGACCGGGTCGTTTGTCACCAGATCTGTCTCGCTGAAGGCTTTGGCTTCTTGCCGTTCCACAATCGGTGAGCGACGATCGTCGCCAAAGCTCTCTGCGTCTTGCTCCAGCTCAGTTTTGATCAGCTCACGCAGGCGATCTTCTGACCCCAGAATCGATTGCAGTTCGTCCCGCTCTGCGGACAGTTCATCCTGCTCACCGCGGATTTTCATTTCCTCAAGCTTGGCCAAATGGCGCAGCTTCAGCTCCAGGATGGCTTCGGCCTGGTCGGTCGACAAGCCAAATCGGGCCATCAGTTCGGCTTTCGGCTTGTCTTCGGTACGAATAATCTCAATCACTTCATCAATATTGAGATAGGCAATCAACAAACCTTCCAGCAGGTGCAGTCGCGCCAGAATCTTGTCCAGGCGATGCTGTAGCCGGCGGGTGACCGTACTCTTCCGAAATGCCAGCCACTCGGTCAGCATCTGGTGCAAACCTTTTACGCCGGGGCGACCATCATTACCGATCACATTAATGTTAACGCGATACGTTTTCTCAAGGTCGGTGCTGGCAAACAGGTGCGCCATCAAGCCGTCGAGGTCTACCCGATTGGAGCGCGGCACAATAACCAGGCGCGTGGGGTTCTCATGGTCGGATTCATCACGCAGATCGGCCACCATAGGCAGTTTCTTGGCCTGCATCTGATGCGCAATCTGCTCCAGTACCCGATTACCCGATACCTGATGCGGCAAATCCGTTATAACGATTTCTCCGCTCTCTCGAACCCAACGGGCCCGCATGCGCAGTGATCCACGGCCAGTTTCGTACATCTGCCGAAGATCTTTACGGGGGGTAATAATCTCCGCATAGGTTGGAAAATCCGGACCCTTGACGTGCTCCAGAAGCTGATCAACCGTTGCCCCGGGCTCATCCAGCAAGCGGATGCAGGCTGCGGTGACTTCTCGCACGTTATGGGGCGGAATATCGGTGGCCATACCCACCGCAATACCGGTCGTGCCGTTCAACAGTACGTGCGGCAAGCGAGCCGGCAATACCGAGGGCTCTTCCATAGTGCCATCAAAGTTTGGCACCCAGTCCACCGTGCCCTGCCCCAACTCACTCAGCAGGGCATCCGCAAAACGGGCCAATCGGGATTCGGTGTAACGCATGGCGGCAAAGGATTTGGGATCATCCGGCGCACCCCAGTTACCCTGGCCATCCACCAGTGGGTAACGGTATGAGAACGGCTGAGCCATAAGGACCATGGCTTCATAACAAGCACTGTCACCATGCGGATGGAATTTACCCAGCACATCACCCACAGTGCGGGCAGACTTTTTGTATTTGGAGGTGGACTTCAATCCCAGCTCCGACATGGCATACACGATGCGTCGCTGAACCGGCTTAAGACCGTCGCCCACATTAGGTAATGCACGATCGAGGATGACGTACATGGAATAATCGAGGTAGGCCTTCTCGGTATAATCGCGTACCGCTACTCGTTCGAATCCTTCATCCGTTGTCTGAAACTCTGGCATAGATGCCTCTTTGCCTTAACTGCCTGTTTTAAACCGTGGCTTTAACGCCGCCCGCTGCCCCCGGCACATATACCGGGCAATGTGGCGCTCATTATATGGACGCAAGCACCGATACACCAATTTCCAATAGCGGAATTCCCGCATGGAGACTCTGTAACGTGCCCCGTATTCTCGACATAGTGAATAGAAGGCCGTTGTATCTCCTAACATGCGGAAACCTATGAAACCAAACCTCAAAGCCTGCGGGCACGCCATGGTTACTGCCCTGGTAAATGCTGCTCTGGCCGTAACCTTGATGCTTCTGGTCGAGTTTGCCATCAGCGGCACCTTTCAGGTACCGGCAGCCTATCTCTGGGCCGGCTTCCTGATCGGGGTGGTTATTTTTATTGGTCAGTTCTGGCGCCAGCGACACCTGTGCCGGACCAACCAGCAAACCGGAAACACACAGCAGCACTGACTCAAGCGATCAAGCCGTCAGTCTTCAGAAGGGTACACAACGGAGTTTGCAAAGCGGAAAACAGGTTCCGGAGCTAGGCCCGGAACCTGCTAAAACAGCGTTACTCGCCTTGATTACTGGCGGATGCCTTCAATAGAAATTTTGATTTCGACCGTCTCAGAGGCTTCACCAAGATCCATCGGAATGCCGTAATCTTTCAAGCGAAGCTCTGTTTCGGCGTCAAAACCCATACGGTAGCCACCCCAGGGATCCTGGCCGTGGCCGTGCATTTCTGCCTCAAGCGTGATTTCACGCGTCACACCACGAAGCGTGAAGTCGCCGATAATATCGGCCTCACCATCATCACCAAGAACCACTCGAGTGCTCTTGAAGGTGGCCTGCGGGAATTTGTTTACGTACAGAAAATCCTCATTCCGCAAGTGCCGGTCCCGCTCGGCATGATTTGAGTCTACGCTCGCGGTGTCGATGGTGACCGTTACAGAGCTGTTTTCCGGGTTTTCTGCATCGTACACAAACTCACCGTCAAAATCGTTAAACCGACCATACAACCAGCTGTAGCCCAGATGCGAGATCTTGAAGGTGACGAACTGGTGCGCACCTTCTTTATCGAACGCATAGGTACCGCTGTGCTCGTTGGCGTTCGCGGTGCCGATCAACGCAATCGATACGGCAGAGGCAAGCAATAGTTTTTTCATGATGTTCTCCTGTTTTTCGTTCCAGACTATTTTGTGACGAACTTTTTGTGCAACGCAGTCAACCGTGTTAGCCGCGCCCCAGCATGCGCTTGAGGGTTGAGTCCCGGTCGATAACGTGATGTTTGAGCGCAGCCAAAGCGTGCAGCCCTGCCAGGCTGACCAGCGCCAGGGTGCTCCAGTAATGCACAGCACCAGCGGTGTCCTCCATGCGCACAACCCTTCCGGTCACCGAGGGCACATCAAACCAGCCAAACACGCTGATTGAAGAGCCATCCGCCGTTGTAATCAGGTAACCGCTGATCATGGCTACAAACAACAATACGTACAGCAGCCCATGCACAGCGTGCGAGACAACAACTTCCCAGCGCCGATGCTCCGGCAGCGGCTTGGGTTGCGGGCTAAGCAACCGCCATAACAACCTTGCCACCATGGCGATGAACAGCAAAATACCCATACTGCGGTGAATGTCTGGCCCCCTCCGGTACCAGGGATCGTAATAGGACAGCTCTACCATCCACCAGCCGAGCCCGAACAGGCCGATTACGGCCAGAGCCACCAGCCAGTGCAGACTGATCGAGACGATCCCGTAACGGGCATGAGTGTTCAAAAATTTCATGGCGGGCAGGGTCCTCCATCCTTGGTATCGGGCAGGCGAGTATGCGCACTTGCTAAGGCCAGTCTAGGTTCGTGACTGGGCGGTTAAAACCAAAATATTCTGCCGGGAAGCATCAAATTATCTGATCAAGTGGCAACGCGACTCCTTGCCCACCTTGGTCGAATACGGGTTTTACGGATTGCTCCAATCTATAGCTTGGATACACTTTACCCATACTTAATTCGCCCCGTCGGGGGCCTCAGTGACCGAGAGGAAACGACATGGAACTGGAATTCGACGAATCCGTTGCCGTACCCAGCAACAACTGATCTTGCTTAATATGTACCCCGGCCCAAGCCGGGGTACATTCTTTCTGAAAGCTCCAAAAAT
>NZ_JACUUB010000074.1 GCF_014859525.1 Marinobacter sp.
AACGTGTGAGTCAGTCCTTCAACGCCTGAAATCTGGCAATGGCTTCTTTGCGACTTTCCTTGAGGTCCACTATCGGCCGCGGATAACCCCCGGGAATAACACCGCCCTTGGACGGGTCGTGAATCCGCTTGTTGTCGAGCTTTGCCAATTCCGGCACCCACTGACGAATGAACTCCCCCTTTGGGTCAAACCGCTCACTCTGGGTGACCGGGTTGAACACCCGGAAGTAGGGCGCTGCATCGGTGCCGGTTGAGGCACTCCACTGCCAGCCGCCGTTGTTGGAAGCCAGGAAGCCGTCCACCAGATTCTGCATGAACCAGGCCTCGCCCAGGCGCCAGTCGATGAACAGGTTTTTGGTAAGGAACATGGCGGTGATCATGCGCAGGCGGTTGTGCATCCAGCCGGTGGCCCTGAGTTGGCGCATGGCGGCGTCGACGATGGGAATGCCGGTGCAGCCAGTCTTCCAGGCTTCGACATGTTCACTCGGCTCGTTCCACACCAAGGCCTCGGTTTCCGGCTTGAAGGCCCGGTGCATGCTGATACGCGGGTAGTGATAGAGAATGTTGATGTAGAAATCCCGCCAGGCAATTTCATTGATCCAGGTTTCGATACCTTCACCGGTAGCGCCGGTCTGCCGAGCGGCGATCAGGCACTGGCGACCGGACAGCACGCCGTTGGCCAGGTAGGGGGATAGCTGGCTGGTGCCGTCCAGCGCAGGCAAGTCGCGGGTGTCTTTGTAGTCTCTGGCCCGTTCTGCCAGAAACGCGTCGAGCCGATTGTGGGCGGCGTCCTCGCCGGTAGCGACCAAAGGCTTGGGCGAATCCTGAAAGGGAGCGGGCAGGGTGTCGGTCTGCTCTGGTTGCAGCTCCGGCCCATAGCTTGACGGTGCAGGAAACAGCGTCGGCTGGGTTTCCTCAATCCAGCTGCGCCAGCGTCGGGAAAACGGGGTGAAGACCGAATAGGGCTCATTCTGTTGGGTCAGAATCTGGCCGACCGGTGCGACGGTCTGGTCGCGGTATTTGTGCACGCCCACGTTCAGTTTTGCCAGGTGCTCCCGCACTTTCTTGTCTCGGCGGCGTTCGTTGATGCCATACTCTTCATTAAAGTGCAGCTGGTGAACGTTGTGCTCCTGGCAGTGTGCCGCCAACGCAGCCAGGCTGTCAGTAAAGCGTTCTGCCTGGATAAAAGACAGGGCAATGCCCAGCCTGGCCAACTGTTTCGACAGGTCGTTAGCGTGTTCCAGAACAAAACGAACCCGCGCCGCTGACCAGTCGTGTTCCAGCCATTGCCCCGGTGTCACGATGAAGCACGCGCGCACGGGCTGCTTGCTTTTGCAGGCTGCGGTGAGTGCAGGGTTGTCAGCGATGCGCAGGTCGTTGCGGAACCAGACCAGTTCTGTCATGCGGATGGTCACCTTGGTGCAGTGGGGTAGTGGTAATTACCGGCGGTAAATCATTGGCTTGTATATTCGCTGCAACTACCGGATTGGATTATAGTTAAGCAGAATAGCCGGCTATGAAACAGGAGTGTTTTTCTCGGCATGACAGAACAAACCGAAAGCCAGCGCGATGGTGTCTGGGCACACCCTTATCAACTGGCTTCTGGCCAGACTCAAAAGCATCAGTTGGGCCACACTCAGTTGTGGGTGACCTTGTTGGATCTTGAATGGCAAGTCCGGGTTCAGAACACCGCGTTGGGTGTAGATCCAGAGGATTGGTTTGAGACCACCGGCCACACCCTGCCGTCGGCAGATCTTGCGGTGCAGCGTTTTGTGCGCTCCAACGACAACGGCGTTGTTCGTTTTAACCCGGCCATGGCAGGTTTGCCGACCGTTATCCGGCCCTTTCAGCCGTTAACGATCCCCGCCGGTGCTCGATGCGTTCTTTATGTGGGTACCGCGTTGTGGATGAAAGTGT
This sequence comes from Marinobacter sp., assembly GCF_014859525.1. GTDB lineage: Bacteria > Pseudomonadota > Gammaproteobacteria > Pseudomonadales > Oleiphilaceae > Marinobacter. The sequence goes on from NZ_JACUUB010000074.1 coordinate 1,917, forward strand.
GCGTAGGCGATCCGGAAACCGAGTTGGTCGAGTTACCTCTGGCGCCCCCCTCCATGACCTGGCTGGGCCGTAACACCCGCGAAGGGGAGTTGTGTTATGCCTCGTCCACCTTTGGTCGGCTGGCTCTGGAGGCGGTACCCAAAAGGCCCTGGCGTGCAGTTACTCCGGTTACCATCATCAATGGGCGAGAAAAATCTCTGCTGCTGGAGCGGTTCAGCCTGCCCACCCCGCTGCTATCGCTGCATCGCAATGAACGGGGGCAACTCTGGACGCCCGGTGTTACCGTGGAGTGTGAAACCGATATGAACTCAGCCAGCCTGCACATTGACAGCTCGGTGCTTGCCGAGGCGGGTCCGTGTCAGCTTATTACCCCTGCCCGGGAAAAGCTGGCCCGGGGCCGTCGGCTAATCCGCACCTTTGATCACATGTTTGGCTGATGGCCGCGACAGGAGTGTTCCTTTGTTCGAAGCGATAGAAGCAACGGTGATTCAGGTCATCAACGGCATTGCCTGGGGCCAGTGGTTGTCTGCCGCATTTTTACTGTTACTGGGTGTTGTTCTGGGAACACTGGCGGCCCGCAGTGTGGGAAGTCTGCTGGAAACCCGTACAACGCGCCATCACCAGGTGATGATTCGCCGTTTGTTTTTCTATCTGGTGTTTGTGTTGTTTGCCATGGCGGCGCTTCGAGAGGCGGGATTTTCGCTGGAAGTGGTGCTGGGAGCGGCGGGTATTCTGACCGTGGCCATTGGTTTTGCCTCACAGACTTCGGCCTCGAATATTATCAGTGGTCTGTTCCTGGTGATCGAGAAGCCTTTCGAAATTGGTGATTTTATTGAGGTGGACGCCACCATCGGCGAGGTTATTGCTATTGACTTGTTGAGCGTTAAATTGCGCACACCGGATAACCTGTACGTGCGCATACCCAATGAAACCCTGATCAAAACCCGGGTGGTGAACCGTTCACGCTTTCCCATACGGCGGATTGACCTGACCATTGGCATTGCCTACGCGGAAGATGTTGAGCGTGTCAGTCAGCTGTTTCTTGAGCTGGCAGGAGAAAGCGCTGTTTGCCTGGAAGAGCCCAAGCCCTTTGTTCTGGTGACGGGTTTTGGTGCTTCTTCTGTCGATCTTCAGTTTTCTTTCTGGGTGCCCAAAGACAAGTTCCTGGAAGGTCGCGGCGGCATGATGATCGCGATCAAAAAAACGCTGGACAAGCAGGGCATTGAAATACCATTTCCCCATACCAGCATTTATGCCGGTAGCCATTCCGAGCCCTTCCGCGTGCAGCTGATGGGCCCGGAAAAACAGAAAGACAAGGATTCTTCGGATGTCGACAGAAACGACTGAAGTTATCAAAACTATCCATCCAATCCCGGCTGAGAATAAAACGGCGCTGGGCTGGCGAGAGTGGGTAGCATTGCCAGACCTGGATATCACGCGTATCAAGGCCAAAGTAGACACCGGAGCGCGCACCTCTTGTCTGCATACCTTCAGGACCGAGCCCTACACCGAGAACGGCGAGCGGCGAGTGAGGTTCTGGGTGCACCCGGTTCAGAATGAACTGCACCACGTGGTCGAGTGCGACGCCAAAGTATTGGACGAACGCACGGTATCAGACTCCGGCGGCCACAAAGAATTGCGGCTGGTGATCGAAACCACCCTGGTGGTGGGCGACCAGAGCTGGCCTATTGAAATGACACTAACCAATCGGGACTCCATGCGATTCCGGATGTTACTGGGACGAACCGCCATGGCGGGCCGGTCTCTGGTTTACCCTGAAGCTTCCTACCTGGCCGGTGAGCCGGCACTGAGGATCTGAATATGAGAATTGCGGTACTGTCGAGAAATCGTCACCTTTACTCGACTCGGCGACTGGTCGAGGAAGGCGTTAACCGTGGCCACGAAGTGAAGGTGATCGATGCGCTGCATTGCTCCATGAACATCACCTCAGCTAACCCGCTGATCCATTACCATGAGGAAGTGCTGGAAGACTTTGACGTGGTCATTCCCCGGATCGGCGCTTCGGTCACCTTCTACGGCACTGCGGTACTGCGCCAGTTTGAAATGATGGGCGTATTCCCGTTGAACGAATCCGTAGCTATCACCCGTTCGAGGGACAAACTGCGTTCACTTCAGTTGCTGGCCCGCAAAGGGGTGGGCATGCCGGTGACCGGGTTCGCCAACAAGCCGGATAACGTGCCAGAGTTGCTGAAGATGGTTGGCGGCGCACCCGTGGTGATCAAGCTCCTGCAAGGAACCCAGGGTATCGGCGTGGTGCTGGCGGAAACCCGCAAGGCCGCAGAGTCTGTGATTGAGGCCTTTATGGGCCTGAAAGCAGACATTCTGGTACAGGAATTTATCAAGGAAGCCGGTGGTGCCGATATTCGTTGTTTTGTGATCGGTGACAAGGTGATTGCCGCGATGAAGCGCCAGGGGGCTGAGGGAGAATTCCGCTCCAACCTGCATCGGGGCGGTACCGCCTCATTGGTGCGGATTACCCCGGAAGAACGCCGCACCGCCATTACCGCTGCCAAGGCTATGGGCCTGAACGTGGCCGGTGTGGATCTGCTGCGCTCCAGCCGCGGCCCGCTGGTGATGGAAGTAAACTCGTCGCCGGGCCTGGAAGGCATCGAGAATGCCACCGGCAAGAACGTAGCCGGCATGATCATTAACTGGACCGAAAAGAATTATCGGCCCTGGAAAACAAAAACCAGGGGGACAGGTTGAAGCCCATGGCACGAGCACCGTTTGAAATTGCCGGTGTGCAGGTAAAAGCAGGTACCAGACAGACTGTGGAAGTGCAGGTTGCCAAGCTTTACACCCATACCCCGTTGCACATACCGGTAGAGGTGGTGCATGGTCGTCGTGATGGCCCCGTGCTGATGGTGTGCGGGGCAATTCACGGCGATGAGATTAATGGCGTTGAAATCATTCGCCGGGTGCTGAAAAACTCGGCACTCCGGCATCTGCGCGGTACCCTGGTGGCCGTGCCCATCGTCAATATTTTCGGTTTTGTACAGCGCACCCGTTACCTGCCGGACCGCCGGGATTTGAACCGTTGCTTTCCGGGGTCAGAGAGTGGTTCTTTGGGTGGGCGAATTGCTTACCTGCTGCGCACCCTGATCATGGAAAAGGTTACGCACATTATTGATCTCCACACCGGGGCTATTCACCGCTTTAACTTGCCACAGATCCGGGCGGAACTGAAAAACCCGGAAACCTCACGGATGGCCGAGGCGTTTGGCGCACCGATCATCATCAACGCGGGCCTGCGCGAAGGCAGCCTGCGTGCCTATGCGGATTCCTTGGATATTCCGGTGATTACCTTCGAAGGCGGAGAAGCCCTGCGTTTTGACGATGTGGTGATCGCCAGCGGCATCAAAGGCATCGTCCGGGTGATGCGGGAACTGGACATGGTGCCCGCCAAGAAAGGCCCGCGAGCCCCCAAGAAACGCTCGGAGACCGCCGCCAATTCGCAATGGGTACGGGCCGACATTGACGGCATCATGCGGCCGGTCGCCAAACTGGGCCAGAGAGTGCGCAAAGGCCAGAAACTGGCCATGGTGGCCGACCCGTTTGGCGAGACCGAAGTGGCCATTACCTCGCCCTGTTCCGGTATTGTTATCTGTGTGAACAATCTGCCCTTGGTCAACGAGGGTGAGGCGATCTACCACGTCGCCCGGTTTGATGAACTGGGTGAAGCCGAAAAAGCCATGGACTATTTCCGAAGTTCGTTTGAAAACGAACTCTCTGAAGACGTCGTGGTCCCCGTTCACCCCTGGGACGACTTGCAGAAATAACCCGAGGAGTCATCATGATCTGGCACCAGAACACCATCGAGCTGGGCCCCTTACCCCGGGGCTTTCATCTGGTCACCAACGAAATCCTGGCTCAGGCCCCAGAACTGACCAACTGCGAAGTGGGGCTGCTGAACCTGTTCCTCCAGCACACCTCCGCTTCTCTGGCCATCAATGAAAATGCCGATCCGGATGTGCGCCGTGATCTGGAGCGGCATTTCAGTGTGATGGTGCCGGAAAATACCCCCTATTATGAACATAACGTGGAAGGGCCAGACGACATGCCGGCCCACATCAAAAGCGTGATGATCGGGCCGTCCCTCACCATCCCGATCAGCCACGGCCAGCTGGCGCTGGGCACCTGGCAAGGCCTCTACCTTTGCGAGCACCGGGACAACGCCGGTGGCCGCAAGATTGTGGCGACTTTGCAGGGGCGGTGGTAACGATTTGTTTCTGAGAGTGGCAAGCGAACGAGTATGTAACTAACCTTGACGGTGGAGAGTGATTCAGCAGGGAGAGCAAGTGAGTCGTTTTTACCGCATCTACAGAAGCCACGAATTACTTCGCAGTGCCTCGAAACCGGTTCCCATGCGCAAGTTCATGGGAAAACCGGAAACCAGTCGGAACACCATAACCCGAGACTTCGAGTACCTGCGAGACTCCCTCGGGACTCCAATTGAGTACTCACGGGAAGAGAACGGCCACCACTATGCACCGGAAGCGCCTGTATTTGAGCTGCCGGGATTCTGGATGAACCCCGCAGAATTATATGCCTTGTTGGCGTGTGAGCACGTACTGGAAAATGTGCAACCTGGGTTGATTGCTAACCGGCTGGCTCCGCTCCGCGTAAAGATCCGGGATTTACTGGGTGAGTCTGGTCACGATGCCGAAACCATCAGCGACCGGATTCGAATTCAGCCAATCCAGACGCGCTCAGCGGAACACCAGATTTTTGATCCGGTTGCAGAAGCAACGTTCGCCGGATGGCAGAAATCGACTGAGGATTTTTCAGCGGTACGGTGGTTGGGGCAGCGCTTGATTTAGGTTGGTATCCAAATGACAAGTAAAGGCTTCTATGATTGGAATGAATAACCACGGCTATGTTGCCCACGTGAAGCAAGATGATTCCTCCGGTGATTGGCATGACCCGCATCTTCTGGAGGATCATTTGCGCAAAGTTGCAAAGCTCAGTGGCGCAAAAGCGGGAGCGTTTCATTCTTCGGGCTGGGGCATGGCTGCTGGACTTTGGCACGATCTCGGCAAGTATCGTGGCACCTTTCAAAACTACATCCGCGATGCCTCCGGATATGAGCGGGAAAATGCCCACGTAGAGAGCCCACAGCGGGTTACCCATTCCACTGCAGGTGCGGTTCATGCGATCAATCAATGGCCATCCGTACCGGGCTACGTTACTGCTTATCTGATTGCGGGGCATCACGCAGGATTACCGGACTGGTCGGGTGGTCGTGGCTCGTTACAGTTTCGTCTGCAAGAGGCAGGACCAGAGTATTCTGAGGCTATGGAGGCGGCGATCCCTGGCGACCTTTTGACTGCGCACCAGCCTGATATTCCGGAAATCGCCAGGAACACAGATTCAATTAATCTATGGATGCGGCTGTTGTTTTCGTGCCTGGTGGATGCCGATTTCCTGGACACCGAAAGCTACATGGCACCTGAACGGGTAAACCAGAGAGGTCGATTACCAAAACTGTCTGAACTTCATTCAGTGTTTTTTGAACAGATGAATCAGTTGCAGAGGGCGGCAGACGATACCCCGCTGAATCGTACCCGAAAGGCGATCTTTGATGCTTGCCAACAGAGTGCTGTCGAGTCACCGGGAATATTCAGTCTGACGGTTCCCACCGGTGGTGGAAAGACACTCGCGAGTCTGGGGTTTGCTCTGGAACACGCCAGAAAACATGGTAAATCGCGAGTTATTTACGCCATCCCGTTCACCAGTATCATTGAGCAGAACGCCGGCGTGTTCCGCGAGTTTCTTGGTAAGGAGGCAGTTCTGGAGCACCACAGCAGCCTGGATGTCGACCCTGGTTTGGAGAATGCGGGATCGAGACTTGCGGCAGAAAACTGGGATGCGCCAGTGATTGTTACCACCAACGTCCAGTTGTTCGAATCCCTGTTTGCCAGCAGAACCAGCCGCTGTCGGAAATTGCACAACCTGGTGAACAGTATTGTGATACTCGATGAGGCCCAGCAGATTCCACGAGATTTTCATGAACCGATCACTCGGGTAATGCGGCAGATGAGCGAGCATTTTGGGGTGACCTGGGTGCTCTGCACGGCAACGCAGCCGGATCTTGGAAGGCAGGTCGATGCGTTTGGCAGCGTTCTCCATACCGGTCTCGGTAATATTCGGGAAATAATCCAGAAACCAGCAGCACTTGCCGGCCAATTGAAGCGCGTAAACATCGAGATGCCATCTGATCCGGACGAAAGAATATCCTGGCAGGGTTTGTCTCAACAATTGGCGGAAGAAGATTGTGTGCTGGTTGTGGTTAACAAGCGTCAGGATGCGAGAACACTCTATGAACTTCTGCCTCAAAATGGTGATACGCACCACCTCTCCGCCAACATGTGCGCAGAGCACCGATCCCAGATCCTGGCGGAGATCCATCACAAATTGTCTGAGCGCAGGGCTGGATCTGACAGGCCTCTGAGAGTCGTCAGCACCCAATTGATTGAAGCCGGTGTGGATGTTGATTTCCCGGTAGTCTATCGGGCCATGGCTGGCCTGGATTCCATAGCGCAGGCAGCCGGCCGCTGTAATCGAGAAGGGCGATTGCCGAATAACGGCCGTGTGGTTGTGTTTCAGCCCGAGCAGTTGCCGCCTCCCGGTTTCCTCAGGCAAGCCGCACAGGTAACCGTCAAACTGCTTAGAAGTGGTCAGTTGAATGAACCGCTCAGCCCGGACGCGATACAGGCATTCTTCAGTGATCTCAATACACAAGGCGATCGCGACAAGCATGGTATTTGCGGTTTGCTGAACGCAGAGAGTTCGCGAGATGCAGCGCTGGCCATTCAATTCCGTGAAGCGGCAGAAAAGTTTCGGCTGATCGATGATAAGGGTGTTGGTGTGGTGGTTCCTTTCTGCCCAGAGGGGCATAAAGAGACACCGGTTGATCAGTGGCTCGGGATGCTCGAACAGGATGGCTCCCGGAAATGGGTGCACCGGAAATTGCAGAGATACAGCGTCACATTACCTGAGTCGCTTGCCAGGCAGTTGTATGGCATGGGGGCGATCTATGAACGTGCCGGTAAATTTATTGTTGAATCTAGTCATTATCATCCGGTTTGGGGTGTTCAGGCACCGGATAGCCTGATCCCCGCCGAATCAACCGTTATTTAGGAGGGCTCATGGGCTTTTGCCTGGATGTCAGTGGAGAGTTTGCCTGTTTCACCAGGCCCGAGATGAAGGTAGAACGGGTGAGCTATGACGTGATTACCCCGTCTGCGGCCAGAGCCATTTTTGAGGCGATTATGTGGAAGCCTGCGATTCAGTGGCAGGTTACGAAGATCGAGGTGTTGAATCCGATCAAGTGGATGAATCTGAGACGCAACGAGGTGGAATCTATCGTATCCACCCGCACAGCCAGGTCGGCAATGATGAGCGGGGAGGGGTGCCTGGGAATTTATGTTGACGAACAGCGTCAGCAGCGTGCAAGCCTGTTACTGAAAGATGTGCGGTATCGGCTTCATGCCGAGTTTCAAATGACGGATAAGGCCGGCACGCAAGATTCAGCTGCCAAGTTTGCGGACATGTTCCGTCGCCGCGCCGAGAAGGGACAGTGTTTCAACCAGCCTTACCTTGGTTGCCGTGAGTTCAGTTGTGATTTCGCTTTAGTTGATGCTGCTGATGGACCGGAGCCAATTCAGCAGTCGTCTGACCTTGGATTCATGTTGTACGACCTGGATTACAGTGATCCGGCCGCTCCCCAACCTCTGTTTTTCCGAGCCCATATGCAGGATGGCGTAATGGCCGTGCCTGACCGCAACAGTCCGGAGGTGAGGGGATGATTCTTCAGGCATTGTGTGAGTATTACGACCGGAAGAAAACGGCGGGAAGCCCGCTGCCACCCGTGGGATTTGAAGAGAAAGAAATTCCGTTTGTCATAGTCCTCAGTCCTCAAGGGCGGTTTATTCAATTAAAGGATACCCGCGAGTTTCAGGAGAAAGGTAAGCCAGTAGCCAAGGCTTTCACGGTACCACAAGGTGTAAAGCGCAGTGGTGCTAAATCCTATGAAACAGCTTACTGCCTCTGGGATCATTTCGGCTATGTGCTGGAACAGCCCAAGGTTTCGAAACCAGGTGCGGCGCCCAGTCCTAAAGAAGTCGATATGGCCGGGAAGCAGCACCAGGCCTTCGTTGATCTGGTGGACCGTCTTCGAACAGATATACCGGATAATGAGGGAGTGCAGGCCGTTCATGCGTTCCTCCACGATGAAGGCGAGAAGGAGAAAGTCCGGAAGGCGCCAGAATTTCAGGAATGCCTGAAGATCTCGGGGTGCAATCTCACCTTTCAGTTGAGTACAGATAATAATCTTATCTGCCAGTCGCCGACTGTTCGCCAGTGGATCGCGGAGCAACCCCTGGACAGTGAAAATCAGGATGGCATTTGCCTGGTCACTGGCGAAAAAACCAAGATTGCACGCCTGCACCCTTCTGTAAAAGGTGTATGGGGAGCCCAGATGGCTGGGGCAAATATTGTTTCTTTCAATATCGACTCCTTCAATTCCTGGGGCAAAGATAAAGGCAATAACGCGCCAGTAGGTGAGGAGGCCGCGTTCAAGTACACCACCGCGCTTAATCAACTGCTGCGTACCAGTAGTCCTCAGCGGCTGCAGTTGAATGAGATATCTGTGGTCTGGTGGTCAACCGGGGAGAACTTTCTCGAAAACAACCTTCAGTCATTCTTCAACGATACGCCCAAAGATGATCCTGATAGCAGCGCCAGGGCGGTCAGGCAGCTTTTTGAAAGTCTCCACTCTGGTGCTTTTATGGAGGGTGCTGGTACGGAGCGTTTCTATCTTCTCGGGCTTTCCCCCAACGCAGCCCGAATTGCTGTGCGGTTCTGGCAGGTTGGCACCGTGGCGGAATTCAGCAAACAACTGGCCCAGTGGTTCCGCGATATCGAAATTGTCAGCCGGAGCACGGACTACCCGCCTTTGAAACCACTGCTTCGATCAACGGCATTGTTGGGAAAGGATGAAAACTTGCCGCCACACTTGGTCGGCGAAACAGTACGCGCAATCCTCATGGGTTTGCCGCTGCCGACGAGCCTTATGCAGGGTGTCATCAAGCGAATCAAAGCAGAGCAAGGCGAGGTGACAACCTATCGTGCGCGATTAATCAAAGCCTTTCTGAACCGCTCTTATCGTCATAAGAACCTCACCAATAAGGAAGTGACCATGGCCTATAACCCTGAAGAAAAGCGGATCGGTTACCGTCTCGGCTGCCTGTTTGCCGTACTGGAAAAGCTTCAATCGGATGCCAATCCGGGGCTAAACGCGGGTATCCGGGATCGTTACTACAGTAGCGCCAGCTGTAATCCGAAATCTGTTTTCGGAACGCTAATGCGGTTGCATGCGCATCACCTGAAGAAACTGCCACACCAGGGGCAGCGAATCGTCGCCGAGAAGCGCATTGCGGAGATTGTTTCGGATATCAACGACTTCCCCGCACACCTCAATCTGGAGGATCAGGGATTATTCGCCATTGGTTACTACCACCAACGCCAGGCGTTATTTACGAAGCATTCAAAAGAACCAGCGCATGATGAATCAGAAGGAGTCCAAGCATGAGCCTGAAGAACCGTTATGAATTTGTGTACCTGTTTGACGTAAAAGACGGCAA
>NZ_JACUUB010000075.1 GCF_014859525.1 Marinobacter sp.
CCGCCATGGCACCCGCCACCAACCTGGGATCGGCGACACCGGTGCAGATGGGTGGTATGCCGGGCAGCACGGAGCCAGAGCCAGAGAGTCAACCAGGTCAGGAGGGCGACGAATCCAGTAAGGGTGCTGATGACAAGTCTTTCGAGCCCGAAAAACGCCGGGGTGATACGGCCATGGAGCGAAAAGTCCTGGAGGATGCGGTCAGCTACATCCGTGGTCTGGCAGAGCGCCATGGCCGGAATGCGGATTGGGCTGAAGAAGCTGTGCGTGAAGCGGTTAACCTGGGCGCGACCGAGGCTCTGGAACTGAATGTCGTTGATGTGGTGGCACCTGACCTGGGGTCTTTATTGGAGGCGATTCACGGCCGCACCGTGCAACTGGCGACAGGCGAGGCGGTCCTCGACACGGCCGAGTTGGAACTGGTGCGCTCAGAGCCCGACTGGCGTACCCGGTTGCTGTCTGTGATCACCGATCCGAACGTCGCGTACTTTCTGATGATCATCGGTTTTTACGGCATCATCTTTGAGCTGTCCAATCCGGGTGCCATCGTACCCGGGGTGATCGGGGCGATCAGTCTCATTCTGGCGCTGTTTGCCTTTCAGGTACTGTCAGTGAATTACGCTGGTCTGGCATTGATTCTTCTGGGGTTGGCTTTCATTGTCGGGGAGGCCTTCGTGCCCAGTTTCGGGATACTCGGGGTGGGGGGCATTGTTGCGTTTGTGACCGGTTCGGTGATTCTGATGGACGGTAGTCACCGGGATATTTCAATGCCGACCATTGGAGGCACGGCCGTGGTTGCCGGGGGCTTCATTCTGTGGACGGTTACGCGCTTTATCGGCCTCAGGCGAAGGCCGCCGGTCAGCGGCAGTGAGCACATGGCACACGAAGTTGGCTTGGCCCTGGATGATTTTGAACCGACGTACGAGGCATTTCATGGCCATGTGCAGGTAAGCGGTGAGCGTTGGAATGCCCGGAGTGCCGATGCAGTCACCAAGGGCGCGACGGTTAACGTGAAAGGCATGGAGGGATTGACCCTGATCGTAGAGGTGAAACCAGAGGCTGGATCGGCCCATTAAACGATCCTTTCGGACTAACCAACGGCAAATCAAGGAGGCCGTATGAACCTGGGCGACATAATTCCCTATATCGCACCGATTGTGGTGTTATTGCTAATACTTGGTTCCGCCATCAAGATCCTGCCGGAATACGAGCGCGGTGTGGTGTTCTTCCTGGGCCGGTTCCAGGGTGTAAAAGGCCCCGGCTTGATCATTGTTATCCCGGGAATCCAACAGATCGTGCGTGTGGATTTACGCGTGATTACGCTGGATGTGCCCAGTCAGGATGTTATCTCCAAGGATAACGTTACGGTTCGGGTAAACGCGGTACTGTATTTCCGGGTAGTTGATCCTGAGAAAGCGATCATCCGGGTGGAAGATTTTGGGGCAGCTACCAGCCAGCTGGCGCAAACCACGCTGCGCTCGGTACTGGGTAAACACGATCTGGATGAGATGTTGTCAGAGCGCGACAAGCTGAATTCCGATATCCAGGAGATCATTGATTCCCAGACGGAAGACTGGGGTATCAAAGTGGCTAACGTGGAAATCAAACACGTGGATCTGAATGAAACCATGATTCGTGCTATCGCCCGTCAGGCCGAGGCAGAGCGTGAACGCCGAGCCAAGGTTATTCACGCCGAAGGTGAACTGCAGGCGTCGAAAAAGCTGGTAGAAGCGGCGGAAGTGATGTCAGCGAACTCTGGCGCTATGCAATTACGCTATCTGCAGACGTTGGCGGACATGAGCAGCAGTAACAGCTCTACCATCGTGTTCCCGCTGCCGGTGGATATGATCAAATCCTTTATGGACGGTCAGGTCACCAGAAAGCCAGGCAAGTCTGACGAGTAACGGTGGGTTTTCATTCACGCACAAAAAAGGCCGGTTTAACCGGCCTTTTTTGCTAAGCGTCAGCCTTACTTCTGGCTGGAGCGCTCCAGCATGCGACGTGCACGCTCGTTAGCTTCGTCTGCAGACTTCTGAGCTGCGCGAGCGGCAGCCAGTGCTTCTTCAGCAGTCTGCTGGGCAGTACGTGCAGAGCTGGCAGCGCTGTTAGCGGTGTTCAGTGCGTTGTTGGCGGTCTGCTCGGCGGAGCTTGCAGTTGCATTGGCTTCGTCGATAGAACCTTGGTCGGTTGTAGCACAACCAGCAGTCAGTACGGCGGCCATTGCAAACCCGGCGATCGTCAGTTTACGCATTATAATTCCCCTTATTAGTCGTTTTAATTCCTGTGATCCGAAAGTCAGTATAGACGACTTCCTGTCAACTAGCCCGATAGGCATTGACTACCGGAGTCGTTAAACAGTGTAAAACACTCGGAGACATAATGTTAACTAAGGATACGTAAATTTTCTTGGCTTATGACAACAACTTAATTCTATGGTCATGGAATCGATCGTGATCGACCGCCATGGACGTCAGGGCAGAATTCGAATCGGTGTGCCGTTATCGACCAGCGCCCAAATTTCATCCATCTCTTCGTTGGTGACCGCGATGCAGCCTTCGGTCCAGTCCAGTCCGGTATAGGCAAAGGCAAGATCCCCGGCATTATTGGGCAGGCCATGAATCATGATGCTGCCGCCCGGGTTCAGCCCCCAGGCTTCGGCGAGTTCCCGGTCATTGGCGCTGGGGTACGAGATGTGGATGGATTTGTGGAAGTCGCTGTTGGCGTTTCGCCAATCCAGGATGTAATCGCCTTCTGGTGTGCGCCTGTCGCCTTCATACAATTTGTGGCCGACGGGATTGCCGCCCAGGGATATCCGGTAACTCCGCACCTTGCGCTCACCGCTTAATAAGTACAGCCGGCGTTCTTCTTTACGAACCAGCACCTGGGTAATTTCAAGATGTTCGGCAAGCGTTGGTTCGGCGGATGGAACCACCATGCGGGTATCTGCCCTCGCCAATAGCTCGGTGCCTTGAGCGAGAATGGGCAATGCTGCCAGGATAAACGATAAAAAAAGTCTCAGGGTCATGATGCCAGCATAGTCGGTTTGATGGTTAAAGATTGTTCACAGTGGTTATAACATAGCCGGCAGGGGTATTGATAAGGGGTTTTGTTACGGTTGCTGGTTTTCGTTACACGAATCTGACTGGCATCACGCATCCATCTTCAGACCGACCTTGGTAACCCGGTCCGATTCAGTGGCCCGGGCCACCAGGGTTACCGGGCCCAATGTTACGGTGTCACCAACTACCGGATGGCCCTTCGTGCGTTTGGCAAAACATTCCGCCAGCGACAGCTCGGGGGGCAGCTCGTCGAATTCGATGCCATACACCTGTTCAACATCGCCGAGTAACGCGTCACCGTTGAGCACAAAGTCGCCGAAGAAGGCGCGTTCTGCCAAATGTTTGGGTGCCTGCCGGCCACTCAAAGCCTTGCCCAGGTCGGGCAGCAGTGCCGGAGTGGCGAACATCGCTACCATGTCGCCTGAAGCCACTTCCAGATCTTTGGTGGGTTGCAGGCATTTGCGATTGCGGAACACACCGGCAATCGCAGTGTTGTCCGGTAGCCGAAGCTGACCAAGGGCCTTGGGCCTATCCCAATTCTTGCCTCTGAGCGGGAACAGCATCAATTCATGATCGCCGGCGGCTGGCGCATCCAATGGCAAACGCCGATAAGGGTCTTCGCCAGCAGGGACTTCGAGGCGCAGTTTACGGGCCAGCGGCGCCATGGTAGTGCCTTGCACCAGCAGCGACACCAGAACGATAAAGAAGGCGGCATGGAAAACCAGTTGGGCGTCCGGCAGGTCGGCAATAATCGGGAACAACGCAAGGACAATGGGCACCGCCCCTCGCAGCCCGACCCAACTGATAAACCCCAATTCTCTTTTGTTGAAACCGAAAGGCCAAAGTGTCACCAGCACGGTTAGCGGCCTAATGACGAAGATCAGTGCGAGTGCCAGTACAAGACCGGCACCCGCCAGCGGGATAAGGTCGGAGGGGCTGACCAGCAGGCCCAGCATCAGGAACAGGCAAAGTTGCGCCAGCCAGGCCATACCGTCGTGAACCTGAAGAATCATCGGCATCATCCGGACTGGACGGTTGCCTATAACAACACCGCAGAGGTAAATAGCCAGAAAGCCGCTACCGCCAGCGGCATTGGTGGCCGAGAAAACCGCGATGCCGGCGGCACCAACCAGGATGGGGTACAGGGCTGGTGTTAAGCGGATCCGGTTGGCCAGCTCAACCGTGACAAAACCGCCCAGAACACCCGCGGCCGCGCCGATGCCAAACTGCTGAACCAGCATTAGCAACCCAGAAAGAATAGACCCCGGCTCGTGTTGACTGATCAGTGTGACCAGCATCAGCGTGAGGAAAATGGCCATGGGGTCGTTACTGCCCGATTCGATCTCCAGAGTGGCACTGACTCGTTCGTTCAGGTGCAGGCCCCGGCCCTGTAGCAATGAAAAGACCGCCGCCGCATCGGTTGAGGAGATAATGGCCCCGATCAGTAACGCCATCATCCAGTGCAGATCGAATACCCACCAGGCCACAATGGCTGCGCCGCCCGCGGTCAGCGCGACACCCAAGGTTGCTAACACCAGGGCTGGCCGCAAACCTACCCGGAAGGTTTCCACTCGCGTGCGCATACCGCCATCCAGCAGGATAACGGCAAGAGACAGATTGGCAATCAGAAAAGCCAGTTCAAAGTTGTCGAACTGGATGCCCCCGGGGCCGTCCTCACCCATCATCATGCCAACGGCAAGAAAGACCAGTAATACCGGCATGCCAATGCGGCTGGACAATGGGCTCAACACAATGCTGAAAACCAGCATCAGGGCGCCAATGAGGGTAAGGGTGGGATCCATCAGGCTCCAGACCAAAAGGCTTGCCCGGACGTCAGCCCGGGCTTATATTGCTGTGACTATCATTATGCAGGCGGGCGTAGCTCAATGGTAGAGCTTCAGGTTCCCAACCTGATGACGTGGGTTCGATTCCCATCGCCCGCTCCAGTCTTTCAGGACAAGGCGTTGCGCCTCAGTGCAGCTTCAATCGCGGGTGCATGGCGCGGCTGATCTTGTCCATCAGCCAGATCACGCCGGTGCGCAGGAAGCCGTGCAGGGCGACCTGGTGCATCCGATACAAAGAAACATAGAACACTCTGGCGACCTTTCCTTCAATGTACATGCTCCGGCCAGACAGGTTGCCCATCAGATTACCGACGGTGGTGTAACGGCTGAAGTTGATCAAAGAACCGTGGTCGTTGTAAACGAAGGGCACGGGGTCTTTGCCCTCCAGGCGGTTACACAGAGTTTTGAACAGGGTGTCGGCCTGTTGGTGAGCGGCCTGGGCCCTGGGGGGCACGTTATGGTCCGAACCCGGTTGCGGGCAGGCTGCGCAGTCACCAAGGGCAAATACGTCTGGATCCTGGGTGGTTTGAAGGGTCTGTTCCACCACAAGCTGATTGGTGCGGTTGGCTTCCAGGCCATCCAGATTGGCAAGAAACGGCGGCGCCTTGATGCCAGCTGCCCAGATGGTCATTTCTGAGGGCAGTTCGGTGCCGTCCTTCATCACCAGGCTTCCCTGGCGTACTTCGCTCACCGGCTGTCCGGTCAGTACGTTGACTTTATGCCGTTCCAGTTCCCGGGTGGCCGCTGCTGAGAGTCGGCCAGGCAACGCCGGCAATATCCGATCGGCTGCCTCAATCACGCTGATGGAAACGTCTGACGATTGCAGGTGATTCATGCCGTACACTGGCAACTCCCGTGACGCCAGTCGCAACTCGGCGGCGAGCTCCACACCGGTAGCGCCAGCGCCGATAATGCTGATGTTCAGAGCATGGGGCTGACTCTGATGGGCCTCATGGTTTTTGCGGAGAAATGCGTTAAGCATGAGTTTATGGAAGCGCCGGGCTTGCCTGAGGCTGTCCAGAAACAGACAGTTTTCCTGGGCGCCGGGGGTTCCGAAGTCATTCGCGGTACTGCCGACGGCAATCACCAGGGTGTCGTACTTGATCCGGCGCTCCGGAACCACTTCCTGGTCCTCTTCGTCGAGGAATGGCGCAATGACGATTTCTTTTGCGCTGCGATTGAGGTCGCTCATGCGGCCAAGCTGGAATTCATAATGATGCTTGCGGGCGTGAGCGCGATAGTTAATTTCGTTAGCGTTGGCATCCAGAGAGCCGGAGGCGACTTCGTGCAGAAGAGGTTTCCAGACGTGGGTAAGACCGGAGTCTACCAGGGAGATTCTGGCTTTGTGTTTTTTGCCCAGTTTATTGCCCAGACTGGTGACCAGCTCCAGACCGCCGGCACCGCCGCCGACAACTACAATGTGATGCAGGTTTTCCATAGCAGTCAGACCTTCAGAAGATGAGAGCCAAGTACTCTCGCGGGAAAGTACTTGGCTGTCTGCTCTGATCAGTCTGACCCGTTAACATAAAAGGTAGGCTGCTAACGCCGGCTATATTAACGTTGTAGGTCCACGATAACAATTGGACAGAGGTGTTGTCTGGTTGATCCTTTTGATGCAACCGGAGCGGCCATCACGTGCTTTGTGTTGGCAATTTGCTAATCTGGACACAGACCTGAGATGGTTGATAGAACCAGAACTACACTCTGTAGCGTATGCCCTGGTACAACCCGATTATATGCAAATGACGTCCGACAGGAGAGATTGCTGTGAAACTAAAGGTTCAAGGTGTAGAAGAAGGCCAACCGATTCCCGAGAAATTCGCGTTCGGCGTGTTCAGTGAGCAAGACCACATGAGCTTTGGCCCCAACCGCAATCCTGAGCTGGTGTGGTCCGGGGCGCCGGAAGGCACCAAAAGCTTTGTGGTGATCATGTTTGACCCGGATGTGCCCAGCGTGGCTGACGATGTGAACCAGGAAGGCAAAACGGTGGCTGCCGACCTGCCCCGGGTGGATTTCTTTCATTGGTTACTGACCGATATTCCTGCCAATGTGGGCCGGATACCGGAAGGTGAGGACAGCGATGGCGTGCTGCCAAAAGGCAAGGAATGCGGCCCGGGGGCTATTGGTGTTCGGGGTGTGAACAACTACACCCAGTTCCTCGCCGGCAATCCCGACATGGCCGGCACCTACGCCGGTTACGATGGCCCCTGCCCGCCCTGGAACGACGAAATCATCCATCACTACCATTTTGAAGTGCATGCGCTGGATGTCGAAAGCCTGGGCCTGGATGGTGAGTTTGACGGTAACGATGTACGCCAGGCCATGGCCGGGCACGTGCTGGCCAGCGCCCGGGTGACCGGCACCTACACCCTGAATCCGGACCTGCGCTGAGGTTGGCCTTTCCTGCAGCGATGGTGACTGAGTGGAGTACTGCGCAGCGCAGGTTGAGCAGTTTAACGGTCCGATCCGGTAACGGGCCGGCCATAGGCTGGTGAACAGGCGCCGGGTGCACTACCTTGAGAGAGCAGGTTCACACAAAAAATGGAGGCCTATGATGTTCCGCGCTGCTGCACTGCTCTGCTTGATGATGGTTAGCCTGACGGCCACTGCCGCTGACGGACTGATATTGCTGAAAAGCCCCCACTCGCCGACGGCGACCATGGATAAACTTGAAGCCATTGTGGAGGAGAAGGGGCTGAACGTGTTTGCCCGGATTGATCACGCCAAAGGTGCACAGAGCGTGGGTGAATCGTTGCGACCGACCGAGCTGCTGATCTTCGGCAACCCGCAGGGCGGCACGCCGTTTATGCAGTGCGCGCAATCGGCAGGCATTGACCTGCCCCTGAAGGCATTGGTCTGGCAGGATGACAGCGGTCAGGTCTGGCTCGGCTACAACGACCCTCAGTACCTGGCTGAACGCCACGGGGTGGCAGACTGCCCGGTGGTCAGGAACCTCTCCGGCGCACTCGAGGGCATGACCAAAGCCGCCGTTGCACCTTAGTTCCTTACCTTGTAGCTCTCCAGAATTGCCGCCATGTCGTCGCCGAGCTGCTCAAGCTCAGCGGCAGACGGGTTGCGTTCAGCCATGGCGCGCAGCCCCATAATCTGGCTCTGAAGCAGCCTTGCCAGACGTCGGCAGTCGGTCTGAGCAGCAATTTCTCCCTGATTTCTGGCGCTTTCCAACAGCTCGGCAAAGGACGTTTCAATGGCGGCCAGCACACTCTGGGCCTGCGAATACAGTGCCGGGTTGGTGTTGCTGGCTTCCAGCAAGGTTTTCACGATCAGGCAGGCCCGGGCGGGGGCACAGTCGGTATCGGCGCAACTGCCGGCGATTTCCCGCAAATACGCCTGCAACCCTGCAACGATGCTGTCATAACCCGCCATGTGTTCCGACAGGTCGGCCCCACCCTGCTGTGCGTAATTGGCCAGCGCTTCAGAAAACAGACCATCTTTACTGCCAAACGTGGCGTAGATGCTGCCGGGGCGCATATCCAGCGCCTGCTCGATCTGCTTCATCGAGCTGCCGTGATAGCCCTTTTGCCAGAACAGACTGACGGCTTTCGCCAGAGCTGCTTCCCGGTCATAGCTTGGAGGTCTTGGCATAACGACACCCTCGTGTGGTGCTTTTGAATGTTCGCTCAATTATAACTTGAATGGCCGCTCAAAAACAGATACGGTTTGGTTGTTGAGCGATCATTCATAAACTTGATTGGAGTACCGCAATGGCAGATTTTAAATTACACGATGCCCAATCCGCCCCAGAGGGAGCCAAGCCGTTTCTGGAAAACTCCCAAAAGAACTTCGGTATGATTCCCGGCCTGCATGCGGTCATGGCGGAATCGCCGCAAGTGCTTGAGGCCTATCAGAAGCTGCATCAACTGGTGCTGGACAGCAGTTTAAACAACGACGAGAAGACCGTGGTCTGGCAGACCATCAACGTCGAGAACGCCTGCCATTATTGTGTGCCTGCGCATACCGGCATTGCCAAGATGATGGAGGTGTCTGACGACATCACCAATGCGCTGCGTGACGAAACCCCGCTTCCGAACGACAAGCTGGAAGCGCTGCGTGATTTCACTCTGGCGGTCATGCGCAAGCAGGGCAACGTGAGTGAAGACGACCTGAGCGCGTTTTTCGAGGCAGGTTTCGATAACCGGCATGTGTTGGAACTGATCATGACGTTGTCCCAGAAAATCATGAGTAACTATATCAATCACATCGCCAAAACGCCGGTCGATCAGCCGTTCAAGAAGTTTGAGTGGCAGAAGGCCTGATTCAGGGCCGTGATCAGCCGGTTTAGTACCGGCCGATCACGGCATCCGCGTAACAACTTGCGCCGAGCTGTGTCGGTATACCCTGTTCACCCAACACAGGAGTTGTTATGACCTTTAATTGGCCACCTATCACGGCATTTTTCTCACGCGCGCTCATTGCGCTCTGGTTTCTGGCTGGCAGCGCGCTGGCAGAGACTTCCCCCTACGAGCCATTCCAGCAGCTGGTCGCTGATCACCTGATTGAGCATACCTTGCCGGGCAATGGTCTGGTTTCAGCCTTTGATTACCAATCGGCCCTGGCCGATGACCAGACACAACCACGCCTTGAGCAACAGAGGGCGCGCTTGGCATCGTTTGATCTCAGTCAGCTTGACTCACGGGAGCACGCTGTCGCGTTCTGGATCAACGCCTACAACTTTTTCATGATCGACCAGATTCTGACTGAACGGCCGAATGGCCAGTTGGTGTCTTCGGTGTGGGATTACGGCGGCCGAATCAATCCGTTTGTGAAGAATGTTTTCGGCCGCGCCAACTTCATTGTCGGTGGCCAGGCTTACAGTCTGGATGAAATTGAGAAAGGGATTCTTCTGGGCGATGACTACCAGGCCCGTGGTTGGAAAGACGCAAGGGTACATTTTGCCGTCAACTGCGCCTCGGTCGGTTGCCCACCTTTGAGGACAGAGATCTATACCGCGGCGAACCTGGAAAAATTGCTGGCGGAGAATACCCGGCGGGCATTGAGCACCGAGCGCCAGCTCCGGGTTGAGTCTGGCCGTTTGTACGTGAGTGAACTGTTCAAGTGGTACGAGAAGGACTTTCAGGAGGCTTCCGGCTCAAACCGGGCATTCATTCTGGAGTGGGCGACGCCGGAAGTGTCCGAGCGTGTGAAAGGTGCGGCTGGACTCAGCTACATCGACTACGACTGGAGCCTGAATACCCCGGCAAACTTTCCGGAAATGTCCAGGTAGGACAATACAAAACGAGCTGGCCGCTATGCGTTGATAGCGGCCAGGTTGAAGGTTATTGAGAATTAATCGGCTTGCTTTGCTACGTCAACCGTTTTGTTCGGGTAGCTGCGAGCTTCGTTAAAGCGATCAGCCTGGCCATTCATTGCCATTGAGACGCTGGCGGATGCTGTCAGGACAATCGCTGTCATCAAAACAGTGAATTTTCTCATGGCTCAAATCCTCTCGTTGTTTGGTGATCGGTGCAAGCCTCCTTTCAATGTGGAGATCGCTGCGCCTGATATACAGACACCCGAGATTGACGGCTTGTTACAGTTCAGCAGGAGTTTCAAACAGGGTTTGGTTCTGTTGATCTAGCGATTTTAGTTTCAGTCATCTTTCATTGCAGGAGTCTTCAATGATTAACATGTTACGGCGCTTGTTCGGTAATCAGCCCGGTGTCCCTCGGTCAGCTGATTCAAAGCCGGTCTACCTTTACGGACTAACGCTGTACTACCTCCCCTCCTGTCCATTTTGCGCCAAGGTGCAGTGGGCTCTGGTAAAACATGACCTTGCCGTCACAAAAAAGCATCTCATGACAAGTGCCGGAGCCAGGGATGAACTGATTCACGGTGGTGGTAAACCGACGGTACCCTGCCTGAGAATTCAAAGGAATGGCGAGGATCGCTGGCTCTATGAGTCTGATGACATTGTTGCCTACCTGAACAAGGAGGCACAGGATGCAGCGAGGTGAAGTGTTGGGGCGACACTCGCTTGATAGCACGGTTCAGCAAGGGCTTCCAGAGCTTCAATTATTGAGGATGTTCTACCGTAAAAACGGTGCTGGTCATCGGAAATCCTTACTGGTCAGTCTCAGAACTTGAGGTCTATGAAATTGCTCTTTGCCCTGCGAAGGAGTTCTTTTTCTGTGATTCGGTTGTTTACAACACTTTCTTCCCACCGCTGTCGCCCATCTTGCTCAGTGGAACGATGGAACAATAAAAGTTGACCATCAACAATTTTGAAATTGGTCGGGTCAACGGTTTCAAGGCGCCCTTGCGCAAGGTTATACGGGCAGCTGTGGGGGAAAGTGGGTGCATAGGCTGAGGGGGAGGCGTCAAACTTCTTTTTCTGTTCCGCACTGGTAAACCAATAGACATTTCCTTGATACATGCTCTGGTGTTTTCGGAAACCCATTTCAGGGTGTCCCTGTTCATGGTAGGACACAGGGCTGTAGCCTTCCAGCACAGGCTGGCCATGTTCTGCAGTTCCATGACCTGAAGCGTGGGTTGGTAAAGCGGTCACAGCAAGGAGCATAACCAGGATCGCTGTGCATAGCTGTGTGTGTTTTATAATCATGGGACTTCTCCAATACCGGAATGTTCGGTGGTCATGGTCCGGTAAACATTTACCGACTCATGACACCGATTGTTGCTGCGAT
>NZ_JACUUB010000015.1 GCF_014859525.1 Marinobacter sp.
TCGCGAAGGCGGCCGTACCGTTGGTGCCGGCGTGGTTTCAAAGATCATCGAGTAAGTCGCTCGTTTGATCAGGAAAAAGGGGCTGATACGTTCAGCCCCTTTTTCTATTTTGGTCGCAAAGTCATCTCAACCCTGTCAGCGTCATGCGTGTTGACAGGGTTGAGTATTATGCATACAATGCGGCTCCTTTTTTTGAAGGTCGGCTAACGATTAGCTGCTACGAGTGGAGTTTGGTGCATCATGCAAAGCCAAAAGATTCGGATTCGGTTGAAGGCGTTTGATTATCGCCTGATCGACCAGTCCACGCAGGAGATTGTCGATACCGCTAAGCGGACCGGCGCTCAGGTGCGTGGACCTATTCCTCTGCCAACGCGCAAGGAAAAGTTCACCATTCTGGTCTCTCCGCACGTCAACAAAGACGCGCGCGACCAGTATGAAATTCGTACCCACAAGCGTTTGCTCGACATTGTTGAGCCGACGGAAAAGACAGTGGATGCTTTGATGAAGTTAGACCTGGCAGCAGGTGTAGACGTTCAGATCAGCCTCGGCTAATACCGCCCGGTATCAGTCTGTGTAACTGTCATAAGGCCATAGAGGGTGCGAGCCCCGTACACTTAAGAGGTGAAACATGGCAATTGGTGTTGTCGGTCGTAAGGCCGGTATGACCCGTATTTTTACGGAAGATGGGCAGGCGCTGCCCGTAACGGTAATTGAGGTTGAGCCCAACCGAATTACCCAACTTAAAACTCTCGAAAACGACGGCTACCGTGCTGTGCAGGTAACTGTGGGTTCTCGTCGTGCCTCCCGTGTGAGCAAGGCTGCAGCCGGTCACTATGCGAAAGCTGGTGTCGAGGCGGGTCGTGGTATATGGGAATTCCGTCTTGCAGACGGCGAAGGCGATGAGTTGGCCGCTGGTGGTGAGTTGACAGTCTCTGTTTTTGAAGACGGTCAGGCGGTTGATGCCACTGGTCAGTCCAAAGGTAAGGGATTCCAGGGTGGTGTTAAGCGGTGGAACTTCTCCATGCAAGACGCAACTCACGGTAACTCCCTGTCTCATCGTGCTCCGGGTTCTATTGGTCAGAACCAGACTCCGGGTAAGGTGTTCAAGGGCAAAAAGATGGCCGGTCAGATGGGTAACGCTCAGGTAACTGTGCAGAACCTGCATATTGTCCGTGTCGATGCCGAGCGCAACCTGCTGCTGGTGAGTGGTGCCGTACCTGGCGCAACTGGCGGCGATGTTGTCATCAAGCCTGCAGTCAAAGCCTGAGGAGCGGTGCGATGGAATTGACAATTAATGGTAGCGGCAAGGGGATTTCTGTTTCCGACGCTGCATTCGCCAAAGATTTTAATGAAGCTCTGGTTCACCAGGTGGTAACTGCCTATTTGGCAGCTGGCCGTCAGGGCACCAAGGCTCAAAAGACACGTTCTGAAGTCCGGGGTGGTGGTAAAAAGCCTTGGCGCCAGAAGGGTACTGGTCGCGCTCGTGCGGGCACCATTCGTAGTCCGATCTGGCGTTCAGGTGGCGTAACATTTGCTGCCAAGCCACGTGATTTCGAGCAGAAAGTGAACCGCAAGATGTACCGTGCGGCCATGTGCTCCATTCTTTCCGAGCTGGTTCGTCAAGAGCGTCTGGTGGTGGTTGACGAAATTAACGTCGACAGTCCGAAGACCAAGGCGTTCACCGCAAAGCTGAAAGATCTGGGTGTTTCCAATGCGCTGATTCTTGCTGACAACGTCGAGCAAAATCTGCATCTGGCTTCTCGCAACATCCCGCACGTGGATGTTCGGGATGTTGCCGGCCTGGATCCGTACAGCCTGGTTGCTTACGAAAACGTCGTGGTAACTGTTCCCGCTCTGAAGAAGATCGAGGAGATGCTGGGATGAATCAGGAACGCATTTATAAGGTCCTGCTGGGGCCGCACGTATCAGAAAAAACATCTCTCGCAGCTGAGCGTGGTCAAGTGGTGTTCCGTGTAGCACCTGATGCCACCAAGCCAGAGATCAAGAAAGCCGTTGAACAGCTGTTCAACGTCACCGTCGAAGGTGTTCAGGTTTCGAACCGTAAGGGTAAGCTCAAGCGTACCGTCCGCGGGTTCGGCAAGCGTAATGACATTCGCAAGGCTTATGTAAAGCTGGCAGAAGGTCAGGACATCGATTTTCTGGATGTGGAATAAGGTAAAGGGGTCGTAATATGCCGATCGTCAAAACCAAGCCAACATCAGCCGGACGCCGTCACGTTGTAAAGCTTTACAACCCGGACCTGCACAAAGGGCGCCCTTACGAGCCGTTGGTAGAAACAAAGAGTAAGTCTGGTGGCCGTAACAATGCTGGCCGCATTACTACTCGTCACATTGGTGGTGGCCACAAGCAGCACTACCGCGTTATTGACTTTAAGCGGAGCAAAGATGGTATTCCGGCGGTTATTGAACGCCTTGAATATGATCCTAACCGCTCAGCGCACATTGCATTGCTGAAGTATGCCGATGGCGAGCGCCGTTACATTATTGCTCCCAAAGGTATGACCGCCGGCGATCCAGTGCGATCCGGCGTCGACGCGCCGATTAAGGTGGGCTCTACTTTGCCGCTCCGGAACATTCCGGTCGGTTCTGTGATCCATTGCGTCGAACTCAAGCCTGGCAAAGGTGCCCAGCTGGCTCGCTCCGCGGGCGCATCCGTACAGCTGGTAGCTCGGGAAGGGGCGTATGCCACTATCCGCCTGCGTTCAGGTGAAATGCGTAAGGTGCTTGTTGATTGCCGTGCAACGTTGGGCGAAGTGTCCAACAGCGAACACAGTCTCAAGCAGCTTGGTAAAGCGGGTGCATCACGTTGGCGCGGTAAACGTCCAACAGTACGTGGTGTTGCTATGAACCCAGTTGACCACCCACATGGTGGTGGTGAAGGGCGTACCTCTGGCGGGCGTCACCCGGTTACTCCGTGGGGTGTTCCGACCAAAGGGCATAAGACTCGTAAGAACAAACGTACTGACAAGATGATAGTACGTCGTCGTTCGGCCAAGTAAACGACTACATAGAGGTAATTGCTGTGCCACGTTCTTTAAAGAAAGGTCCTTTTATAGACCTGCATCTGTTGAAGAAGGTCGAGGCAGCTCTGGAAGGAAATGACAAGCGGCCCATTAAAACCTGGTCCCGCCGGTCAACAATCTTTCCAGAGATGGTAGGCCTGACCATTGCAGTCCACAACGGCAAGCAGCACGTGCCGGTTTATGTCACCGAAGATATGGTCGGACATAAACTGGGTGAGTTCGCGGCAACGCGTACTTATCGTGGTCATGCAGCCGACAAGAAAGCTAAACGCTGATTGTGAGGTAATAGAAATGGAAGTAGCAGCCAAGTATAAGGGCGCTCGCCTCTCAGCTCAGAAAGCACGTCTTGTTGCCGACCAAGTACGCGGCAAGGCTGTTGAGGACGCCCTGAATATTCTGACTTTCAGCCCTAAAAAGGCGGCGGTCGTGATCAAGAAAGCTCTTGAATCCGCCATCGCTAATGCTGAGCACAACGAAGGTCTGGACGTAGATGATCTGCGGGTTTCCACCGTAATGGTGGATGAGGGCCCAACGCTCAAGCGAATCAAGGCTCGAGCCAAGGGGCGCGCTGATAGAATCATGAAGCGCACCTGTCATATCACCGTCAAGGTCGCCGACAAGTAGGAGATGCTCAGATGGGTCATAAAGTAAATCCAACCGGCATGCGCCTGGGTGTGATCAAAGAGCACAACTCAGTGTGGTACGCCGATAAAAAGGACTACGCGAAAAACCTGTTGAATGATATTCAGGTCCGCGAATTCCTGGACAAGCGCCTGGTAAAGGCGTCTGTCAGCAAGATCGTGATCGAGCGCCCTGCTCAGAACGCCCGGATCACGATCCATACCGCCCGTCCCGGTATTGTTATCGGTAAGAAGGGTGAAGATGTTGATCGTCTGCGTCGTGAAGTCGGCGAGATGATGGGTGTGCCCGTGCACATCAACATCGAAGAAGTCCGCAAGCCGGACCTGGATGCCCGCCTGGTAGCGCAAAACGTTGCCGGACAGCTGGAGCGTCGTGTGATGTTCCGTCGCGCTATGAAGCGTGCGGTACAGAATGCCATGCGCCAGGGAGCCAAGGGTATCAAGATTCAGGTTGGCGGTCGTCTTGGGGGTGCTGAAATCGCACGTTCCGAGTGGTATCGCGAAGGTCGTGTACCTCTGCACACACTGCGTGCAGATATTGATTACGCAACCTACGAAGCGCATACCACTTACGGCGTAATCGGCGTCAAGGTATGGATCTTCAAAGGTGAGATTCTTGGTGGTATGGAACAGGTCCGTGCTGACAAGAAAGCCTCTGGGAAGAAAGGTTCTAAGTAAAGGGGCACTCTTATGCTGCAACCAAAACGCACCAAATTTCGCAAGGTAATGAAAGGCCGTAACACCGGTCTTGCTCACCGCGCTAACAAGGTGAGCTTCGGTGAATACGGATTGAAAGCGACGAGCCGCGGGCGTATAACAGCGCGTCAGATTGAAGCAGCGCGTCGGACTATGACACGTCGTATCAAGCGGGGCGGTAAGATCTGGATTCGGGTTTTCCCGGATAAGCCGATCACCGGCAAGCCGCTGGAAGTACGGATGGGTAAAGGTAAAGGTTCTGTCGAGTATTGGGTGGCTGAAATTCAGCCAGGCCGCATGCTTTATGAGATGGAAGGTGTATCCGAGGAAATCGCTCGCGAAGCCTTCACTCTGGCAGCGGCTAAACTGCCGGTACAGACCACCTTTGTAACGAGGACGGTGATGTGATGAAAGCAACAGAGCTGCGTGACAAGTCAGTCGAGGAGCTGAACAAAGAGCTGATCGACCTCCTGAAGGAGCAGTTCAACCTGCGCATGCGTAAGGCGACAGGTCAGCTGAATCAGTCTCACCTCCTCGGCAAGGTGAAACGTGACATTGCGCGCGTTAAAACGGTAATGAATGAAAAGGCAGGACAGTGACATGACCGAAGCTACCCAAACTGCCAGAACTCTGAGCGGCAAGGTCGTGAGCAACAAGATGGACAAGTCCATCGTGGTCCTGGTAGAGCGTCAGGTGAAACACCCTCTGTACGGTAAGTACATGAAGCGCTCCACCAAGATCCATGCGCACGATGAAAGCAATCAGTGCAACATCGGCGACATCGTAACCATTCAGGAAACCCGTCCGGTCTCTAAGACCAAGAGCTGGGCCCTGGTGGAAGTCACCGAACGCGCGTCTAAGGTGTAATTCGCCCGGAGAACAACCATGATTCAGACTCAAACAATGCTTGAAGTCGCGGATAACAGTGGTGCACGGCAAGTGATGTGCATTAAGGTCCTGGGCGGATCTCACCGGCGTTACGCGAGCGTTGGGGACATTATCAAGGTAACCGTAAAGGAAGCCATCCCCCGCGGTAAGGTGAAGAAAGGCCAGGTCCTGAAGGCTGTTGTAGTTCGTACCCGTAAGGGTGTGCGTCGTCCAGACGGGTCACTGATCCGTTTTGACGGTAACGCGGCGGTACTTCTGAACAATCAGGACGCGCCCATTGGTACCCGTATCTTCGGACCGGTTACCCGTGAGCTGCGCAATGAAAAGTTCATGAAGATTATCTCACTGGCACCCGAAGTACTTTAAAGGACCAGAGGCCGGTTATGAAAAAGATCAAACGAGATGACGAAGTAATCGTCACTACGGGGAAAGACAAAGGCAAACGTGGTAAAGTTCTGAAGGTTCAGGACGATGGCCGTGTGATTGTTTCTGGCATCAACATGATGAAGAAACACACCAAGCCGAACCCGATGCTGGGCACCCCAGGTGGCATCGTCGAAAAAGAAGCGCCTATCCAGGCTTCCAACGTGGCTATTTTTAATCCGCAGACCGGCAAAGCCGATCGTGTTGGCATCCAGATTAAGGATGACGGCACCAAGTCGCGGATCTTCAAGTCCACGAAAGAAGCTGTCGATAACCAGTAAGCGGTGGTGGTTACGATGCTTAACATGAAAGAGCAGTATTCAAAGGAAGTGGTACCCGCCCTGCAGCAGGAGTTCGGCTACAAGAACGTGATGCAGGTGCCGCGTATCGAGAAGATCACCCTGAACATGGGTGTTGGTGAAGCAGTTGGTGATAAAAAGCTGATTGAAAATGCCGTCGCAGATCTTGAGCGCCTGGCAGGACAGAAAGCGGTTGTCACCAAGGCTAAAAAATCGGTAGCGGGCTTTAAAATCCGTGAAGGTTGGCCAATTGGTTGTAAAGTGACCCTGCGCGGTGAGCGCATGTGGGATTTCTTTGATCGCCTGGTTCACATTGCGGTTCCCCGCATTCGTGACTTCCGTGGTCTCAATCCGAAATCCTTCGACGGTCGCGGTAATTACAGCATGGGTGTTCGTGAGCAGATCATCTTTCCTGAGATCGAGTACGACAAAGTCGACAAGATCCGCGGGTTGGATATCACCATCACCACCACTGCCGGTACCGACGACGAAGGTCGCGAACTGTTGAAAGCCTTTGGCTTTCCGTTCAAGAAATAAGGAACGAGTGACATGGCGAAGGTTTCCATGAAAAACCGTGAGCTCAAGCGCGAAAAGACGGTAGCAAAATTTGCAGCCAAGCGTGCCGAGCTCAAGGCGATTATCAAAAACACGAATGCCAGCGAAGAAGATCGTTGGAATGCTCAGATGAAGCTCCAGCAGCTTCCTCGCGATGCAAGTCCTTCACGTCTTCGGAATCGTTGCCAGGTAACTGGTCGGCCCCACGGTGTTCTGCGCAAGTTCGAGCTTTCACGGATTAAACTCCGCGAATACGGCATGCGTGGTGACGTACCGGGCCTGACTAAAGCAAGCTGGTAAGATAGGTCACCTGGCTTCGGTCAGGGGCCTGTTGGTAAGCGGTGCGGCGCGCCGCTGCACAACTAAAAAGATCAGGAGCCTCATACCAATGAGTATGCAAGATACGCTTGCGGATATGTTTACCCGTATCCGTAACGCACAGATGGCACAAAAGGCCGATGTGGCCATGCCGTCTTCAAAGATGAAGATCTCCGTTGCCCAGGTCCTCAAGGACGAAGGCTACGTAGCAGATTTTTCTGTTTCAGCTGACGCGAAACCAGAGCTGACCATCACGCTGAAATATTTTGGTGGCAAGCCGGTTATCGAACAGATCAAGCGGGTTAGTCGCCCGAGTCTGCGCCAGTACAAAGGTGCAGGGGAGCTACCGAAAGTTTCCGGTGGTCTGGGAGTCGCGATTGTCTCAACGTCCAAGGGCGTTATGACAGACCGTGCCGCACGTGCTGCAGGCGTGGGTGGCGAAGTCATCTGCACCGTATTCTAGGAGAATCACATGTCCAGGGTTGCCAATAATCCTGTCGTGCTGCCTTCCGGTGTTGAGGTTAAGCTGAACGGACAGGAAATTAATGTGAAGGGTTCCAAGGGAGCGCTTCAATTCACCATTCACCAAGCGGTTGAAGTAAAGCAGGAAGAGGGTACTCTTCGCTTTGCTGCTCGCGATGGTGCCAAACAGTCCCGTGCTCTTGCTGGTACTACTCGTGCGCTGATTAACAATATGGTTTCCGGCGTAACCACAGGCTGGGAGCGCAAGCTTCAGCTGACGGGCGTAGGTTATCGTGCGCAGGCGCAAGGTAAGAAGCTCAATCTGACGCTGGGTTTTTCCCACCCGGTTGAATATGAGCTGCCCGAGGGTGTTACCGCTGAAACTCCGTCCAATACGGAAGTTGTGATTCGCGGTATCGACAAGCAACAGGTTGGCCAGGTCGCTGCAGAAATCCGCGCGTTCCGTCCGCCCGAGCCTTATAAGGGCAAGGGTGTTCGTTATGCGGATGAGCAGGTAAGACGCAAAGAAGCCAAGAAGAAATAAGGCGGGACTATGAGCGCGAATAACGAAAGATTGCGTCGCGCACGCAAAGTGCGCATGAAGATCCGTGAACTGGGTACTGACCGTCTGTGCGTTCACCGCACACCGCGTCACATGTACGCTCAGGTCACGTCTGCAGATGGCAGCAAAGTGCTGGCAACTGCCTCCACGTTGGATAAGGAACTGCGCCAGGGTGCAACCGGTAACGTGGACGCTGCCAAAAAGGTCGGTCAGCTGATTGCTGAGCGTGCCAAGGCAGCAGGCATTGAGAAGGTCGCTTTTGACCGCTCAGGTTACCGTTATCACGGTCGCGTACAGGCTTTGGCCGATGCGGCTCGTGAAGCTGGCTTGCAATTCTAAGAGGTGGAGAAGATGAGCGTTAACGATCAGAAGGCGCCTGAGCTCCAGGAAAAGCTGGTTCAGGTCAATCGAGTCGCCAAGGTAGTAAAAGGTGGCCGTATTTTCGCCTTCACCGCACTGACTGTAGTGGGTGATGGTAAAGGACGTGTTGGTTTCGGCCGTGGTAAGGCCCGGGAAGTCCCGGTAGCTATCCAGAAGGCAATGGAAGCAGCTCGCAAAAACATGGTAGATGTGGCTCTGGATGGTACGACTCTCCAGTATGCGGTCAGAGCACAGCATGGCGGCTCCAAAGTTTATATGCAGCCAGCATCAGACGGTACCGGTATCATTGCCGGCGGTGCGATGCGTGCAGTGCTTGAAGTGGCTGGCGTGCACAACGTGCTGTCCAAGTGCTACGGATCTACCAACCCGGTAAACGTGGTACGTTCTACCATCAAGGGTCTGCAGGCAATGAAAGCGCCTGAAGATATTGCAGCCAAGCGCGGCAAATCCGTCGACGATATTCTGGGTTGAAGTCATGGCGAACGCAAAAACGATCAAAGTAACATTGACCCGCAGCCCAATCGGCTGTCAGCCCAAGCACAAATTGTGCGTCAAGGGTCTGGGTCTTCGCAAAATCGGTCATACCGTTGAAGTGGAAGATACGCCTTCGATTCGCGGCATGATCAACCGGGTTAACTACCTGGTTCAGGTTGAGGAGAACTAAGATGCGTCTGAACGAACTTGCTCCGGAACCTGGTTCACGTCCTGCTGCACGTCGCGTAGGTCGTGGTATCGGTAGCGGTCTGGGTAAAACTGGTGGTCGCGGTCATAAAGGTCTGAAGGCTCGTTCTGGTGGCTCTGTTGCCCCCGGTTTCGAGGGTGGTCAGCAGCCTTTGGCCCGTCGTCTGCCGAAGTTTGGTTTCACCTCCCGCCAGCAGCGTTATGTTGCCGAAATTCGCCTGAATGAACTGGCGAAAGTAGATGGCGATGTGGTTGATCTGGCTGCACTGAAAAAGGCTGACATCATTCGCGAAGAAATTCGCGAAGCCAAGGTTATGTTGTCCGGCGAATTGGACCGTGCGGTAACCGTGAAAGGGCTACGTGTCACCAAAGGCGCACGCGAGGCAATTATTGCCGCGGGCGGGAAAGTCGAAGACTAAGACGAGTCGAGGACTAAATGGCCAAGACAGCATCAATGCCTGCGGGCGCCGGAAAAGGATTTGCAGAGCTGCGTTCGCGCCTCTGGTTCGTATTTCTGGCGTTGCTGGTGTACCGAGTCGGTGCCCACATTCCCGTACCCGGCATCAACCCGGATCGTTTGGCGGCACTGTTTGATCAGAATCAGGGAACCATTCTGAGTCTGTTCAACATGTTTTCCGGTGGTGCGCTTGAGCGCATGAGTATCTTCGCACTCGGTATCATGCCGTATATTTCGGCTTCTATTATCATGCAGCTCATGACCGCGGTTAACCCGCATCTTGAGCAGCTGAAAAAGGAAGGTGAAGCTGGTCGTCGCAAGATTAGCCAGTACACGCGGTATGGTACGGTTGTCCTGGCCCTGGTTCAGGGCTTTGGTATTTCTGTGGGGCTGGCCTCTCAGGGTGTCACCTTCAACGATAGCTTCAGCTTCCACTTTGTGGCGGTTGTGTCCTTCGTTTGTGGTGCTGTCTTCATGATGTGGCTTGGTGAGCAGATCACTGAGCGTGGCGTCGGTAACGGTATATCCCTGCTGATTTTTGCAGGGATTGTGGCCGGATTGCCAGGTGCCATTGGTCAGACTCTGGAGCAGGCTCGTAGCGGTGAGATGAGCTTGCTGGTGGTGCTCGGTATTGGGGTTCTTGCGATTGCGGTCGTGGGCTTCGTGGTGTTCATGGAGCGTGGTCAGCGTCGCTTGACCATTAACTACGCCAAGCGTCAGCAAGGGCGTCAGGTGTTCGCTCAGCAGTCCAGCCATCTGCCGCTGAAGGTCAATATGGCAGGTGTGATACCGCCGATCTTTGCGTCGTCCATTCTGTTGTTCCCGGCTTCTTTGGGGCAGTGGTTTGGTCAGGGCGAGGGTATGGAATGGTTGAGTGACATCTCCCAGGCATTGGCTCCGAGTCAGCCGTTGTATATCATCCTGTTCGCAGCAGCAGTCGTTTTCTTCTGCTTCTTCTATACAGCGCTGATGTACAACCCGAAAGAAGTTGCGGATAACCTCAAGCGTTCCGGTGCGTTTATTCCGGGCATTCGCCCTGGAGAGCAGACGGCCAAGTACATCGATGGTGTACTGACCCGCCTAACGTTATTCGGGGCTATGTATATTGCAGCGGTGTCTCTGTTCCCTCAGTTCCTGATGGTGGCAGGTAATGTGCCCTTCTATTTGGGTGGTACGTCACTGCTGATTGTTGTAGTCGTGGTGATGGATTTCATGGCCCAGGTTCAGTCGCACCTGATGTCACATCAGTATGAATCACTGATGAAGAAATCCAATCTCAAGGGCTATGGACGGAACGGCTGATTAAGCCGTTCCCCTTGAAAACTGGAGTCGACAATGAAAGTACGCGCTTCGGTAAAGAAAATTTGCCGTAACTGCAAAGTAATTCGTCGCAATGGCTCAGTAAGAGTTATTTGCACGGAGCCTCGTCACAAACAGCGTCAGGGCTGATATCCATACGGGATTCGGAACTGGCATTGTAGAGGGTACGAATAATAGCGCTTGACCTCGGTTGGGGTCAGGCGCTATTATTTCGCGCCCTTTTATAGTGGCGGAAAATTCACACAGCAAAGCTTTGAACGCGGAGTAATTTGGATGGCACGTATAGCCGGTGTCAATATACCCGATCACAAACATGCTGTTATCTCGCTCACCTACATTTTTGGTGTTGGCAAGACAACAGCCCAGAAGCTTTGCGATGCAACCGGCGTTAAGCCGGACGTCAAGGTCAAAGACCTTAGCGACGAGCAACTTGAAGCACTTCGTTCAGAAGTGGGCAAGTTTACCGTTGAAGGCGATCTGCGTCGTGAAGTACAGATGAACATCAAGCGTTTGAAGGATCTCGGTTGCTTCCGTGGTCTGCGTCATCGTCACGGCCTTCCGGTCCGTGGCCAGCGCACCAAGACCAACGCCCGCACCCGTAAAGGTCCACGCAAACCTATTCGTAAGTAACAGGTAGGCAAACATGGCAAAGCCAGGTACACGTACCCGTAAAAAGGTGAAAAAGACGGTTGTTGATGGCGTCGCGCACATTCACGCGTCCTTCAACAACACCATCGTGACCATTTCGGACCGTCAGGGCAACGTCCTGTCCTGGGCCACCTCTGGTGGTTCCGGTTTCCGCGGCTCACGTAAGAGTACACCTTTTGCTGCGCAGGTAGCAGCTGAAAGAGCCGGTAATGCGGCTGCTGAATACGGCCTTAAAAACCTGGACGTAGAGGTTAAGGGTCCTGGGCCCGGACGTGAATCTGCAGTTCGTGCGTTGAATTCGTGCGGCTACAAGATCACCAACATCACTGATGTGACGCCGATTCCCCATAACGGCTGTCGTCCGCCCAAGAAGCGCCGCGTCTAACACAGGAGACAGTGAAATATGGCTCGTTATATAGGCCCGAAGTGCAAGCTGTCTCGTCGTGAAGGGACAGATCTTTTTCTGAAGAGCGGCGTTCGCGCGCTCGATACTAAGTGCAACATCGAGACACCGCCGGGTATGCACGGCGCGCGTCGCGGTCGTCTGTCCGAGTACGGCGTTCAGCTTCGTGAAAAACAGAAAGTCCGTCGTATCTACGGCGTGCTTGAGAAGCAATTCCGCAGTTATTACAAAGAGGCTGCCCGACTGAAGGGTGCGACTGGTGAAAACCTGCTGCAACTTCTGGAAGGTCGTCTGGATAACGTTGTGTATCGCATGGGCTTTGGTTCTACCCGTGCAGAGTCCCGTCAGCTCGTCTCTCACAAGGCGATCCTGGTTAACGATAAGCCGGTGAACATTCCGTCTTACCAGGTGAAGCCGGGTGACGTTGTGAGTGTGCGTGAAAAAGCCAAAAACCAGTTGCGTGTTAAAGGCGCTCTGGATCTGGCGAGCAGTCGCGCGCCGGTAAGCTGGGTAGAGGTTGACGCCAACAAGATGGCCGGCGTTTACAAGTCAGTACCTGAGCGTATTGAACTGCCTGCCGACATCAACGAGAACCTCATCGTCGAGCTTTACTCCAAGTAAAGCCCAGTTAGCAACGATAGTAGATAGGGGCGTCTATGCAGCGTTCAGTACATGAGTTATTGACACCTCGTACCATTGACGTGAAGGAATCTGGTGCTACGCGTGCCAAGGTGACGCTGGAACCGCTTGAGCGCGGTTTTGGTCACACCCTGGGCAGCGCACTGCGTCGAATTCTCTTGTCTTCGATGCCGGGCTGCGCCGTTACTGAAGCACAGATCGACGGTGTCCTGCACGAGTACAGCGCCATTGAGGGTGTCCAGGAAGACGTTATCGAGATTCTGTTGAATCTCAAAGGCGTCGCCGTGAAGATGAACAGCCGTGACGATGCTGAGTTAACTCTCAGCAAGAAAGGCCCAGGGTTGGTGACTGCCGGCGATATCAAGCTGGACCACGATGTGGAAATTGCCAATCCTGAGCACGTTATCTGTCACCTGAGCGAAAATGGCGAAGTGAACATGCGTCTGCGTGTTGCCCGTGGTCGCGGCTATGAGCCGGCAGATCAGCGTGGTCTTGACGAAGACGAGACTCGTGCCATCGGACGTTTGCAGCTCGACGCTACGTTCAGCCCGGTTCGCCGAGTGGCTTATGCCGTCGAAAGCGCGCGGATTGAGCAGCGTACAGATCTGGACAAGCTGGTTATTGATCTGGAGACCAATGGCACGATCGATCCCGAAGAAGCGATTCGCCGGGCCGCGACCATCCTCCAGCAGCAATTGGCGGTGTTCGTCGATTTTGATCATGAGAAAGAGCCTGAGCGGGTAGAAGAAGAGGAAGAAATTGATCCGATTCTGCTGCGCCCGGTTGATGATCTTGAATTGACTGTTCGTTCGGCTAACTGCTTGAAGGCAGAAAACATTTACTATATCGGCGATCTAATTCAGCGCACGGAAGTGGAGCTGCTGAAGACGCCTAACCTTGGCAAAAAGTCGCTGACTGAGATCAAGGACGTTTTGGCGTCTCGTGGTTTGTCTCTGGGAATGCGTCTTGATAACTGGCCGCCGGCAAGCCTTCGTGGCGATGACCGGGTTCTGGGCGGTTAATCGCCGATTAGTTTAAGGTAAGGAATCAGAGCAATGCGTCATCGTAAGAGTGGTCGTAAGTTCAACAGGACCAGTGCGCATCGCAAGGCCATGTTCCGTAACATGGCGGCGTCACTGGTTGAGCACGAGCTGATTAAAACGACGCTCCCGAAAGCGAAAGAATTGCGTCGGGTAGCAGAGCCGTTGATCACGCTCGCAAAGAATGATTCGGTAGCAAATCGTCGTCTGGCGTTCGCACGCCTGCGCAACGATGCTGTGGTTGCCAAGCTCTTTAATGAGATTGGTCCTCGCTACAGCGAGCGCCCGGGTGGATACCTTCGTGTCCTTAAGTGTGGTTTCCGTGCTGGTGACAATGCCCCTATGGCATTTGTAGAGCTGGTCGGTCGCCCTCTGGATATCGAAGCGGAAGAAGTGGACGATAACGAAGAGTAAAATCTTCGGGTTCGCCCATAAAAAAACCGGGTTCCGAAAGGTCCCCGGTTTTTTTGTGTCTGGCGTTTATACCAGGCTGATGTTTATGCGTCTTTCTTACCTAACATGGGTTTCAGATATCTCCCTGTGTGCGAAAGTGCGTTATTTGCGACGTCTTCCGGAGTGCCCTCTGCAATGATCTGGCCGCCGCCAGAGCCGCCTTCCGGGCCAAGATCGACGATCCAGTCGGCGGTTTTGATAACGTCCAGGTTATGCTCGATCACAACAATGGTATTGCCGTGATCGCGCAGTCGTTGCAATACGTTCAGTAATTGCTGGATGTCGTAGAAGTGCAGCCCGGTTGTTGGTTCGTCCAGGATGTATAGTGTCTTTCCGGTATCGCGTTTGGACAGTTCCTTTGCCAGTTTGACTCGCTGAGCCTCGCCGCCGGAGAGAGTGACCGCACTTTGGCCCAGGCGGATGTAAGACAAGCCAACGTCGATCAGGGTTTGGAGTTTGCGTGCCAGGAACGGCACCGCATCAAAAAACTCGCGGCCTTCTTCGACCGTCATGTCGAGCACTTCGTGAATGTTCTTGCCCTTGTAGCGGACTTCCAGTGTTTCCCTGTTGTAGCGCTTGCCCTTGCAGATATCGCAGGGCACATAAACGTCGGGCAGGAAGTGCATTTCAACTTTTATGACGCCATCGCCTTGGCACGCTTCACAGCGACCGCCTTTTACGTTGAACGAGAAACGACCGGGCTTATAGCCTCTTGAGCGCGCTTCCTGAGTGCCGGCAAACAGTTCGCGGATCGGCGTGAACAAACCGGTGTAGGTGGCCGGATTGGATCTCGGCG
The DNA here is from genome assembly GCF_014859525.1 of Marinobacter sp. Taxonomy (GTDB): domain Bacteria; phylum Pseudomonadota; class Gammaproteobacteria; order Pseudomonadales; family Oleiphilaceae; genus Marinobacter. Next base: position 14,706 of record NZ_JACUUB010000015.1, read on the forward strand.
TACGACCGATGGGGCTTTGGTCGATGTCGATCACCTTGTCCAGTTGGTCCAGGCCTTTGAGGCTATGATATGGGGCATGGGCCAGGGTCGAGGCTTTGTTCAACTTGGTAGCAGCAACCGGGTAAAGGGTGGCGTTTATCAGTGTCGACTTACCCGACCCGGATACGCCGGTGACGCAGGTCATGACGCCAAGTGGCAGGGTCAGGGTGACATCCTGAAGGTTGTTGCCGTTGGCGCCGGTGAGTACCAGTGATTTACCGTTGCCTTTGTTACGGGTTGCAGGGATGGCAATTTCTTTGTCGCCACAAAGGTACTGGCCGGTCAGAGAGTCTTTATTGGCAATGATGTCAGCTGGTGTGCCTCTGGCGACGATTTCGCCGCCGTGCACGCCGGCACCGGGGCCGATATCGATCACGTAATCTGCGGCCCGTATGGCGTCCTCGTCGTGTTCAACCACAATGACGGTGTTGCCCAGATCCCGGAGGTGGGTGAGGGTGGTGAGCAGCCGGTCGTTGTCCCGTTGGTGCAAACCAATGGAGGGTTCGTCCAGGATATACATAACGCCGACCAGGCCTGCACCGATCTGGCTGGCCAGGCGAATGCGCTGGGCTTCGCCGCCCGACAGTGTGTCTGCACTGCGCTCCAGGGTGAGGTACTCAAGCCCGACATTCACCAAAAATTGCAGGCGTTCACGCACTTCCTTAAGAATCTTCTCGGCAATTTCGCCTTTGCGACCAGGCAGCGCCAACTCGCTGAAGTAGCGATGGGCATCCCCTACGGGAAGATGGGTGATATTTGAGATGTTACGTTCTTCGATGAAGACGTTGCGGGCGCTCTGGCGCAGACGTGAGCCGTTGCAGTCTTTACAGGGTTGCGTGCTCAGGTTGCGAGCCAGTTCTTCGCGCATGCTTTGGGAGTCGGTTTCCCGATAGCGGCGCTCAAGATTGGGCAGAATACCTTCAAACGGGTGCGCCTTCTCCATAATCTGGCCGCGGGAATTGACGTAGCGGAAAGGAATGTCTTCACCCCCTGAGCCGTTCAGCAAAATGGACTGGAACGCTTTTGGCAGGTCTTCCCAGGGAGTCTCAAGGTCAATGCCATAGTGATCGGCAACGCTCGAAAGCATCTGGAAGTAATACACTGCCCGCCGGTCCCAGCCCTTGATCGCACCAGAGGCCAGGGTTGCTTCCGGGTTCTGGATCATTTTCTCCTGGTCAAAAAACTGTTTTACGCCAAGACCGTCACAGGTTGGGCAGGCGCCGGCGGGATTGTTGAAGGAGAACAGTTTGGGCTCAAGCTCGCTGAGCGCGTAACCGCACTGGGTGCAGGCGTAACGGGCAGAGAACGTATGCTGCTCGCCAGTGCCGGACATTGGGGCTACGAGTGCGATACCGTCGGCCAGTTCAAGTGCCGTTTCAAAACTTTCTGCCAGGCGCTGTTCCAGGCCAGCTTTGACTTTGAAACGGTCGACCACAACATCAATCTGGTGTTTGCGTTTTTTATCCAGTGGCGGCACGTCGTCAATGTCATAGACGGTGCCGTCCACCCGTAGCCGGATGAAGCCCTGGCTGCGCATGGTGTCAATCACCTGAAGGTGCTCACCTTTGCGGTCCCGAATGATCGGCGCCAGGATCATCAGTTTGCTGTCTTCGGGCATTGCCAGAACCAGGTCGACCATCTGGCTGACGGTCTGGGCTTCCAGGGGTTGGCCGTGATCCGGGCAGCGAGGCTCGCCGGCGCGGGCGAACAGAAGTCGCAGATAGTCGTAAATCTCGGTGATGGTTCCGACGGTCGAGCGGGGATTGTGCGAGGTTGACTTTTGCTCGATGGAAATGGCCGGGGACAAGCCTTCAATGTGATCGACGTCGGGCTTTTCCATCATCGACAGGAATTGCCGGGCGTACGTGGACAAAGATTCGACATAGCGCCGCTGGCCTTCGGCATAAAGTGTATCGAAAGCCAGCGAAGACTTTCCTGAACCTGAGAGACCGGTAATGACAATAAGCTTGTCTCTCGGGATATCCAGGTCAATGTTCTTCAGGTTGTGAGTGCGTGCGCCTTTGATCTGGATATGGTCCATAACACCTCGCTTGGTAAAACCACCAGTATATCGTGTTCGGCCTCCCCCGGGGAAACCGCGGATGAATGCCTCGGGGTCTCGTGGTGGGAGTAGTCCCGTCGCCCGAGTGCATCTGGTACAATGCGCCGCCAGCGGTCACCGGCCGTATACTCACACTTCTTCAATCCAGCATGAGTAAGCATGAACGCGCTTGAAAAACGCTCTGTAACGGCTCTTGCCTCGGTATACGCCATGCGTATGCTGGGTTTGTTCATGGTTATGCCGGTATTTGTCCTGCTGGGCAGTGAGTTGCAAGGCGCGACACCTGCTCTGATTGGCCTGGCTATTGGCGCTTACGGCCTGAGTCAGGCCTTGCTTCAGATTCCTTTCGGTTTGTTGTCTGACCGTGTTGGCCGCAAGCGCATGATCTATATCGGGCTCGTGCTGTTTGCTGTCGGTAGTCTGCTCGCCGCTGCTACGGATTCGATATACGTTGTAATCGCCGGTCGGATTCTTCAGGGTGCTGGTGCCATCGCCAGTGTGCTGATGGCATTACTGAGTGACCTCACCCGCGAGGAAGAGCGCACCAAGGCCATGGCCATGGTGGGCATCACCATCGGTTTGTCTTTTTCGGTCTCGCTGGTGGCTGGGCCATTATTGGGTGCGGTGTGGGGGCTGTCTGGCATATTCTACGCGACTGCCATGTTGGCGGTTGTGGCGCTCGTTATCGTGGCAAAGGTGGTGCCGACGCCCCATGGGCATAAAGTCAGCGCAGATACGCACCCGGCGCGTGAGATGGTAGGGCGAGTGCTTAGTGATGGCCGGTTACTGCGCCTGGATTTCGGTATTTTTGTCCTGCATTTTGTTTTAACGGCGCTGTTTCTGGTGTTTCCTACCATGCTCCAGGATGATCTGGGGTTGCCCGGCCGTTCCCATTGGTGGTTTTACCTCACGATCATGCTGACGTCGTTCTTTGCCATGGTGCCGTTTATCATCGTTGGTGAAAAAAAGCGTAAGATGAAACCGGTGTTTTGCGGTGCCGTTGCGTTGCTGGCGCTGGCAACCGCGGGGTTGACGGCCATCGGTCAAAGCCTTTGGGCCGCATGGGCTGTATTATTCTTCTTCTTTATGGCGTTCAATCTGCTGGAGGCGAGCCTGCCCTCTTTGATCAGCAAGGAGGCGCCGGCGGCCAGTAAGGGTACCGCCATGGGGGTCTATTCCACGTCGCAGTTTTTTGGTGCCTTTCTGGGTGGCGCCCTCGGTGGTTATTTGCTGCAGATCGTGGGCATCGACGGCGTTCTCTGGTTGATGGTCGGTGGCCTGGGGATTTGGTGGTTAGTGGCGTTGACCATGCCAACGCCGAGTTACACCGCCAGTTTTGTGGTGCAGTTAAAAGAAGGGGTGCCTTACGGCTTTGATGAAATCGATCAAGGTCTGCGCCGTTTACCGGGCGTTCAGGACGTGGTGGTTGTGGAAGAAGCAGGCACCGCGTACCTGAAAGTCGACAAGCAATACTTTCACGAAGATCAGCTTGCGCACTTTGAATTTGTGCGGCAGGGTAAGGGTTCTTAAACACAGAATGCGTGCAAGGAAGGCACGTATTGAGCAAACACGATCAGGAGCAGAAGATGGCACGAGGCATAAATAAGGTCATTCTTATCGGTAATCTGGGCCAGGATCCAGACACCCGTTATACCCCGAACGGCAACGCGGTTGTTAACCTCAACCTGGCTACCGATGAAAGTTACAAAGATCGCCAGACCGGGCAGATGGTGCCAAGAACGGAATGGCATCGGATTGTGCTCTTCGGCAAAGTGGCCGAAGTGGCCGGCCAGTATCTGCGCAAAGGCTCCAAGGTGTATATCGAAGGTCGCCTGCAAACCCGCAAATGGCAGAATAAAGAAGGGCAGGATGTGTACACCACTGAGATTGTGGTCGACATCAATGGTCAGATGCAGATGCTGGATAGTCGTGGTGGCGAAGGTGGCATGAATCAGGGCGCGCCACAGGGGCGACCACAACAGCAAAACCAGCCTCAGGGTCAGTACAGCGCACCCGCCCAGCAGCAGAATAATCAGCCGGCTCAGTCGGGTGGTTACGGCCAGCAGGGGCAGCCGCAAAGTGGCAGCGGCATGCCTGAGCCGATTGACGATTTTGATGACGACATCCCGTTCTAGCGGATGTCTCGGTTGATGTAACAAAAAAGCCTGCGATTTCTGCAGGCTTTTTTGTTACCGACTTGCAAAATCTCGGTGAAATCAATCAAGAAAACGTAGAGTTACGTTCACTTTCTCAACTACTATGTAAGCTGCTGACAATTTGAACACCTTGCGCTCTTCAGTTGACGCTTCAACTGAGCACAAGAGCCTTGGAGACACTTGGGAATTCATGATCCTGAACTCTGTTTTTAACAGCCTGAAAAAGATGATGGGGCTTGGGCCTTCCGGGCATCCGGTGTGCCTTGAGGTGCGCCCCGATGGCATTGCCTGGGCAAGAGCGGCTGGCTTGGCAGGGCAGGCCACCGGGTTTGTTGATTGTTTGCCCGCCCGGCGGCAGGAGGCTCTTGGCCAATTGGTGGCTGATCAGAACTGGGCAGGCGCTCCCGCTGTTCTCGTGTTGCCGATCGATCAGTATCAGGTGTTTCAGGTGGAGCGTCCGGAGGGGGTTGACGACGTCGAGTTGGCCGATGCCCTGAAATGGAAGCTCAAGGATTTTCTCGATTTTAGCCCGTCTGACGCGGTGTCAGATGTGTTCGTGTTTCCCGAAGATGCCTCTCGTGGTCGTGGCCCGCTGGTCAATGTTGTGGCGGCTCGAAAGTCGTTGGTGCAGGAGCTGATTAATCTGGTGTCTGCCTCAGGCCTTGAGTTGCAGAAAATTGATATTGCAGAACTGGCGCTAAGAAACCTGGCGGCCCGGCTAGACACCGCAAAACGCGGTGTGGCCCTGGTTCATTTGCGCGACCGTTACGGGCAAATGGTTATTTGCCAGGGCGAGACCTTGTACCTGTCGAGACGACTGGAATTGTCTTATGACGATCTTCGCGATGCGTCCAGTCAGGAGAATGCCGTTCAGTCCCTGGCATTGGAGATTCAACGCTCCATGGATTACTTTGAAAGCCAGCTTGGCCAGTCGCCCCCATCGACCATTCGTCTGGTCGCCCGAGATTCCGTGTTGCCGCTCAATTCCATGTTGTCTTCTTATATGGCCTCCGGGTTGGAAGTGCCGGACTGGACGGAGTTCGGTTTGAAAGAGGATCTCGATAGTCGTTGCCTGCCCGCCTGGAGTGCGGCGCTTACTCTGGGGAATCGAGCTTGATGAAGCAACAGGTCAACCTTTACACCGCAGAACTCCGGCCGCAAAAGCTGATGCTGAATGCCGGTGCAGCTGTTGCGCTGGTGGTTCTGGTGGTCGCCATGCTGGTTGGGGTGATGGTAAACGGGCACTGGCAGAATCAACAGCGGGATCGGCAGCTGGCTCAGCTCCAACAGCAAACTCAGAACCTGGAGCAAGCGGTGGCAAGCATGTCGGCCCGGGTGCAGGCCCGCCAGCCAGATCCGGAACTTGAGGGTGCGCTGGAGCGGGTTAGTGACACCATTGCTCGCCGACAAAGACTGCTGGACCGGGTTGAAGGATTAACGGCCAACAACCATGGTGGGTTTTCGGGTCGGATGTCAGCGCTGGCCCGTCAGATCCCGGGCGATCTGTGGTTGACCTCGGTGCAGTTACAGTCAGCCCCGGCCAGCATGAGCCTTGAAGGTAGAACCCGAACGGCCGATCTGGTGCCGCATTACCTGGAACGCCTGGGCAACGAGCCGGCGTTTATTGGTGAAACATTCCGTGATTTTCGCCTGAGCCGGTCGGACGACGAGGCTTCTCGGCAGTGGGTAGAGTTTCGCGTAGCGACAGAGCAGCGCACAGGGGCGGGTTCATGACCAAGGTGACCGACGCTCTGGCGATGGGTGCTCAATGGTACAACGACCGACCCATTCGTGAGCGGGCGCTGATGCTGATAACCGCTTGTGTGTTGGTGTTTGTGGCTGGTTGGGAGCTTCTTGTGGCTCCGATCGAGGCTCGCCAGCAGCAACTCGATCATCGTGTGCAAGCGTTGTCTGCGGCTCGCGATAACTTGCTTAACCAACAGCAAACCCTCAACAATCAGCTTGCCAGTGATCCATCAGCAGAGCTACAGCAGCGCCTGACTGCCCGGCAAAACCGGTTGGCGCGTCTGGATCAGCAAATCTCTGAAACCGCCGGGCAGCTGATTGCTCCGCGAGACATGGTGGCCTTGTTAAGGACCATGCTCTCGGCTCAACAGCGGTTGGAGCTGGAATCGATGGTGTTGCTTGCACCCGTGCCCGTGTTTGATGGCCTGCAAGGCAGTGGTAGAGAAGAAACCGCCGAGCCCTTACTCTATGCTCACGACGTTGAGCTGAAGGTGCGGGGCGGATATCTGGAGGTGCTGGCCTACCTGCAAAGACTCGAAGCCATGGATGAGCGCCTTGGCTGGATGCAGTTGGAGTATCAGGCCGGTTCCTGGCCCAACGGTGAGGCCACCATTCGGGTGCGAACGCTAAGCCTTGAAGCCGCCTGGCTGGGAGTATGAGATGAGAATTCGATCAGCCCGGCCGCAGTGGTTGTTACTGGTGCTATTGCTCAGTCCGGTGGCCCATGGCTTGCAGGATCCGACCCAACCGCCAGGCAGCGCGGTCGAGCCTGTATCAGCCGCCCCTGCGCGGGACCTTCGGGTAGGTTCCATCCTGCTGGGCGCGGAGCGCCGAGTCGCCGTTATTAACGGAGTGGCACTGACCGAAGGCGATCGTCACGACGGTTTGCGCGTTCGCCGCATTCATAAAGATCGGGTTGAAGTAACAGACCGAGGCCAGCCAAGAGTGCTGTATCCGGAACCGCTGCCGCAGGTGCGAAAAACTCCATGACAGACATACGGACTACGATGACAACAATCAGACCTCTCGCCGCCGCACTGCTTGCATTAACTGTGGCGGCCTGTGCCAGTAATCCGATGATGCGAAGCTCTTCCGCAACGTCTTCAGACGTCGCTGATCAGATCGATAAGTCCATGGCTGAGGCGGAACAGCGGGCTATGGTGACCGAGCCAGAACCTGCCGGCGCTCGTCAGTCTTCGGCGGCAGATATCAGCAGCCAGTTACTGCCGCCGCTTGCCAGCACTCAGCAACAGGACGACCGGTTTGATGTGAATGCCCGGGGCATCCCTGCCGCCCGTTTTTTTGAGGCGCTGGTTGAGGGCACGCGCTTTAACGTAGTGGTTCATCCTGGCGTAACCGCTACGGTCGACCTGCGGCTGAATGACGTGACCGTTCCGGAAGTGATGGACATCGCCGCCGACCTCTACGGGTTGGATATTCAGCGCAACGGCCGGTTGTTTCGGGTAGCGGCAGACAGCGTGCAAACACGCCTGTTTCCCATTGATTACCTGCACTTCAAGCGCCGCGGTGGTTCTGAAACGCGTGTCAGCTCCGGTCAGGTCAGTAACACCCGTAGCAGTGAATCAGGTAATGACAACTCTGGCTCTGAAACCCGAAACCTCGTCGGAACCACCATTTCCACCGAGACCGAATCGGACTTCTGGCAAGACATCCGGCTAGCCCTGACCATGGTGGTGGGCGCTGACGGCCAGGTGGTGGTCAATCCCGGTGCCGGGCTGGTCATGGTGCGTGCCGGCTCTGATGATTTGCGTATGGTAGAGGATTACCTGCGCCGGACCGAACTGATCATGCAGCGACAGGTGGTGCTTGAGGCCCGAATCCTGGAAGTGACGCTGAACGAAGGCTACCAGCAGGGTATTAACTGGGCTGACATTCAAGGCTCGGCCGGAAGAGCTGATTATTTCACTGCGCAGTCGTTGACCGGTCAGGCCATTCGCAATCCCGACATCGGTGGTGTGTTCTCGGCGGCGGTCAGTGCCGGTGACTTCTCAGGAGTGATCCAGTTGTTGGGCGAGCAGGGCAATGTGCAGATCCTGTCCAGCCCGCGAATATCCACCATCAACAACCAGAAAGCCGTAATCAAGGTGGGAACCGACGAGTTCTTCGTTACCGACATCGATTTTGATAACAACAACTCTGCGGTGACGGCCACCGACCGCACCTCCACTTCGGTAGAGCTGACGCCATTCTTCTCGGGCATCTCGCTGGATGTAACGCCACAGATTTCCGAGAGCGGTGCCATTACCCTGCACGTTCACCCCTCGGTCAGCGAGGTGAACGATCAGGAAAAAGTCATCACCATTGGTGAGCGAGACGTCACTCTGCCACTGGCCAGAAGCACCGTGCGCGAAACCGACAGTGTGATCCGTGCCGAGAGCGGCCAGATTGTGGTGATTGGCGGTCTGATCCAGAACACCAGTGAAGACGTTACCTCGGCGGTTCCTTTCCTGAGCGACATTCCTCTGGTGGGCGAGCTGTTCAAACAGCGCCGGTTTGAAGCTCGTAAAAGCGAGCTGGTGATATTGCTGCGCCCGGTGGTTGCAGATGCGGGCTTGATGCAACAAGACATTCGCGCCAGCCGGGAGCGGATGAACGTGCTCAAAGACCTGCTGAATTCGGCAGAGTCTGTTAAGCCCCAGGCTGAGATTGCACCCCGCTGATGTACGAAAGCCATTTTGGACTGCAGGAAGCACCGTTCGCACTGACGCCCAACACCCGCTATTTCTTGCGGGCACCGAGCCATGCCGATGCCCTGGAGTTGTTGCTGGTGGCGTTACAGCAGCGGGAAGGTTTCATCAAGGTGACCGGTGAAGTCGGCACGGGTAAAACCTTGCTCTGCCGGTTGCTGCTGAACGAGCTCGACAAAAGTGCCTGCACTGCGTACATCCCCAATCCGCAACTGCCTCCTGACACTTTGTATGAAGCGGTGGCCGAGGAGCTGGGTGTTGATGTTACTCAATGCGATAACGTTCATCAGATACTCAAGGCCTTGAACCAGCGTTTGATTGAGCTGGCGATGGCACAAACGCCTGCGGTGTTGGTGATTGATGAAGCTCAGGCCATGCCAGAGGAAACCATTGAAGCGCTGCGCCTGTTGACCAACCTGGAGACTGAAAGCACCCGGTTGCTGCAGATTGTCCTGTTCGGCCAACCAGAGCTGGATGTCGTGTTGACTAAAGACAGCCTGCGCCAGTTGCGCCAACGCATTACGTTTCAGACCAGACTGCAGCCACTGGGGTATGACTCGGTGGGGCAATACCTGCGGCATCGCCTGGCACAGGCCGGCTACAACGGGAGCGATCTCTTCGCGCCGGCGGCCCTGAAAGTGATCTGGCGATCGTCTGGGGGCATTCCCCGGCTGGTGAACATACTGGCTCATAAATCCATGCTGGCGGCCTGGGGCCGGGGCGATCGCCTGGTCGCCCGGAAACACGTGTTGCAAGCGGTAAAAGATACCGAAAGCGCCAAGTCCGTCGGCTGGTTTCGGAGGTGGTTGTGAGCCTGTTGAACGATGCCCTGCGGCAGGCAGAACAGCGCCAGAACCGGGCCCAGGTGACCGGTGCCTACCTGGGCCAGCCGGTGGCACAGAATTCGGGACCTTGGAAGCCGCTGATGGCGGTGGGCTTTGTCATCGTCTTGCTTCTGATGGTGGGTGCGGGAGCCTGGTGGTTACCGTCGAATAATTTGGTTGAGCCTGTTGCCTCAGAACCTGTGGTGACTGCTGTAGAGTCCGAGCCCGAGCCCGAGTCTGTGACGGTTGTTACCCCGCCAACTGCAGAAGCACCAGCAGTGGAACCAACCGCTGAGCTGGTTGAACGCGGTGTTGAGCGCAGTAACGATGTTTCAGAAACTACGATCACCGAGCCTCCGGAGCCGGAACCTGCCGTGGTTGTGCAGGCCTCATCGCAAGAGACGACCGCTCCGGCGGCGGCCGTGAACCCGCCGTCAGAGCCCTCGATAAAACAATCGCGGGAAACCCCGGAGTCCATCGATTTGCGCACCAGCCGTGAGCTGCAGCGGTTATTGTCTGCTGGCCAGAACGGTGAAGCCGAGCGACGGCTCACCGAACTGACCAATCAGCAGGCGGCCCCGCACAGCCGCGAAGTGTTCGCCAGAGAAATGCTGGTGCAGGGCATGGCTGCCCGAGCCCTGAACTGGTTGCCGGATACACTGACCCAGGATCACCCTGACTTACGGCTGCTCAAGGCCCGAGCCTTGCTGGAACAGGGTGAACTGACCCTGGCGGTCGCTATGCTCGCAGCTCGGGTACCGCCGGTTGCGGAGCAGGTGGAATACCGAATAACGTTGGCGACGCTGCAACAGCAAGCAGGCCAGCCCGACGAAGCAGCCGGGCACTGGTCAGAACTCATCGCCTATGACGACAACCGGCCGGCCTGGTGGCTGGGTTTGGCGATTGCGTTGGAGACCGGCGGGCGTCATCGCAGCGCCGTTCAGGCTTATGCTCAGGCAGCATCGATGCCGGGGTTAGCGCCCTCGCTGGCAGATTATGCCCGGGAACGTTTAAATGCATTGCAGGCGGGATCATGAGTACGGAACCGAAAAAGAAAGTCCGGTTAGGCGATCTGCTGGTTCAGAACGAGGTCATCACTGAGCAGCAGTTGATGACGGCCCTGCGCGAACAGAAAAACACCGGTCGCAAGCTCGGGCGAACCCTGATTGACTTAGGGTACGTGGACGAAGATAACCTGCTCAACATCCTGTCACGGCAGCTGCAGGTGCCGTTTGTTCAGCTGCGCCATTACCAGTTCAACAACGAACTGGTTAAAAAACTGCCAGAAGCCATGGCTCGCCGGTTCCGGGCCATTGTCTTGGCGGAGCAGAGTGGTGAGCTGTTGGTGGGCATGGCCGACCCGCTGGATATTTTTGCCTACGACGAACTGGTCCGGGTGCTTAAGCAGTCCATCAAGCAGGCGGTGGTGCGTGAAAGCGAACTGCTGAATACCCTGGACTTGGTGTACCGCCGAACGGATGAAATCGCCTCGCTGGCGGAAGAGCTGGAAGACGAACTGGGCGACGACGCCTTCGATCTGGCGGATCTGTCCGCCGAATCTGAAAGTGCCGATGCCCCGGTAGTCAAACTCCTGCAAACCCTGTTTGAAGATGCGGTGCAGGCCAGAAGCTCCGACATTCACATCGAGCCGGATGAAACCGTGGTGCGCATCCGCCAACGGGTGGATGGGGTATTGCAAGAGCAGGTGATGAAAGAGAAGCGGGTCAACGCCGCTCTGGTGCTGCGCCTGAAACTGATGGCCGGCCTCAACATCTCCGAGAAACGCCTGCCCCAGGATGGCCGTTTCAACGTGCGGGTTAAAGGCCGCAGTATCGACGTGCGGGTGTCGACGATGCCGGTGCAGTACGGTGAATCTGTGGTCATGCGCTTGCTCGATCAGAGCCAGGGCACGCTGGATCTTGGTGGCACGGGAATGCCGCCGCAACTGCTGGAGCGTTTCCGAAAACTGATCAAGAAACCCTATGGCATGATTCTGGTTACCGGCCCCACGGGCAGTGGTAAAACCACCACCCTTTACGGTGCGCTGACCGAGCTGAACCAGCCTGAAGTAAAAATCATCACCGCCGAAGACCCGGTGGAATACCGCCTGCCGCGCATCACTCAGGTGCAGGTAAACCCGAAAATCGGCCTGGAATTTGCCACCGTGCTGCGCTCGGCCCTGCGCCAGGACCCAGACATTATTCTGGTGGGCGAGATGCGGGATCACGAAACCGCCGAAATCGGCCTGCGCGCGGCCATGACCGGCCACCTGGTGCTGTCGACCTTACACACCAACGATTCCATCAGCAGTGCCATGCGCCTGATTGACATGGGCGCAGAGCCCTTCCTGGTGGCCAGCTCATTGCTTGGCGTCGTCGCCCAGCGCCTGGTGCGCAGGGTCTGTGACAACTGTAAGGAAACCTATCAGCCCACCGAGCAGGAGCTGGTATGGTTACGATCGTTCGATCTGGAGCCGCTCGATATTGAAGCCGGTTTTGTGCACGGCCGGGGCTGCTACCAGTGCAGCAATACCGGCTATAAGGGCCGGGTGGGCGTGTACGAAATGCTGGAAATGAACGAAGACATGCTGGACGCTTTGCGCCGCAGAGATGTCTCTGACTTTACCCGATCCGCTCGCAAAAGCCCGCTGTTCAGGCCGCTGGAGCAGTGCGCCATGGATTACGCATTACAGGGTGTGACGACACTGCAGGAAGTGGCGCGGGTAGCGGCAACCTCAGACTCCGGCATTTCTCTTGAAGAGAACAGGCTGGCGGGTGACAGTGCCATGGGGGTGGATGACTGATGCAATTCAGTTATCGGGGTAAAGACAACCGTGGAGTGGCCCAGCAGGGTTCACTGAACGCGGCCAACGTGGACGCCGCCGCCAGCGAGCTGGCACGCCGTGGTATTACCCCGCTGACGATCAAAGAGCACCAGCCCAAACAATCCGGCCTGGACAAGGTGAACAACCTGCCCATCTTCCGGAAAAAAGTCTCGCTGGATGAACTGATCGTGTTCTGCCGGCAGATGCACGCACTCACCAAGGCGGGCATTCCGCTGATTCGTACCATGCGTGGGCTGGCAGAAACCTCCCGATCGCCGGTGCTGGCGGAGGTGCTTGACGATATTACCAATCGGCTGGAAGGCGGCAACACCATGGCCACGGCCATGCAGGCGCACCCGAGAGTGTTCTCCGAGCTGTTTGTCGCCATGATCCACGTGGGCGAGAACACTGGCATGTTGGACGACTCCTTCAAACGGCTTTCAGAAATCCTGGAGCTGGAAAGAGACACCAAACGCCGGGTAAAACAGGCCCTTCGCTACCCGACCTTTGTGATCATCGCTTTGCTGGCGGCGCTGATGGTGGTGAATTTTTTGGTGATCCCCCGGTTTGCTTCGGTGTTCAGCCGTATGGGGGCAGACCTGCCGTTTTTGACCCAGGTCCTGGTAGGTACCTCCAACTTCCTGCTGAATTACTGGTACCTCATGCTGTTTGCCATAGCAGCCAGCGGCTTGTTGTTGCGGCAGTGGAAAAAGACCGAAAACGGTCGCGAGCTCTGGGATCGCTACAAACTGAAAATGCCCATTATCGGCCCGCTGCTGGAGCTGATCATGCTGAGCCGGTTTGCCCGTAACTTTGCCACCATGCTCACTGCCGGTATGCCAGTCACCCACGCGTTGACCGTGGTGGCCGACGCCACCGACAACGCCTGGATTGCCCGGCATATCAAGGAAATGCGGCACGGCATAGAGCGGGGCGAAAGCCTGCTGCGCACCGCCAGGAACAGCAAGATGTTTACCCCGTTGATCCTGCAGATGATCGCTGTGGGCGAAGAGACCGGCTCAGTCGACGATATGCTCAACAACGTCGCCGATTTTTACGACGAAGACGTGGACTACGGCCTTAAACGGCTGGCGGAATCCATTGAGCCGATCTTGATTGTCGCCATGGGCGTACTGGTGCTGATTCTGGCGCTGGGCGTGTTCCTGCCCATCTGGGACCTGGGGGCTGCCGCCATGGGTCGGGGCTAGTGCGCGAACAGGCCTGGTCCTCGGCCAGCGGTCTGGCAAACGCCAGAAGGGTGCGCTTTCTGGTTGCATTGGTGGTGCTCTTCACCCTCTGGTGGGTGTTAACGGGCAAGTTGGCAAGCGAACTCGAGCGCGCGGAGCAACAAAGCGTGAACATGGTGCTGAGCCAATTGCGATCGGCGCTGGTGATCAAAGGGGCCGAGGCCATGCTGAGCCGGGAACAAAGCCTGGAACGGCTGGTCGGAGAGAACCCGTTTGAGTGGCTGGACCACCAATGGCCCATGTACCAGGGCCAGTGTAGCGAGGGAGCGCCAAAACACAGACACTGGTGCTTTGCGCCGAGGCGACAAAAAGAAACAGGCGAAACCGGCAAAGGGTGGTTAATTTATAACCCAAGGCAGCCGATAACCATTGATGGCAAGGTTGCAGAACCCGATCAGCCGTTAGCCTGGACAGTAACCACCGAATTTGCGAACCGCAACGGGAAGAGTCTGCGGGAGCAAGACGGACGGCCGACCGGCCTCAAGCTGGCGCCGTTGCCGTTCGCAGAAACCACAGTGAACCGGCAGGACGCCCAGCGCTGAGTGCTTAATACTTAATACGATTTATCACAGGCAAGAGGCTGACGAATGATGCAGTACAACAGCAAGCAAAAACAAAAGGGTTTCACCCTGATCGAGCTGGTGGTGGTGATTGCCATCCTCGGCATTCTGGCGGCGTTTGCGCTGCCACGTTTTGCGCAGCTTTCGGAGCAGGCGCATCAGGCGAGTATTAAGGGTACCGCTGGGGCGTTGAGTGCGGGTGTGGCTTTGGTTAAGGCGCAGTGGACCGTTAACGGCCTGACTACTGCCGTCGCCGCAGTCGAAGGATTTGGCAATGACGACGTCGCCGCTACCGACGATGGTTGGCCAGACCCTGCGGCCAGTGGTGGTTGTGCTGCACTCTGGAACAGGCTTCTGCAGTCTAACGCTCCCCGTGTAGCTGCAGCAGGTGCTTCGGACAACACCACCGAATACCAGGCAACGGCACCGTCAGCTGGTGTCTGCAATTATGAGTATTTGCCAGATGGGCAGGGAAGTTTCATTGAGTACAATTCGAATACCGGTGAAGTTATCACCGACATTAACTAAGAAAACCGAGCTCCAGGAGAAGTGACTATGATGACTATGCAGAAATTCACACCGAAGCGTGAGCAAGGTTTCACTCTGATCGAACTGGTTATGGTGATCGTGATTTTGGGTATTCTGGCGGCGTTTGCGTTGCCGCGGTTTGCGGATTTGAGTGGGGATGCTGAGCAGGCATCCGTAAGTGGTGCCAGAGGCGCAGTGCAGTCTGCCTCTGCAATAGTGCGATCTGCATATCTTGCGAGACAGCCTTCGGACGGCGTCGTTGTACTTGAAGGTGAGGACATCGGTACCGTAGGAGGCTACGCTGCAGCAACTTCAATTGGATTGGCAGCTCAACTTTCGTCGGAGTTTGATGTTGATACTGACACGGCTGGTGTTGCAACGATATCCCAAGGCAGTTGTAGTTTCAGTTATACCCAAGCGGAAGTGGATGGCGATGGCAATGCAACTACCGCGCCGGTGATTAGCCCCGTGTCCTGTTGATCAGTGTTACTGTAAAGCAGGAGCTGAGAAAAAGTTGTTGTTTGAGGGCTGGGCATGGAGAAAGGTGTATCATCAGGAGCGCGAGGGTTCACGGTGATCGAGCTCATTACGGTGCTTGTGTTGATCGGAGTCTTATCAGCCTTGGGTGTTGGGCTTTTCGCAAGAAGCGCTATTTTTTCACCTCTCTTAGCCACCCAACAACTAGCCTCCGCCTCGCTGCTTGCCCAACAAGCAGCGCTGGCGGGCAACCCCTCCGATTCCGTAACCATCCGCCAAACCTCGAATGCTTTTGAGTTCGAGGCGGCGAATTCCTTGTTTTCCATCCGCCGTGAAGGCGCCAGTATGGCGTATCAGGTAGCCGGTCAGTCCGGGCTCACTTCGATTCCTGGCAGTGGCTTTAGTATCAACTTTGACCCGATGGGCCGCTTGGCGGCACCGTTCAGTGGTCAAAGTCTCCAATTTCAGATCTCCGGCGACAGTGACTTTACCCTGTGCCTGAGCTCCCTTGGCGCCGTGTATCAGGGGCCATGCTCGTGATGGTTCGCCGGCGACTTGGTGGTAACCAGCAGGGTGCGACCCTGGTGGAGCTGGTGATGACCATTGTCATTATCAGTATTGCCATCGCTGGTGTGATTGGCGCGTTTGCTTTGATCACCGGCCGCAGTGCCGACCCGCTGAACCAGACCCGCGCGGTGGCATTGTCGCAACTCTACATGGACGAAATCCTTGCCAAATCCTTTGCTCACCGCTCTCCCGTGGGTGGCGGAGCGGTGGATGCCGGCAACGCGGATTGCAACAACCTTGGGCCAGATGGCGAAACACGGCGCACCTTCAACGATGTGGATGATTATCACAACCTGAATAACGCGCCGCCCGAGAACAGCGAGGAAGAACCGCTGCCGGGTTACAACAATTTCCAGGTGTCTGTTTCGGTGGCCTGTGCCGGTAGCGAGGTGGGCTTGAGCAATCATGAAGCCAAGCGCATCGACATCACCATTACGGACCCCTCCGGCAATACCTATCTGTTCAGCACCTATCGGGGGAATTTCTGATGCGCCGGCAACAGGGGTTCACCCTGGTTGAACTGGTGATGGTCATCGTGCTGCTGGGGATTGTGGCCACCATTTCAGTTCAGTTTGTTGCTCTTTCCACTCGTGGCGCTCTGGATGTCAGCGAACGGCAACAGCGCGCGCTGCAGGGCGTGGTGATCAGTGAGCAGATCACCCGCGAGGTGCGGGAAGCGTTTCCCCTGTCCGTTCGCGAGAACGGCGAATGCCTGGAGTGGCTACCGGTGATCGCCGGGACCACTTATGAATCCCTCACAACCGGCCCTGATTTTGATGAAGTGAGCATAGTACCCTTCGGTCGTGAAGTGCCTGAGAATGCTCGGCTGGTGGTTTACGGCTATGGCTCGGCTCAGGCTGATCTGTACGGCATGTCCGATCCGGGGCCGGTTTCATCAGCTATCAATTCGGTTGCCGATAGCGACACAACCATTAAGTTGTCTGCCACTCACCGCTTTCGCGAACGCTCCCCGCAACAACGCCTGTATGCTATTGCCTCGCCTGTCAGCATCTGCCAGATCGGGCCATGGCTTTATCGATTCAGTAGCTATACGCGAAACGGTTCCCAGCCTTCGGCAGCTGCGTTAAACGGAGGCAGCGGAACCCGGCAAGTGATGAGTGCCAATTTGGTCGATGGCTCGTTCAATCTGCGAGTAACACCACCATCACTGCGCCGGGCCGCCGTCGTGAACTTTGAATTTGAGCTGGCAGACCGGGACGGCGACGAAACCACCCGAGTTAGCCAGGAGGTGCAAATCCGAAATGTACCGTGAACAATCCCTTTACAAGCAAAGTGGCGCGGGCCTTCCTGTTGCCATTTTTATGATCACCGTGTTGGCCCTGCTGGTGATTGGTATGGCGCAACTTCAGGAAAGCTCGGGTAAAAGCGTGAGTCTTCAGATTCAGTCCCAGAGGGCGTTTTTTGCGGCTGAGAGTGGGGCACAGCTTGGCGCTGGCAGGGCGCTCCAATCGATTAACGGCCCTCAGTGCTTCTCAGGTACATTCTCCTTTGCGGCAGAAGGGTTGAGGGAGTGTAGTGCTCTAGTGAACTGTTTGGCCAACGCACCGGGCCAGGGCATCGTGATACGCAGTGAGGGCCGATGCGGTATTGCGACACTCAGTGAAGGGAAAAGAACGGTTGAGGTGAGGCTGCTTTGAACTTCCGATCAAGTAAGAAAGAGAGTTCAGTGATGCGCGGGATGATGCTGCTTTTCAGTCTTGCTCTTTTCACGGCTCGCGCAATAGCACAGGAGGTAGTAGAGGCAGATGCGCCTGGGACTTACCAGTTTGTGGTTCCGGATAATGTCACGAGCATCACCGTCGAGGTCTGGGGTGGTGGTGGTGGTGGCGGTTCTGTGACCCGTGGTTTCCTTGGGGCCGCAGTTGCAGCGGGTGGCGGTGGCGGTGGCGCCTATGCTTCCCGGTCATTTCAGGTAACGACTGGCCAGACATTTGGCCTCAGGATTGGTTCCGGCGGCGGAATCAATAGTGCTGGTGCCAGCACCTGGTTTGATAGTCCGTCAGTATTGCTCGCTCAGGGTGGTGTCGGAGGTAGCCAAAATAATCTCACAGGTGGTGCCGGTGGAAGTGCGGCTGACAGTGTTGGCGATGTGACATTCAGTGGTGGGCGTGGCGCGAATGCATCCGCAAGTGGCGGTGGTGGTGGTGGCGGAGGTTCTGCAGGCTCTAACTCTTCTGGGAATAGCGGCTCGGGAAGCATCGGCGGAATGGCCGTTACCGGAGGCGGTGCTGGTGGAAATGGTGGCTCAAACTCTTCAGGTACACAGGGAGCTTCACCCGGTGGAGGTGGCGGAGGCGCTGACTGTGGTTTTATTTCTTTTTGCTTAAATGCAGGTGGTGGCTCTGGCGCGTCAGGTAAGGTTCGCATCACTTACGTCGTGGAGGAACCAGACCAGTGTTTTGCTGATAGTTTCACCGATTCGGCGCTAAATCCAGGTGACTGGGTAACAGCAGTATCCTCGGGAAACTTCACCCCGAGTATCGTAGGCGGCCGACTTCGTATGACAGAAGCCGTTAGTAACCAGTCAACGGCGGCCACACTGCAGCGGGAAATTCCCGGTGCCAATAACCTTGTGGTGCTGGAGTTTGATTACTATGCCTACGGTGGTTCCGGGGCGGATGGCATTGCCGTGGTGCTCTCCGACGCTGCGATTACGCCACAACCGGGAAGCTTTGGGGGCTCTCTTGGTTATGCCCAGCGCAGTAACGGCGATGCCGGTTTTGCTGGTGGTTGGCTGGGTATCGGTATCGATGAGTTTGGTAACTTTTCCTCCCCGACCGAGGGCCGGCAAGGAGGCCCCGGCCGGGTCACCAATTCGGTTTCGATTCGTGGTTCTGGCTCTGGCATCACGGGGTATCGTTATCTGGCTGGCACGGGAACGCTGAGCCCTGGCATAGATGCCACTGGCGCCAATAGCCCACACCGATATCGGATAACCGTGGACTCGAGGGTTGCTGGCCAGGCTATAGTGTCTGTCGAGCGCAACGTCGGCAGTGGGTTTAACGAATTAATCGCACCTTTTAATGCGTTGAGTGCGACCGGGCAGGCGGCAGTACCGGATAACTTTCTATTTTCTCTGACTGGATCCACCGGTGGTTCAACAAATATCCATGAACTTGACGAGTTGCAGTTGTGTGCGCTGAGGCTGAACCCTGTTGGGGCGCAGGTTGATCATTTTGAGATTGATCACGACGGTGTTGCACTTACCTGCCAGCCGGAAACGGTGACGATCAGAGCCTGCGCCGATGCTGATTGCAACGAACTATTTACTGATCCAGTAGCGGCAACACTGGCTCCGGAAGATGGATGGGTCAGTGGTAACATTGTCAACATAACTGGAGGTGTTGGATCGGCGACCCTGCAAAATACGGTGGCGGGTCAAGTCACTCTGAATATTATTGGCTCTCAACCTTCCACCCGACCGCAATCGCAAACGCTTTGTCGGATTGGGAACGGCCCCCTTGCACCAGGCAACTGTACCCTGAACTTTGTTGATTCGGGATTGGCC
Source organism: Marinobacter sp. (assembly GCF_014859525.1). Classification (GTDB taxonomy): domain Bacteria; phylum Pseudomonadota; class Gammaproteobacteria; order Pseudomonadales; family Oleiphilaceae; genus Marinobacter. The sequence goes on from NZ_JACUUB010000015.1 coordinate 33,973, forward strand.
TTCGAATTACCGGATCTCATATCCCATCGGCCATCGGGGCCTATTCAGATTCGCGCCGTGCGTCGTGATGACCAGAGCCAGGCCTGTGTTCCCGCATTTGAAAATGTCAGCAAAACGGTGCAGTTCTGGTCTACCTACGTCTCGCCGGACGAAGCTGGAAGATCCGCCAGCAGGATGGTTGAGATCGATGAGATTGCTATTGGTAACAACGCAGCCTCTCCCACCAACCTGGAACTGAATTTTGGTGCGGGTGGTATAGCGGAGATCGATATCGTCTACCCGGACGCCGGTCAGATGCAGCTCAATGCGCTATATAGCGGCAGCGAAGCAACCGAAGATGCTGGTCTGCTTATGCCTGGCGCGGACAGCTTTGTGAGCGTGCCCGCCGGCTTTTGTGTTTCGGCGGTATCGTCCTGTTCCCAAGGTGATGAGACTTGCCCGTTGTTCCGCAAGGCAGGCGAACCCTTTGACCTGACCATTACCGCAGCAGGTTGGCAGAGTGACGCCGATGTGGATTTCTGTGCCGGTAATCCGGTCACGCCAAACTTCGAACTGCCGGGCATTCCTTTACAGGCGGAGTTGGTGGCCCCTGCCGGTGGCGAGACCGGTATTGTCTCTCCGGGTAGTTACGATCATGCCCGAGCCGTTGATGCCGAAACCACGGTGGCTTTAGATCAGTCTGAAGTGGGTGTATTCCGCTTCCTTACAAGCCCGGCGCCCGGCGCTTATCTGGGGCGGGATCTGCCACAGGGCCGGAGTGCTCCGGTCGGGCGCTTCTATCCTGATCGCTTCCGGGTTACGGTGGACCCTGGCGTTTTTGAGGCGGCGTGCGGAGTTGGGCAGTTCACTTACTCCGGGCAACCCTTTGGTTGGTTGATGACTCCCACCGCGATGCTTGAGCCGTTGTCTGTTCAAGGAGCCAGAACCCGAAACTACACATCTGACGGTTTCAGGAGGCTATCGGTGGCCGGCGTCTCAACACTTGCTCCCACCGAAGACGCTGCTGCCACTGATATCAACGGCGATCCGATAGTTTTTTCTGTCACGCAGGAAGCGGCAGAACTTACCGTACAAGAGCCTGGACTTATGTTGTTCTCATTCAGCCTGAATGATCAGTTCCAATATCTGAAGAGCCCGGTAACGCGGATTGAGCCATTCTTGCCTGAATTGGTGTTTGCAATCTTATCCGTTCAGGATGCCGACGGTGTTGAGGCGGAGGCAGCTCCCTATAACTTTGAACCAGAGGCCTCTTTTGAGATCCGCTATGGCCGGTTGGTCATGGACAATGTTTTCGGTCCAGAAACCGTGGAGGCCTTGTTTATGCCGTTCCGGATCGAGTCTTTTGAGGGCGGACGGTTTGTTACCCATGATGCGGACAGTTGCACCACATGGACGACCACCGATATTGATTCGGCCGAAATTCACCATGCTCTGCTCGCAGACTCCGGGGTTTTCGAAAAGGGCGCAGCCGGGCCGTTGCGCCTGGAACCTGTTGGTACCCAAGGCACCGACCTGCTGATCTGGGATGTGCCGGATTGGTTGAAAGACGATTGGGGCAATGATGGGGCGTTAACAGACCCCTCTGCTACCGCCACCTTCGGTGTCTACCGCGGCAATGACCGCATCATCTACTGGCGCGAAGTGCCTGTAAACTGAATATCAAAGGTGCCGTCGAAAGTTGCTGATGGTGCCTGGATACCCCCAAAGAAATGCCTCTTACACGCCTGGATGACATCCGGGATACCTGCCGTCTTTCGGTAGTACGACCAAAGTCCTGAAGGTGGCGACTAAAAGCCGGTTCAGGGGGCTTTGGTGTTGTGTCAGTCTCGAATCAACATTGAATGAATCTTTACCCGATGAGTAGGTGGTGCGATGTCTGATTGGATGAGTCCGCTGGTCGAGATGGGGCTGCTTTCACAAGCCGTGGCTGACCTGCTGGGCGTTGGCGGGCCGGTAGTGGCGATCCTGTTGGTGTTTTCCGGTGTCGCGGTCAGCCTGATTGTCGCCAAATGGTTGCAGCTGGTGCAGGCGACCTGGCGCTCGAAGGCGCGGGTTGCCGGCAGCTTGTCACTGTGGCGGGCCGGTGAGGCTGAGCAGGCACAATCCGCGCTCGAAGGCAGTCGCCAGCCGGTTCCGTCGTTGGTTGCCAGCGCCATGCATTCGGTCATGGTGCATGGTGATGGGCCGTTGGTCCGGGAGGAGCTGGCTCGCCAGGCCGCCCATCGCGTGGCATCCCTCAAAAGCTACCTGAAACCCCTGGAAGTGATCGCGACGCTGAGCCCGTTGTTAGGCCTGTTAGGAACCGTGATGGGGATGATCCTGGCGTTTCAGCAGATGGAGGCAGCCGGCAATCAGGTGGACCCCTCGGTGTTGTCTGGCGGTATCTGGCAGGCGCTGTTAACCACCGCTGCAGGCCTGATTGTGGCAATTCCGGTGGTGATGCTGCACAGCTACCTGGAACGCAAAAGCGATCATATCGTAGACGAGATGGAAGACGCGTTGACCGGCGTGTTCACCGGGCCTCTGGTGGGGAATTCGCCGGTGGGCTCTCAGGTTGAAATGCCGTTGCCAGAGCACCCGCCCGCGCATGCTGATGAGCGTCAGGGTCATGCAGCTTGATCGCCCGTTGTCATCGTCGAAAAAGCTGATCGGGCTGACGCCACTGATCGATGTGGTGTTTATCCTGTTGCTGTTCTTCATGCTGACGTCATCGTTTATCCAGTGGCAAAGTATGGATCTGATGGTCAGTACCGGCGAAAGCGCCGGAACCACCGGAGAGCCGCCAATCATGCTGGGAATGAATGACGCTGGCCGCCCGTTTCTGGTGAGCGAGCCGCAGCGAGTGGTGGAGGTTGAGCACTTACGTGAGTTGCTGGCGACGGGTGACCGTGACGTGATGGTGACCCCGGCAGACGTAAGCTCAATACAGCAAGTCGTTTTGCTGCTTGAGCAGGTCGAAGCGCTGGGTGCTCGCAGTGTCTCGGTGAACACGCGGGCCGCGCCATGAAGCTCAAGCGCCCGGCCACGTCGTCCGATCGCGGTGATGACCACTTGATTCCACTGATCAACGTGGTGTTTCTGATGCTCATCTTTTTTATGCTGGCTGGCCAGATTAGAGCGTCTGACGGGCGGCCTTTCATGCCTCCTGCGATGGAGTCGAAGCAGCCGGAGGTGAGCACGCGCTTCGTGCTGTTGCTCACCGAAGACAACCGCATGTTCCTGAACGATGAGCCGGTGACCGAAGATCAGCTTATGACGGTCTTTAAGGCACAGGTGGCTCGCCAGGCGTATGAGGTGTCCCAGTCTTCACTGCTGATCAAGATTGACCAATCATTAACCGCCGCGCAGTGGCGACCTGTGCTGGCGTGGGCGTCGGAGGCTGGCTTGGAATCGGTGCACCTGTCAACCCGGCGGGGTGTCCGGTGAGGCTCAAGCGTCGTTTTTTGCTGGCTGGGGTGTTGTGCGCCGTGCTGTTTCACGTCTGGGCGTTCAGTGCGTTACAGAATGCCCTGATGCAAAGGCAGACACAGGAGCTGGCGGCCGATGAGGGCGAGGGCGGGATCTTTGTCAGCCTGGCGGCCGCAGACTTTGCCGTGCCGGGCAACCCGGCCGATGCGGAGGAGCCTGAGCCGGTTCCCGAGCCTGACCCTGTGCCTGCTCCCGAACCGGAGACACCGGTACCAGAGCCCGAGGTTCAACCCGAGCCGGAGCCGGCGACCTTGCCAGAACCGGTGCCAACGCCTGAGCCAGAACCAGCTCCTGAACCGGAACCAACACCTGAGCCAGAACCGGCTCCCCCCTCAAACCCCGAGTTGACGCAGTCTCCGGTGTCCGATCCGTCGCCATCTCAAGCCACTGAGACTGTCCAGGCCGAAGCGGCCAATGAAGCGTCCGCCCGGGAGTCCGATACCGGGGGCTCGGTAGCGGAGGAAAATCGCTACTTGCAGGATTTGCTGGGGCATTTGAACCGGTACAAACGCTACCCGGATTCAGCCCGGCGTATGCGGCGCGAGGGAGTGGTTACGGTTACCTTCACGGTCAGCGAAGGTGGGCGGGTGAACGGTGTCCAGATTACCGACAGCAGTGGTTTTCGCCCCCTGGACGATGAGGTCCGGCAGATGCTTGCGCGAGCAGCGCCGCTACCGGTCATTCCCGCCCATCTGGGCCAAAGTTCCCTGACGGTAACACTACCCGTGGCCTTCACTCTGCAGCGATAGCGGCGCCATCCGGGAAAATGTCCTGACCCAAAGTAGCCCTCTTCAGCGCCCATGGTTCAGTTCAAGGCCGAGCGTCAGGCCTCTAAGGTTAATGCAACAGTAATAAGAACCCGTGTTGCGAGGAAAACCTGATGAGCTTGACGTTGAAACCTATTATCCGTGCTGTTCGCTACACGCTGCTGGCTTCCCTGCCGGGTATCGTTGCAGCCCAGCAGGCCGACGACATGGTGTATTTGCCGGCATTGGATGTGCGAAGCCTGGTGCCCACATCGGTTGAAGGCATGCCCGGTGCGGCCAGTGTCCTGAATCGCGATCAGATTGATATCTACAAACCCTACAGCCTTCACGATGCCCTGGACTTTGTGCCCGGTGTCCGGACCATCGATGATGATGCCTTGGGCCTGCGCTCGGGCATCGGTGTTCGCGGCGCACCGCCTCGGCGCTCACGGAAGGTGCTGTTGCTTGAAGACGGCACGCCTATCAACAACAGCGCTTACCTCGATTCCGGTGCCCACTACACGCCGCCGCTTGAGCGTCTGGAGCAAGTGGAAGTATACAAAGGTGCGGGTCAGATCGTGCATGGTCCGCTGAACAATCACGGCATTATCAACTTCCGTAACCTGAAACCCACGCTAGTGCCGGAAACCGTGATTGAAGTGGGCGTCGGCAACCAGGACACCGTGCAACAGCACATCCATCACCGCCGCACCGAAGGCGCGGTGGGCATGGTGTTTTCCTACACTGGCAAGCGAGCGGATGGCACCTTCGATGTGGAGGAGCATCAGTACGATGACTTCTACACCGGGCTGGAATGGCAGGTGAATGAACGCAACCAGTTGGCGGCGTCGGTCACCTATCTACGCGAACGTAGCGATGGCTATGATGAGAACAACCTGTCGCTGCAGGAGTACCGTGAAGCTCCGCGCAACAAAAGCCGTTTTGATGAAGGGCGTGAAGACAACAATATTTCTGTCAATTACCTCAAATACGACCTTACCCATAACCTGAAGGTTACCGAGGACGTTAGCGTCTCCAGTAAAGTGTTCTTTACAGACCTGGATCGCCCGCGCTTCCAGACCCGGGGCACGGCGCCGGCGGATGGCGGTGTGATGGAAGGCCGTGACCGCCGCTACGAAAACCTCGGTGTTGAGAGCCGGTTGGAGTGGGCCAATATTGAGGCGCTGGGGCTGGAACACCGTATTCAGGCCGGCGTACGTTATGAAAACCACAACTTTGAGGATCGCCGGCCGGTGGGGCTGCCAGGCGAAAAGCTTGATGAGGGTAACCGTGGCCGCCTGTTCGCCGTTTCTGGCGAGGATGGCTATACCCGTGACGGCCGACTGGTTGAATACGATGCCGAGGCCGTTTCCGGGTATGTGCAGAACAGCATGAGCTGGGGTGACTGGACCGTTACCCCGGGCCTGCGCTATGAAACCTTCAATCAATACAAAGATACCGTGTTCCGGCCCGGTAGCGGTGACGAGGGCGTCCGCGAAAAGGACTCTAATACGTTATGGCTGCCAGGTGTCAGCGTGTTGTACTCAGGTCTTGAGAGCTCCGAAGTTTACGCCGGCATCCATCGCGGTTATGCGCCGGCGTCGGCCCGCTCGGATGACTTCCCGCTGACGCCAGAAACGGGGGTTAACAGTCAACTCGGAGTACGAACCACGGCCATTAAAGGCGTGAGTCTGGATGCGGCCCTTTTCCATAACCGCATCAAAAATACTCTGATCCGGGATGATGTTGACGACTTTGGCGATGCACTGTTCGTCAACGCAGCCGACTCGCGGATCACCGGCGTAGACCTGGGGGCAAGAATTGACTCTACGGCCTTCTACCTGGCGGATTACAACCTGTTCGCCGAGGCGGCTCTCAACTACACCGATGCCCGTTTCACCACCGGTCCTCTGGACGATAACCGAGTGCCGGAGATTCCGACCCGTGCAGGCAGCTTTACCGTCGGTGTGGATCACATTGCCGGGTGGCATCTGAGCGGCACGGTCAGTCATTTGGGGTCGTTCTACAGCGACATCGAGAATACCCGCGAGCTGACGGCAGGCGGCGATGCCGGCAAGGTGTCCAGCAGGACACTGTTCTCGGCGCGGGCAAGCTACCGGTTGCCGACCACAACGAATGCTACGCTGTGGGTGCAAGGGCGCAATCTGTCCGACAAGCTGTACATTTCCGATGTTCAGGATGGTATTCGCCCGGGTGCAGCCCGCACCGTGGTTGCCGGTGCCACTGTGAAGTTTTGATGTGACCCTCGGTTAGTCATGTCTCTTGGCCGGGGTTTCTTCCTTCCCCGGCATTTTTCATTGCGTTACGCTTCGGTTGCCTGGCAGCCGGAGTTTTTTTGCGTCTGTGACGATGTCGCTCTGCCATCAGTGCAATGTGATAATCTGGCACGGCTCGGTCCGCAATAACCTAATAGAGTCTTACATGAAAATTCTCATTACTGATGATCACGCTGTGGTGCGCCAGGGATATGTAAGCCTGTTGTCGATGGCGCTGGACCCCTGTGAGGTGATCGAAGCCACCTCCGGTGAAGAGGCGGTCGAGCACTCTCGAACGCACCAGCCGGACCTGATCATCATGGACGTGGGTTTGCCGGGGATCAGTGGTATCGAGGCGGCGGCCCGCATCCTGGAGGGCCAGGAAGACGCCAAAATACTGTTTTTCAGCATGCACAACGAGGTACCCGTGGTGAAAAGGGCGCTTCAGGTCGGTGCCATGGGCTATATCACCAAGTCCTGTGATACCGATACCTTGATTAAAGCGGTCAAACGGGTGGCAGAAGGGCAGGTGTTCGTGGAGTACGATCTGATTATGCGGACCTCTTTCAACGATCGGAGTTCGGAATTCTCACGATTGCAGAATCTGACCCGTCGCCAGTTCGAGGTGTTTTCCATGCTTGCCCGGGGCTTCAGTAACGATGAGATTGCCCAGGCATTGGCTATTGAAAAGAAGACCGTGGCCAACACCGTCACCGCCATCAAGAACAGTCTCGGCATTGAGTCGATGGCCAAACTGGTGTTTTTTGCCATCGACGCCGGACTGGTGCAGATTCGCTCCCGGCAATAGACGCCGGTGGGGTGAGGCTCAGTCGTCCAGGTCTTCTTCCGAGTCAATCTTCAACTCATTGATTTTCCGCGTTAAGGTGTTCCGGCCCCAGCCCAACAAAATAGAGGCATCCCGTCGGCGGCCGCCGGTGTGTTTCAGGGCCGTCTCGATCATGATTTTCTCGAACTCCGGTATGGCGGTGTCGAGTATGCCTTTCTTGCCCCGTTTCAGCTCTTGTTCGGTCCAGTTTTTCAAGCCTTCCTGCCAGGTGTGTCCGGTGCTGGCGTTTTCGGTTTCAGCCTGGTGCAGCAGCTCCGGCGGCAGATCGTCTACATGAATTTCGCGGCCACTGGCCATCACTGTCAGCCAGCGGCAGGTGTTTTCCAGCTGGCGTACGTTGCCTGGCCAGGACAGGGTGGTGAGGTATTCCTCGGCATCATCGCGCAGCAGTTTTGGCTCGACGGACAGCTCTTTAGCCGCCCGCTTCAGGAAGTGCTGCATCAGGCGGGGAATGTCTTCCCGGCGTTCGGCCAACTTGGGCAGGTGCACACGGATAACGTTCAGGCGGTGGAAAAGGTCTTCCCGAAAGTTGCCGGCTAGCACCAGTTTTTCGAGATCCTGGTGCGTGGCGGCGATGATCCGGACGTCCACTTTAATGGGCGTGGTGCCGCCTACGCGATAGAATTCGCCATCTGCCAGCACCCGCAACAGCCGGGTTTGGGTGTCGGCGGGCATGTCGCCGATCTCATCCAGAAACAGGGTGCCGCTGTTGGCTTGCTCAAACCGACCCTGGCGGGCAGCGCCGGCACCGGTGAAGGAGCCTTTCTCGTGGCCGAACAGTTCGGATTCAATCAGGTCTTTCGGAATCGCCGCCATGTTCAAAGCAATGAACGGGTTGCGGGCCCGCGGGCTGTGGTTGTGCAGGGCCTGGGCCACCAGCTCTTTGCCGGTGCCGCTTTCACCGTTGATCAGCACGGTGATGTTGGAGTGTGACAACCGGCCGATGGCCCGGAACACCTCCTGCATGGCCGGCGCCTCACCGATGATCTCGGTGTTGCGCTGGGTGCTGTCGGGCTGGGGCTCGCTGGCGGCGCGTTTCTCGTGGCTGTGGGCGACCGCTCGTTTGACCAGAGCCACGGCATCGTCTACATCAAAGGGTTTGGGCAGGTATTCGAAGGCGCCGGTCTGGTAACTGGTAACGGCGCTTTCCAGATCGGAATGGGCGGTCATGATGATCACCGGCACATCCGGATGCTTATCTACAATCTGGGCCAGCAACGTAATGCCATCCACACCTGGCATACGAATGTCGCTGACAATGGCATCGGGCTGTTCGTGCTCCAGCCGCATCATGATGCTTTCACCGCTGTCGAACACCCGTGGTTGCATGCCGGCCTGGTTCAGAGCCCGTTCGAGCACCCATCGGATGCTTTTGTCGTCGTCAATTATCCAGACATTCGCCGGTTGGGTCATTTGCTGTCCTCCAGAGGCAGGAAGATGATGAAGTCGGTTCTTCCTGGCTCGCTGTCACATTCAACCAGCCCGCGGTGCTGGCCGATGATGCTTTGAGTAATGGAAAGGCCAAGGCCGGTGCCAGAGGCCCGGCCACTGATCATGGGGTAGAAAATATTCTGCAGCAGATCCGCCGGTATGCCGGGGCCGTTGTCGATGATGTCTACGCGGCAGGCCAGGCGGTGACGCCGGTGGCCGATGGTAAATTGTCGCAAGGCCCGGGTGCGGAAGGTAATCGTAGGTGTTACACCGGAACTCTGACTGCTTTCGTTCTCGAAGGCGGCTTCCATGGCGTTGCGGGCAATGTTCAAAAAGGCCTGAATCAGCTGTTCTTTGTCGCCTGGAAATTCCGGAATACTGGGGTCGTAGTCTCTGCGCAGACGCACTCGGCCCCTGCTTTCTGCCTCAACCAGCGTGCGAACCCGCTCCAGGATTTCGTGAATGTTGGTGGTCGCAATTTTGGGTGCTTTGTTCGGCCCCAGCATACGATCAACCAGGCTGCGCAGGCGGTCTGCTTCATCAATGATCACGCGGGTGTATTCGCGCTGATCCTCGGTACTCAGTTCCCGGTCCAGAAGTTGGGCTGCGCCACGAATGCCGCCAAGGGGATTCTTGATTTCATGGGCCATGCCCCGCACCAGAATACGAGTGGTTTCCTGCTGGGAGATGATGTCTTCTTCACGGCTGATGCGAATAAGCCGGTCTCTGGGCTGGATTTCGATCAACAGCTCGGCGGGGGGCTGGCTGATGGGGGTGACAGAATAATCCACGGTCAGGCGAGAGCCACTCAACAGCGCAAACTCGGCTTCCCGTCGGGTATACGACTGACCATTGCCGGCGGCAGCGTAAAGTGTCTTCAGGGCGTCTTCAGAGTCGATCAGCATATCGTTCAGCAGCACTCCCTGACTTCGGGTCAGGCTGGTTTCAAACAGGCTCTCAGCTGCGGGATTCAGGTAACGTATGGTGAGGTCATTTCCCAGCACCAGTACCGCCGTGGTCAGGCTGTCCAGAATGCTTTTATAACCGCTTCCCAGAGTACTGGATGGTTGAAACGACATGCTTGGCTTCCGTGTTGAGCTCATGGTTGTTACCTCGTTTCTGCAAAAAACGAACCAATTTTGCTGACGAATACAAAACGATGAGCAAGGTGTGGGCACAGAGCGCCTGACAGGGCGATCCGCTGCTGTAGGTTGGTGCAGGGGGAGGTGAAAGGGCTACAGGCAGCCGGAGATTTGCCCCTTTGCTGCCCAGAGTATGGCTTTATCGTGGTGCGTGCGCACTAAAATAGTGCGATTTGTTCATTTGTTGATTAGTTGAGACGTGACGGGCGGTGAAGGGTAAAGGTGACCGGTTGGCCGCTTTTCACCTGTATGCCTTCGTTGTCGACGATATGAACTCCGGCGCTATGGGTGCCGCGGTCAATATTATTGACGGTGATCGAGCTGGACGTGCTCTGACCAACAGGTTGGCCGTCGAGCGTGACTTCGTATCGATGGCCCCGGCGTAACCCCGGCGTACTGCGTACCTGGAAGGTGACGTCACCGTTGCCGCTATGGAAGGCCTGATCGTTCTCCGGATAGACCAGAGCAACGCTTTCATAAGCAGCGCCTTCCCGCTCGACCTCTTCCAGCAGTCGGTCGGTTTGCATGACGGCTTCGGGTTTGGGCAGGGTAACCGTGGTCACAGGCTTTACCTGAATCTCTTCGCCACCCTGCATCGGCTCATCGGAAAACGTCACGTTTCCCTGGGCATCCACATGGCGGTATACCTCCGCATGAGCGGCGGCAGACACCAGCAGTAACAATCCGGTAGCGAGAGTGAGTGGTGCTTTCATGGCAATGACCTGAGGTAATGGACTGTCTCGATTATCGGTGGCCGCCTCTGGCATTTCAACGGTCAGGGGCGATCCCTTGGTTACATATCGTTAAGAGCGTGGGGTAGAGATTCCGTTTTGAGATGATGACCACAAAAAACCCCGCACAAGGCGGGGCTTTCAGTCTGCGGCATTTTGCACCTATTTGGTGCGTCAGCTTAGCAGGAGTAGTACAGTTCGAACTCAACCGGGTGCGTGGTCATGTTCAGGCGCTCTACTTCGCCACGCTTCAGGTCAATATAACCGCCGATCATGTCTTCCGTGAATACGCCGCCACGGGTCAGGAACTCGTGGTCTGCCTGCAGGCAATCCAGAGCCTCAGACAGAGTGGTTGCAACCTGAGGAATCTGCATGGCTTCTTCTTTTGGCAGGTCGTAAAGATCTTTGTCCATGGCGTCGCCAGGGTGGATCTTGTTCTGAATGCCGTCCAGGCCGGCCATCATCAGTGCAGAGAAGGCCAGGTACGGGTTGGCTGCCGGATCAGGGAAGCGTGCTTCGATACGACGCGCCTTAGGGCTGTTCACGTAAGGAATACGGATAGACGCGGAGCGGTTACGGGCAGAGTAAGCCAGCATAACCGGTGCTTCAAAACCCGGTACCAGACGCTTATAGCTGTTGGTGGACGGGTTGGTGAAAGCATTGACGGCTTTTGCGTGCTTGATGATGCCGCCGATGAAGTAAATGGCTTCTTCGCTCAGGCCAGCATAGCTGTCTCCTGCGAACAGGTTTTTGCCATCTTTGCTCAAAGACATGTGCACGTGCATACCAGAGCCGTTGTCACCCACGACCGGCTTGGGCATAAAGGTGGCTGTCTTGCCGTAGGCATGAGCCACATTGTGTACACAGTACTTGAGGATCTGTACTTCGTCCGCCTTGCGGGTCAGGGTGTTGGCGCCAACGCCGATTTCACACTGGCCAGCGGTGCCCACTTCGTGATGGTGTACTTCGATGACCAGGCCCATAGACTCCATGGCCGCACACATGGCACCACGCAGGTCGTGCAGGCTGTCTACCGGTGGAACCGGGAAGTAGCCGCCTTTAACGCCCGGGCGGTGGCCGATATTGTTGCGATCGAAGTCTTCGCCGGATACCCAGGCAGCTTCTTCAGAGTGGATGTGGTAAGAAGAGCCTTGCATGTCGACATTCCATTTAACGGAATCGAACACAAAGAACTCAGGCTCCGGGCCAAACAGGGCGCCGTCGGCGATGCCGGTCGACTTCAGGTATTCTTCTGCGCGACGGGCGACAGAGCGGGGGTCACGCTCATAACCTTGCATGGTAGAAGGCTCTACGATGTCGCAGGTGATGTTAACGGTGGTTTCTTCAGTGAACGGATCCAGAACCACGGTTTCGTCATCGGGCATCAGGATCATGTCGGATTCGTTGATGCCTTTCCAGCCGGAAATAGAGGAGCCGTCGAACATTTTGCCGTCAGCGAAAAAGTCTTCGTCCACCTCGGTGGCTGGCAGTGTCACGTGCTGCTCTTTACCACGGCTGTCGGTGAAGCGCAGGTCTACCCATTTGACTTCGTGTTCTTTGATCAAATCAACTGTCTTGGACATTGTGCGTGCTCCGTAGTGATTACATGTTCGTTATGCCGGATCGTTCAGTGTACCGAGGCCCGATCTTTTTGCAGGTCAGGGCAGCTTAGCAGAAGCTGATGTCCCTTACCTTTCAATTACGGCTGCAAACAACTAAGCAAACAGCTTGCCAGTTTTCTTGCTTTGCGCCAGAACAGCGCAGCCGTGGGGCTTTCGGGCAACTCTGGCGCACCGTGGTGCAGCTTGACGCCCATCAGCGGCCGTCATTTACGCACTGCTTTGGTGCATTGTTTGTCTGGCTGCCTGATAACGGTGCATTGTTGGAGTTGGTTACATATTAGGCACTATTCTTCATATTATCGTCATGGACTTTTCGATATACTGCGCCCCGCCAAATTTTTCAGGATACCTTTTGTGATTGATAAGCTAAGAAACGTCGCCATCATTGCCCACGTAGACCACGGTAAGACTACCCTGGTAGACCAGTTGCTGCGCCAGTCCGGTACCTTGGACCGTAAAGAGCTCGAGAGCGAGCGCGTTATGGACTCCAACGATCAGGAAAAAGAGCGTGGCATTACCATTCTGGCCAAGAACACGGCGCTGAAATGGAAAGACTACGACATCAACATCGTAGACACCCCGGGGCACGCCGATTTCGGTGGCGAAGTCGAGCGAGTCATGAGCATGGTAGACAGTGTGCTGCTGGTGGTTGATTCCATCGACGGCCCGATGCCGCAAACCCGCTTTGTGACCCAGAAAGCCTTCGCAGCCGGCTTGCGCCCGATCGTTGTGGTCAACAAGATTGACCGGCCGGGTGCTCGCCCGGACTGGGTCGTGGATCAGGTGTTTGATCTGTTCGACAACCTGGGTGCCACCGACGAGCAGCTGGATTTTCCGATTGTGTTCGCCAGTGCCCTGAACGGCATTGCCGGCATGGACCATGAAGACCTGCAAGACAACATGGATGCCGTGTTCCAGGCCATCGTGGATCACGTGCCAGCGCCGGACGTGGATATGGACGGCCCGTTCCAGATGCAGATTTCCCAGCTCGACTACAACAGCTTTCTGGGTGTAATCGGTATTGGCCGTATCGCTCGCGGCAAGGTAAAGACCAACACTCCGGTCGCCGCCATCGGCGCCGACGGCAAGAAGCGCAACGGCCGTATCCTGAAGATCATGGGCCACTCCGGGCTGCAGCGTGTGGAAGTGGAAGAAGCCCAGGCGGGCGACATTGTGTGCGTGAGTGGTCTGGACCAGCTGTTCATCTCTGACACCCTGTGTGATCCGGGTAATGTTGAAGCACTGCCGCCGCTGACCGTAGACGAGCCGACCGTTTCCATGACCTTCCAGGTCAACGATTCGCCGTTCGCCGGTAAAGAAGGCAAGTATGTCACGAGCCGCAATATCAAAGAACGCCTGGAAAAAGAACTGCTGCACAACGTGGCACTGCGTGTTGAAGAAGGCGAGTCTGCCGATAAGTTCAAGGTCTCCGGCCGGGGCGAGCTGCACCTGTCGGTATTGATCGAGAACATGCGGCGCGAAAACTTCGAGCTGGCTGTAGGCCGTCCGGTAGTGGTGATCAAGGAAGTTGACGGCGTCAAACAAGAGCCGTACGAGAACGTGATCGTAGACATCGAAGAGCAGCACCAGGGCCCGATCATGGAACAAATGGGTCTGCGCCGCGGCGACATGACCAACATGATCCCCGATGGCAAGGGCCGTATGCGCCTGGAATACACCATACCGGCCCGTGGTCTGATCGGTTTCCGTAATACCTTCCTGACCATGACTTCCGGTACCGGCATCCTGACCTCGACCTTCAGCCATTACGGCCCGATCAAGCTCGGTGATGTCACCAGCCGCCAGAATGGTGTCATTGTCTCCATGGCCACCGGCACCGCACTGACCTACTCGCTGGAAACCCTGCAGAGCCGGGGCAAGCTGTTCCTGGATCCGGGTCAGGAAATCTACGAAGGCCAGTTGTGCGGTATTCACAGCCGCGACAACGATCTGGTGGTTAACCCGACCAAGGGCAAGAAGCTGGACAACATGCGCGCCTCCGGTAAAGACGAAGTGATCGCTCTGGTGCCGCCTATCAAGTTCACGCTGGAGCAGGCCCTTGAGTTTATTGATGACGACGAGCTGGTAGAGGTGACGCCCAAGTCGATCCGTCTGCGCAAGAAGCTGCTGACCGAGAACGAGCGTAAGCGCGCCGGTAAGAAGTAAGCATCAATAGCCACGGACAAC
>NZ_JACUUB010000076.1 GCF_014859525.1 Marinobacter sp.
GTGGGCAGGTCATGTATTCCCTGAGGGGGCGTAGTATAAGGCCTGAACCGGAATGACGCTATGCCCCGGGGATGTTGGTTGTTGGCGGCTGTTGTGTCGGGTCAGAGGATTTCGCGGTGGACGTCGAGGATGGCGGCGTCGATGCGCTCCTGGATGTCTTTTTCGACCTGGTCGAGGCGCTGGGTAATCTGCTGGGCGCTGGCGCCGAGGGCGGCGATGGTCCAGGTGGCGCAGTCCAGTGCTTCGTGGTCGGCGGTTTCGCTGACGGCCAGGTCCGGTTCTTTGCCCCAGATGGCTTTCATGGCGGTGAAGGCTTTACGTTTGGCCTTGAGGTCTTCACAGCCGTAGAGCTGGAAGTGCAGGGTGAGGACGCCTACGTGGGGGGTGATGTCCTGATGCGGTTGCGGATTTTTGCCTTCTTTGAGCAGTTTTCTCAGGGATTCTGGCATGTTAGGTCCGACTTTCGGGTGTAGGAACCGGCGAGGGATGGCCGTCCAAAACACGCTCCTTGCGGCACTTCCCTGTGACGCTTGAGCTCCGCCATCCATGGCTCCGCACAGTTTTGGACGGCCATCCCTCGCCGGTTCGCAAACTTTGCAAGGGGAGTCTCGTCAGTCTGCCGTCATTCGTTGTCGGGCCAGGCTGACCGCGTTTTCCCTAGCCTACTACAGGCGTTGCCCGTTTGATAATCGCCGTCGGGTTGGTGCCGGAGGGCAGATTGCCGTAGTTCATGCCGCCGCTGGCTTGCAGGCGGGAGGCGCAGAAGGCGTCAGCGACGTGTTTGTCGCCAGAGCGCAGCAGCAACGAGCCTTGCATGGCGAGGGCCAGGCGGTCAACCAGGTTGCGGGCGCGGTACTGGACGTCGCTGAGGTCGGCGAAGTCGGTTTGCAGTTGCGCCAGGAACTGGTCGAAGTGGCGGTCGCTGCCGCGGGCTTCGGCGGCTTCTTTGAAGAAGGCGTCGAGGGTTTCGGGCTCTTTGTGGATGGCGCGCAGGGTGTCCAGGCACTGGACGTTGCCGCTGCCTTCCCAGATGGCGTTGACCGGGGATTCCCGGAACAGCCGGGGCATGATGCAGTCTTCCATCACGCCGCTGCCGCCGATGCATTCCATGGCTTCGTAAGCGTGGTTGGGAGTGCGTTTGCAGATCCAGTATTTGCCGACCGGGGTAGCCAGACGTGCGAGCAGGCGTTCGTGTTCGTTGTTCTGGTTGTCCATGGCCCGGGCTACGCGCAGGGTGTAGGCAAGGGCGGCTTCGTTTTCAATGATCAGGTCGGCCAGGACGTTCTGCATCAGCGGCTGGTCGCTGAGTTTTGCGCCAAAGGCGCTGCGGTTGTGGCTGTGGTGGGTGGCCTGGGCGACAGCCTGGCGCATGCCGGCGGTGCTGCCGATCATGCAGTCGAAGCGGGTCATGGCGACCATTTCGATGATGGTGGGTACGCCGCGGCCTTCTTCGCCGACCATCCAGGCCAGGGCGCCGCGGATTTCCACTTCGCTGGAGGCGTTGGCGACGTTGCCCATTTTGTTTTTGAGTTGCTGCACTTGCCAGGGGTTCTTGGTGCCGTCCGGGCGCCACCGTGGCATCAGGAAGCAGGACAGGCCACTGGTGGTCTGGGCCAGGACCAGGAAGGCGTCGCACATGGGGGCAGAGACAAACCATTTGTGGCCTACCAGTTCGTAAGGCTGGCCCGGGCCTTCCTGGCCGACGGCGTAGGCGCGGGTGGTGTTGGCGCGTACGTCACTGCCACCCTGTTTTTCGGTCATGGCCATGCCGATGGTGACGGAGGTTTTGTCGGTGTCTGGCAGGTTGCGGCTGTCGTATTCGTTGGCCAGGATTTTCGGGGCCCAGAGTTTGGCCAGGTCTGGCTGGTTCTGAATCGACGGGATGGCGGCAAAGGTCATGGTGATCGGGCAGCAGTGGGCAGCTTCAACCTGGGAGTGCAGGTAGTATTTGGCGGCCCGGGCTACGTGGGCCCCGGGCCCCGGATTGGTCCAGGGTGAGCTGTGCAGGCCGTTTTCCAGAGCTACGCGCATCAGTTCATGATAAGCAGGGTGGAAGCTGACTTCATCGACCCGGTGGCCGTAGCGGTCGTGGGTGCGGAAGCTGGGCTTGTTGGCGTTGGCCAGGTTGCCCAGTTCGATGGTGTCGGCCCGGCCGGCCCAGGCCCCGAATTGGCTCAGGTCGTCCTGGGCATGACCGGCACCTTCCCGGATGACTGCCTCTTGCAGTGCCGTGTCCTGTTGGTAGAGATTGTAGTCTTCCAGCGGACGGGGCTGGTTGATTACCTCATGGGTTGCAGACAGGTAGCGGTCGTCCTTCGGCCGTTGTTTGGTGGCTGAAGGATTGCTGAGTTGCGGGCTGGTCATGATTAGCTCCTGGAGTCGGTCAACCCCCGGATGCAAAAGCAGACGATGGCATTGACCAGTTCATCTTGATGGTTGTCAGTGCCCGGAGCGGCGGCTGTCTGTGTTGGCGACAGCGGCCCCACCAGGGATTCTGATATGGCTCCAACCAGGCAGGTGCTGCTTAGTCGGGGGTTCTGTTCCGGAAGGCAGCCTTCCGCTATGCCGTCCCGGATCGCCTGCTCAAACAGGCTGGCGTACGCTTTTCGATAAACCAGTCGTTCTTCTTCAACTTTGGGGTCGACCGGTTCTGCAATCAGGGCCCAGGCTTTCATGGGACCTTTGAGCGCCCGCTGTGCAAATTTCCGCAAGGCGCTATCGAGTCTCTCAACGGCACTGCCCGGCACGGACAAGGCCTCGGCGACCTTGTCAACTTCGCGCTGTGTCGCCAGCCGGAAGATCTCGGCAAACAGATCCTCTCGGGATTCAAAGTGGCGATAGAGGGTGCCAGTCGCTACGCCTGCCAGCCCCGCGATGCGAGTTACTCTGGCGCTTCGAAAGCCGCCTTCTGCGACGCACTCCCAGGTGCTCTCGATGATCTTGTTGCGCGCCTCGGCTTTGCGCTGCCGCATCTTTTCTGTTTCGCGATAAGCCATGCTGGCTCCTTGGCAAGTAGTGAATCATTATTCATTCTTTGTGTCAATTTATCTGGCTTTGTGAAGCCTCTTTATGCGTTCATAAAATCAAGCACTTAAGTCTATTTACAAAAAGTTACAAAAAAAGGTTTGTCAGGAAATAGCGTCGTCACGAAAACCGGATTATAAAGACGCCAAGACGGGCCTGCAGGCGGCTGGCGGTCGATACGAGGTGTTGCCCGATCGGGTTTATGCAACACCTGAATTTTTGTTTTCGTTGATGGAGAAAACAGCATGAGTGAATTCGACGAGAGCAATCTGGAGCAGTCCGGCAGTAACTGGAGTGGCGACGGTGTTGACAACCATTCGATTGCCAGCCGGGCGAGGGTAAGAGCCCAGTTGCAGTCAGACATCGAAGCCTTTTTGCAGGGCGGGGGCAGAATACAGGAGTTGGACACATCGCTACGCTCCGATTCTCCTCGCAAGGTGGAGGTCGGGTTCAACAATCGTTCCATGTGAGTTTCTGCCAACGAATTCCCTTCCTTTATGGGCGGTTTGTGCCAAATCGCCCGTTTTTGTCACCTGTTCGTCATCAACCAACCGCACACTCGGCCCAGACCGACCTGCAATGGCGAAGTTCTGGGGTGTATGATGTCATTACTATCCAATGCCATCCATGTTCAGGAGGTAATTCGTGCCAAAGTCGCGCCCGCCGCTCTCTTGCAGAGCTTATCCGTCTAGCCGTTTGCGTCGCAATCGTGCCAGTGAATTTTCTCGCCGCCTGGTCCGGGAGAACCAGCTAACACCGGATAACCTGATCTACCCGGTTTTTGTGCTTGAGGGCGAAGAGCAACGAGAGGCAGTACCCTCCATGCCAGGCGTTGAGCGGCTGAGTATTGATTTGTTGGTGGCACAGGCGGCGGAGCTGGTGGAGCTGGGCATTCCTGCGGTAGCACTGTTTCCGGTGGTGCCCGCAGAGCACAAGAACCTCTCCGGTTCCGGGGCCTGGGATTCTGACGGGCTGGCCCAGCGCGCGGTCCGGGCGCTCAAGAAGGCCTATCCGGAGCTGGGTGTGATTACCGACGTTGCGCTGGATCCGTTTACCACCCACGGCCAGGACGGCATCATCGACAATGATGGTTATGTGCTGAATGACGTAACGGTAGAAGCATTGGTTAACCAGGCGCTGTCCCATGCCGATGCCGGCGCCGATGTAGTAGCACCGTCCGATATGATGGATGGCCGGGTAGCCGCCATTCGGGACGCCCTGGAGGGTGCCGGTTATGTGAATACCCGAATTCTGGCCTACTCTGCCAAGTATGCCTCCAGCTATTACGGCCCGTTCCGGGACGCAGTGGGCTCCGCTGCCAATCTGGGCAAGAGCAACAAGTCCACTTACCAGATGGACCCGGCCAACAGCGACGAGGCCATCCACGAGGTGGCGATGGACCTGGCTGAAGGTGCCGACATGGTGATGATCAAACCCGGTATGCCGTATCTGGACATTGTGTATCGGGTCAAAACCGAACTACAGGTGCCGACCTTTGTCTACCAGGTCAGTGGCGAATACGCGATGCACATGGCAGCGGCCCAGAATGGCTGGCTGGATGGCGATGCAGTGATGATGGAAAGCCTGATGGCCATGCGCCGGGCAGGCGCCGATGGCATTTTGACCTATTTTGCGGTTCGTGCAGCGAGACTGTTGAAAGATCGCGCGCGGGCCTAGACGGGACCCAAAGAACCCGCACCAACCATGGATGTAATGAGTAATGACGACCGAGACCGTACAGTCTGCAGTAAGCGATGATCACAGCGTGCCCGCGCCGGTAGAGGTACCGCCGGTCGGTGAGGAGATCAACCTGGACGCCAGTGAGAACTTTTTCAATCGGGAACTGAGCCAGTTGCAGTTCAACTACCGAGTATTGAAGCAGTCGCTGGACACCACGCACCCGCTGATTAACCGCTTGATCTTTTCCTGCATCTTCAGCAGCAATATGGATGAGTTTTTCGAAATTCGGGTTGCGGGACTGCGCCAGCAGATCAAATATGGCCGTGAAACCGTGGGTGTCGATGGCATGCTGCACGAGCAGGTGCTGGCGGAAATCAGTCGGGTGGCACACGAGTACATTCATGAACAGTACGATATCCTCAATAACGTACTGATTCCCGAGCTGGAGCGGGAGAATATCCACTTTGTCCGGCGCCGGGAGTGGACACCGGCTCAGGCCGAGTGGGTGCGCAAGTACTTTGATGAAGAAATTCTGCCGGTGGTCAGCCCGATTGGACTGGATCCATCGCATCCATTCCCGCGGCTGGTCAACAAGAGCCTGAACTTTATCGTCGAGCTCGACGGTAAGGATGCCTTCGGCCGGGAAACCGGCATGGCCATTGTGCCTGCGCCACGGTCGTTGCCGCGCCTGGTGCGGCTGCCGGATGAGGTGTGTGACGGTGGCGACAATCTCGTGTTTTTGTCATCGATGATCCACGCCCACGCGGATGAGCTGTTCCCGGGCATGGAGGTTAAAGGTTGTTATCAGTTCCGGTTGACCCGTAACGCCGACCTTGAGCTGGAGGACGACCTGGTCGACCTGGCCTCCGCGCTGCGGGGTGAGCTGCTGAGCCGGCGGTTTGGTGATGGTGTGCGCCTGGAGGTCGCCGACAATTGTCCGGAAGAGTTGATGCACTTCCTGCTGCGGGAGTTTGGTCTGACTGAGCGGGATCTGTACCAGGTGCATGGCCCGGTCAACCTGACCCGGTTGCTGGCGGTGGGCAGTCTGGTAGACCGCCCGGATCTGACCTATTCCAGCTTTTCACCGTCGATTCCGCGCCAGATTCGCAGCAAGGAATCCATGTTCGATGCCATCCGCAAGCGCCCTCTGCTGTTGTTGCATCCCTACGAAAACTTCAGCCCGGTGGTGGATCTGTTACGTCAGGCGGCGAAAGATCCCCAGGTGCTGGCCATCCGCCAGACCCTGTATCGCACTGGTGCCGATTCTGAAATCGTCGAAGCACTGGCCGATGCTGCCCGTCGCGGCAAGGAAGTGACGGCGGTGATCGAGCTGCGGGCGCGGTTCAGTGAGGCCGAGAACCTGGAGCTGGCCAGCCGGCTGCAGGAAGCCGGTGTGATCGTGGTGTACGGCGTGGTGGGCTACAAGACCCACGCCAAGATGATTCTGATTGTGCGCCGTGAAGAAGGCCGCTTGCGCCGTTATGTGCATCTGGGTACCGGCAACTACCATGCCGGCAACGCCCGGTTGTATACCGACTACAGTTTCATGACCTGTGACGAGTCGATCGGCGATGACGTCAACAAGCTGTTCCAGCAGTTGACGGGCATGGGTAAGGCGCTGAAGATTAAAAAGCTGTTCCACGCGCCTTTCACCCTGCACAACCGCTTGATCAGTCTGATCGAGCGTGAGACCAGTCACGGTAAGCAGGGGTATATTATCTTCAAGTTCAATGCGCTGACCGAACCTCAAATGATCAAGGCGCTGTATCGTGCGTCCCAGGCCGGGGTGAAAGTCGATCTGATCATCCGGGGCATTTGCTGCCTGCGACCGGGGGTGCCCGGATTGTCTGAAAACATTCGGGTGCGGTCGATTATCGGGCGTTTTCTTGAGCATACCCGGGTTTATTATTTCGATAACAACGGCCATCCGGACGTGTATTGTTCGAGCGCGGATGGCATGGAGCGAAACCTGCTGAGCCGGATAGAAACGGCGTTTCCCATTGAAGATCCGGCCTTGCTGGCACGCTTGCGGGACGATCTGGACGCCTATCTTGCCGATAACTGCCAGTCCTGGGTGTTGCAGCCGGATGGCAGTTATCTGCAGAACCAGCCCGAAGAAGGCGAAGAGCGAATGGCTTCACAGCTGGTGCTTCTGGACCGGTTAACCGCCAAACTGAATTAATTCGCCGTGTGTTATCCGGTAGCCAATCATTGAATAAAGGACAGTAATCTTGAACCTTAGAAGATGGACCATTGCCGGTGCGGCGGTGTTAGTAGTGGCTGGCGTAGCACCCTGGGGGGTGGGGTATCTGACGGAACAGCACTGGCTGGAAGCAACTCGGGAATTGAACGGCGCCCAACCTTTCCTGCGTATGGAAACCGGCCAGTACAAGCGTGGCCTGCTTGGCTCCGAGGTGTCGGGTACCGTTACCCTGCTGGACCCGGCCACAGGCCAGAGTAATCGGATGGATTTCCAGGTTCAGGTGTCCCACGGTGTGACCGGTAGTTTTCTGGATTTCAGGCCGACCGAAGGCTGGCAGCCATCGGGTGCCGATTGGTTTCCGGAAACCGAGCCCAAGCTGACGCTGGAAACCCGGGTATGGGGATCGGCAACGCTTGAACTACAGGCGCCGTTGATCCAGTTCGATCATCCGGCGAGCGGCGGCTCCATCCGCAGCAGCGGCGGCCTGGCAAGGCTTCAGATTGGAAGGCTTGGTGAGAAGGCCGATATGTTGCTGGTCTGGCCGGCGGTGGTTCTGGTTGGGCCCGCGATGAATGTGACGGTCGAGAACATCCAGCTGGAACAAAGTCTGGCCTGGTTGTCGGGTGATATCTGGACGGGTTCCGGTACTGTGACCGTAGACTCGTTAACGGTGCAGGGCCATCAGGCTCCCCCTTTGAGCATGACCGGATTATCGTTGAGCAGTCACAGTAAGGCCGATCGCACCGGAGAGCGCCTGGATTCAACGATTTCGCTGGGGCTTGATCAAGTGTCTTTTCAGGATGATGCTTTCGGTCCTCATCGGATGGAAGTGGCGGTGGATGGTCTCGATGTGGCCAGCTGGAATGCGTTCAGCTCGGTCATGGCGGACATGCAACTGCTGGCGCCGCCTGCCGGGTTAAGTCCCCAGGCGGCGTTCGAGCAGCAAATGGCGCTGATGCAGCGGTTCAATGAGTCTGTGCGAGGACTGGCGGCTGCTGGGTTTTCAGCGGGTATCCGGGAGCTGAGCCTGGCGACACCGGAAGGTTCGGTCCAGGGCAGTCTGGATATCTCGCATCCGGCGTTGTCCGACAGCGAGCGCGCCAATATGCTGATGGTGATGCAACAATTGACGGGCTCACTGGATTTCAGCATGCCGTTGGCTCTGGCTGAGAACTACCCTGACGTTCGGATGCAGGTGGCCCCGCTGATCAAGCAGGGCTTGCTGGTTGAGCGCGGCGGTCAATTGGCGTTGACCGGCCGCATGGAGAACCTGACGCTGGATATCAACGGGATTGAGTTTCCGTTGCCACCGCTGCTTTAACGCTCCTCAGTTACGGAATTTCTGAGTCAGGGCTTCTGCTACGGCGGGATCGACGAATTCGGAGACGTCGCCGCCCAGGGAGGCAATTTCCCGGATCAGCGTAGACGAGATGTAGGACAGGTGGTTGGATGGTGTCAGGAACACGCTTTCGATTTCCGGCGCCAGTCGGCGGTTCATGTCGGCGAGCTGGAATTCGTACTCGAAGTCGGAGACGGCGCGCAGTCCTCGCAGTATGACGGTGGCGTTCTGTTCTCTGACGAAGTCGGCCAGCAGGTTGCTGAAACCGGTAACGCTGACATTGGGCAGGTGTGCGGTGGCTTTGCGGACGAGGTCGCAGCGTTCTTCGAGGTTGAGCAAGGGCTGCTTTTTCGGGTTGTAGGCGACGGCGACGACGATTTCGTCGAACATGCGGCCGGCGCGTTCGATCAGGTCGGTGTGGCCGTTGGTGATGGGGTCGAAGGTGCCTGGGTAGATGACTTTTGGCATGCACAGCTCCTTTTGTTGATGGCCGACAGGATATCAGTATTGGGGATTGTGCTGTAGTCCGGGGCTTTTGGAGTTTGGTATTCAGGTTCGGAGCTGGCGCGGGTTGGGAGGCCCTGTCCGGGAAACGCTACGAGCACATCCCTGTGCGCTTCGTTCGGGCCATCCCTGGCCCTCAAGATTCCCGGACAGGGCCTCCCAATCCGCGCTGTTAGACGACGCGCATATCTCCCCGACACCTCCTGGGACTGAGCTTTCCTTGATGCTCCGTCCTGGCTCTGCTTTATCCGCTAATTCCCGCCAACTTTTGCGCCAGCCGGGTGCTGTTCCTTGCCGCCAAGGCATACACCGATAACTGCGGGTTCGCACCGATGCTGGTGGGGAAGACGGACGCGTCGTGGATGCTCAGGTTGGTCACATGATGGTGTTCGCCAAAGCCGTTAACCACCGAGTCTTTGGCGTCGGCACCCATGCCGCAGCCACCCATCTGGTGGGCGGTAAACAATCGGGCCCGGTGGGTTTTCATGGGCAGGTTGTTGATGGCGGCTTTGGCCTGGTTCCAGCTGGTGTACCAGTCGGAGTCCAGGTGCATGGCCTGGACGGCTTCGGCGCCGGCGGCGAACTGGATTTCCGCCATGTGCAGGTAGGCGTCACGGATGCCCTGCCAAAGGTAGTCGGTGATCGGGTAGTCGAGCACCGGGCTGCCATCTTTGCGCAAGGACACTGTGCCGCCGGGGCTGTCGGGATGGAAGCCGTCCCGGAGCAGGGCGATAACCGACTGCATGTGGGGAAGTTGGCTTAGGTTGTCGGCTTGCTCTTTGCCGTGGCCGGGCACCACGCCGGCGGCCATGGCGGGGTGCAGTGGTGGTACTTCCAGTTTGTAACCGACGGGACCGTCTACGCCGTGTTTGAAGTTGAACTCGTCGGAGTAGATGGACTGTGGTGCGCCGTAGAACGGATCAACCTGGGCCGACATGCGGGCAACGGTCGCATTGACCGGGTGGATGAACGAGCGCTTGCCGACCCGCTGGTGCGGATCTGGCAGTTGCGACCGTAGCAGCAGACCGGGGGAGCCGATGGCGCTGGCGGCGACCACGAAGTGCCGGGCTTTCAGGGTGACGGTCACGCCAGACGGATGCACGCCGTCCGGCCCCATGGCGCTGGCTTGCAGGTGGTCAATGCGGTCCTGGCTCATTACCAGGCGCTCGGCGCGCAGACCGTGGAACAGTTGGGCGTCGTTGTCGAGGGCACCGGGGATGGTTGTCATCAGCGCGCCCTGCTTAGCATTTGTGGGGCACCCCACGCCGCAATAACCCAGGTTCCAGCAGCCTTTGACGTTTCTCGGGATGGCCTGCCAGGAGTAGCCAAGTTGCTCACAACCCTGGCGCAGAATGTCGTTGTTCAGATTCGGTGGCGTCAGCCATGGGGTCATGGTGTGGCGCTCTTCACGACCGCCAAACCAGGGTGCCATGGCGTCTGGCGTGAGATCATCCAGGCCCAGAGACTGGCTCCAGTAATTCAGGGTCTCATCCGGTGTCCGGAAGCTGCTGGTCCAGTTCACCGTGGTTGAGCCGCCCACACACCGGCCTTGCAGGATGGCAATGGCGCCATCCGCCGTCACCCGGCTCATGCCCTCCTGGTAAAGACTGGCGTAGGCCGTCAGCTCATCCATTTTGAAGTCTTTCTGGTAATACAGCCGGCCTTCCTCAACCAGAATGACAGACAAGCCCTGCTTGGCAAGAATCTCCGCCGTAGTGCCGCCACCGGCGCCGGTGCCTATCACCACCACATCGGCTTCCACTGTCTGGTCTGCGGTCAGTTTACTGGCATCGGTAACCTTCCAGCCAGAAGCCAGGCCCCGGGCGACAGGATCATTCGTGGACATACTGCTCTCCATTATCCGGGTGTAATCAGGCGCTGTGGAACTGCGGCAAGGCCTCGACGGCCCAGGCCGGTGGCCCGGCGTAACCGGACACGTGCCAGTGGGGGGCATGGCCATAGAAGGCCACGTTACTGATCTTGGTCAGGGCGATGTAACCGTTGTTCAGCAGGCCGATCCGGCTGTTGCGCCAGCGGTTGAGAAACGCATCGGCCGCATCCGTGCTGACTGATGGCCAGTCAGACCAGACCCCCGCCAGCGCGATGCGGGTGGGAGTAAAATTCAGCATATCAAACAGCTTGCGCAGCTCCTGCTGATTGGCCGGGCTAAACATCACAATGCCCTGATCAATCCGCTCAATGGTCCCGGCAATGGCAAATCGCCGCTGATTGGCTTCCTCTGGCAGCGCCCCGGCAAACATCGCCGGCAGCAGCGCCTCGAACAGAGCAATATCGTCCCGGCTCAGGAACTGAAACTGATAGCGGGCATCGGTACGGGTATCCACGGCACTGATCCGATCGGCCGGCGCAGTCGCGCAGCCGCTGAGGCCGGCGGACAGGCTGACGGTGCTGAGCAGCAGCGCACCACCCAAGCCGGTTTTCAGAAAACCGCGGCGGCTCAGCTCGGGTTGATCATCAGAAGTGTTCTTCAAAGAATGGTCGGACATCGAGAATTCTTTTTTTGATGTTGTTGTT
>NZ_JACUUB010000077.1 GCF_014859525.1 Marinobacter sp.
TCAGACATTAAAGCGGAAGTGAATAATGTCGCCATCTTTGACAATGTATTCTTTTCCTTCCAGGCGCCATTTGCCGGCATCTTTAGCGCCGGCTTCGCCGTTGTACTGAACGAAATCGTCGTAGCTGACGATCTCGGCCCGGATAAAGCCGCGTTCAAAGTCAGTATGGATAACGGCTGCAGCCTGGGGGGCAGTGGCGCCGACCCGGACGGTCCAGGCCCGCACTTCTTTTACGCCGGCGGTAAAGTAGGTCTGCAGGTCGAGCAAGCTGTAGCCGGCACGGATGACGCGGTCGAGGCCTGGCTCGTCCATGCCCATTTCATCCAGGAACATGGACTTTTCTTCGTCTTCCAGTTCGGAGATTTCCGCCTCCAGCTTATTACAGATGGGCACCACCACGGCGTTCTCGGCTTCCGCGATTTTGCGTACGGTGTCCAGGTGCGGATTGTTTTCAAAGCCATCTTCGTTGACGTTGGCGATGTACATGGTGGGCTTGACGGTGAGCAGGCACAGTTCACGCACCAGCGCCATCTGGTCTTTGTCCAGGTTCATGCTGCGCACCGGTTTACCTTCGTTCAGCACCGGCAGCAGCTTCTCGAACATGTCCAGCTGGGCTTTGGCCTCTTTATCGCCGCCCTTGGCGATGCGCTGGACCCGTTTGATGGCCTTTTCCACGGTGTCCAGGTCGGCCAGAGCCAGTTCGGTGTTGATCACCTCAATGTCGGATGCCGGGTCGATCTTGTTGGCTACATGGATGACATTACCATCCTCAAAGCAACGGACCACGTGGGCAATGGCGTCGGTCTGACGGATGTTGGCCAAAAACTGGTTGCCCAGGCCTTCGCCCTTGGAGGCACCGGCTACCAGGCCGGCAATGTCCACGAATTCCATGGTGGTGGGCACAACGCGCTGGGGTTTGACGATCTCGGCCAGCTTGGTCAGGCGTGGATCGGGCATGGCAACAACGCCGGCGTTGGGCTCGATGGTGCAGAACGGGAAGTTTTCGGCGCCGATGCCGGCCTTGGTCAGTGCGTTGAACAGGGTAGATTTGCCGACGTTGGGAAGGCCGACGATGCCGCAGTTAAATCCCATGGAATGCCTCTGCTGGAACAAAAAAATTTGGGCGGATTATACCGGTGTATCGGTACCGGTGCGAGTAAGGGGTTATGTCTTGCTTAAGCGGTGGGCTTGAAGCTGTGCAGGCGGTTCATGGCGGCCGCGAGTTTACCGTTGGCGGCGTCGGGCAGTACCCGCAGGATTTCGTCGATGACGGCGCCCAGTTCTTCGGTTTCCTGCTTGCCCAGCCGGCCGAGTACATAACCGGTGACTTTTCGGCTGTCGCCAGGGTGACCGATACCAACACGAAGTCTTTGAAATTCGTTAGTCCCAAGGTGGGCAATGGTGTCGCGCAGGCCATTGTGGCCGCCGTGTCCTCCACCTTTTTTGAGTTTGGCCGTGCCAGGTGGCAGGTCCAGCTCGTCGTGGGCAACCAGAATGTGTTCGGGAGGAATTTTGTAGAAATCCGCCAGAGCCTTGATGGCCAGGCCGCTGCGATTCATAAAGGTGCTTGGGTTAAGCAGATGCAGGTCAAGACCCTGCCATTGGATGCGGGCGTATAGCCCGTGGTACTTCTTTTCTGGGCGGAGCGTCTGGCCCGCAGCGCGGGCCAGAGCTTCGACAAACAGGGCGCCGGCATTGTGGCGGGTATTCTCGTAGTCAGCGCCGGGATTGCCCAGACCAACCACCATGACAATATCCTGTGCCATTTGCCCGTGCCCTCTTCGTCACACCAGGGGTAATTACTCCTGGCTTTCGCCTTCTTCGCCGTCTTCGGCTTCTTCAACCTTGGCGCCGCGCGGCTTATGGATAGCCACAACCGGCAGGTCGTGATCGTCGCCCTGAAGCAGGGTGGCAATCTTGACGCCTTTCGGCAGGTTCAGGTCGCTGAGGTGAATTACCTGGTCCATTTCGACCTTGGCCATATCCACTTCGATGAACTCGGGCAGGTTCTGCGGCAGACAGATCACTTCCACTTCGTTGATCTGGTGGTTGGCCACGCCGCCCTGAAGTTTGATGGCCGGAGCGGTCTCTTCGTTCAGGAAGTGCAGCGGAACGTTAACGTGGATTTCATGGTTCTTGTCAACGCGCAGGAAGTCGGCGTGGGTCAGCAGCGGCTTGTACGGGTGGCGCTGCAGATCCTTCAGGATCACGCTTTCTTTCTTGCCGTCCAGCTCGATGGTCAGAATGTGAGAGAAGAAAGCCTCATTCTCCAGAGCTTTTTTCAGCTCGTTGTGCCAAATGGAGATGGACACGGCTTCTTTGTTACCGCCATAGACGATGGCCGGGATTTTCCGTTCCTCACGACGCAGGCGGCGGCTCGCACCTCTCCCCTGATCGCCACGAGGAAATGCTTCAATTACAAATTCCTGGGACATGATATGTACCTCAATCGTCATCTGAACTGCCCGCGACCAGGCGTTTGAACAGATGATATTTTTGAATAGCCTCAGATTATTTTCTTTGGCTGACTAAAAGAGTCGGGAGCCTTGAAGGGCTCCCGACTCAGATACTGTTACAGCGTAATGTTAACTTGCTGTTCTGTCTGCTTATTTCCGGATGTGCCGGATCAGACGTTCTCAAACATGGCGCTGATAGACTCTTCATTGCTGACGCGACGAATAGACTCCGCGAGCAGGCTGGCCATGCTGAGGACGCGGATTCTATCACAATTCCTGGCTTTGTCACCCAGCGGAATGGTGTCGCAGACCACCAGTTCATCCAGTTCGGAAGAGTTGATGTTGTCGATGGCGGGGCCAGACAGTACCGGGTGGGTAATGTAGGCCACAACCCGCTCTGCACCGTGCTCTTTCAGGGCTTTGGCGGCTTTGCACAGGGTGCCTGCGGTATCAATGATGTCGTCTACCAGAATGCAGGTTTTGTCTTTGACATCACCGATGATGTGCATCACCTGGGAGACGTTGGCCTTCGGGCGACGCTTGTCGATGATGGCCAGATCGGCGTCATCCAGTCGTTTGGCAACGGCCCGGGCGCGAACCACGCCGCCCACGTCTGGCGACACCACAACAAAGTTTTCAAAGCGTTGCTTCTCGATGTCTTCGAGCATGACCGGGGTGGCGTAGATGTTGTCCACGGGAATATCGAAGAAACCCTGAATCTGATCTGCGTGCAGGTCGAGTGTCAGTACGCGATCCACGCCAATGCTGGATATCATGTCCGCCACAACCTTGGCGCTGATGGCTACCCGCGTTGAGCGAACCCGGCGGTCCTGGCGAGCGTATCCGTAATACGGGATAACCGCGGTGATGCGTGTTGCAGAGGCACGGCGAAGTGCGTCGGCCATCACGATCAGTTCCATCAGGTTGTCGTTGGTGGGGTAGCAGGTGGGCTGGATGATGAAGACATCATGGCCCCGAACATTCTCATCGATCTCGACCGTGGTTTCACCGTCGCTGAACCGGCCTACAGTGGCCTGGCCCATGGGAATGTGAAGTTTCTGGGCAATAGCTTTGGCAAGCTCAGGGTTGGCATTGCCAGCGAAAATCATCAATTTGGACACGATGGAATCCTTCGCGATATCAGCGGTTGATTCAGAAGAAGCAGGAGAAAGGTGGCTGGGGTGGCAGGATTCGAACCTGCGCATGACGGGATCAAAACCCGTTGCCTTACCACTTGGCGACACCCCAATATCGTGCTCTTTTGGCATCATTTCAGCTCTGTCAGCTTTTGGTGAAGAGGTGAACTGTTCACCCCTTTAGCTACGAACCCCGTGATGCCGGAGGGTTTGCTTTCCCAGATAATCCGGGCTGCGGATTCTGTCGGGAAACGTCCAAAAATGCAAGCCCCGGTTCCGGTTAATCTTGCAGGTCCGAATTGTGAAAGCCATTTCAGGCTTTTTTTAACGTCTGGGTAAAGCTCACAAACTATATCCTGACAGTCGTTTCGGTACCTCGAGGCGTCTCCCTCAAAAGCGGGCGCTATTTTCATTTTTGGGGTGTCCCTTGTCAACCCTTGTTCAGAAAAAATCTTGCCGGTGTTTATTTCGCAGTCGGGTTTGAGCACCAAAAACCAGTCTTCGGGCGGGTTTGCGGGCGTGAGAATTTCGCCAATGCCTTCAGCAAAGGCTGCCCGGCCTCGAACAAACACGGGCACGTCTGCGCCCAATTGCAGACCAATGTCAGCCAGTTGGTCTTCGCTGAGGTTGAGCTGCCAGAGCTGATTGAGCCCAAGCAGGGTTGTGGCGGCATTGGAGCTGCCTCCGCCCAGCCCGCCGCCCATGGGCAGGCGTTTGGTGATGTGGATGCTGACGCCACTCAGAGGGCGTTCTGTGGCAGCTGTCAGGGCCTTGGCGGCGCGGATGATCAGGTTGTCGTCATCGGGTACCCCGGCGACCGGTTGGCTGAGGCGTACACCGGGTTGTTCGGGTGTCAGAGTAAATGTGATGTCGTCGCCGTAGTCGAGAAATTGGAACAGCGTTTGAAGCTCGTGGTAGCCATCGGGCCTTCTACCAACGATGTGCAGGAACAGGTTAAGTTTTGCCGGCGCGGGCAGGGTCAGGCTTTGGCTCACGTGATCAGTCCTTACGTTGCCAGTCGGTGATCACCACCCGCACGCGCTTGTCGTTTTTCAAGGCGGTGATTCTGGCGGGCAGTGGCGGCAGGTCATCGACGAACGGTTGCCAGCGGTCAAAGCGAATCTCCCAGCCGTTCTGGTAAATAATGGCCAGTTGCTGCTGGTGATCGAACAGCAAACGGGAATGTTCAGCCGGGGATGGCAGACCGCGAACCCACCAGGTCAGGTTGTCGATCGGCAGTTGCCAGCCGGTTGCCGCCAGCACCAGGGATTCTGGTTGCGAAGACCGGTACAGGTCGCCATTGGGTAGTTGCAGTTCCAGAAAGCCGGGAGTGCCGCGCAGGCTGGTGCTGCCCAT
Source organism: Marinobacter sp. (assembly GCF_014859525.1). Taxonomy (GTDB): domain Bacteria; phylum Pseudomonadota; class Gammaproteobacteria; order Pseudomonadales; family Oleiphilaceae; genus Marinobacter. The sequence continues at coordinate 4,949 of NZ_JACUUB010000077.1, forward strand.
ACCCAGAAAAGAGGAGGACAAGGCCAGATCGTAGTGCTCGCCTTGCTGTTTCCAGCGATTGATGACGGCACTACCACTGTCTGAGGGCTGGCGCACAGCGAGCTTGCCCGACAGTTGCCAGTGATCAAACTGACTGAGTGAGTGACTGCGTGTTGCCCAATCCGCTGGCGGTTGTTCGGTCATGCCTTCAGGGAGGGGCTCTAGCTGAATTCTGGTACAGCCACCCAATACGGTGAACAGTAGCAGGGCGGGGATCAGGTGTTTCAGCATTACGGGTTTCCGTTACCGATCAGGCGCTCAATGGTTTCGCGCAGAATGTCATGGTCGGGTGCTTGCTCCAGGCCTTGCTCCCAGATGATTTTTGCTTGCTCTTTGTTGCCGCTGACCCACAACGCCTCGCCATAGTGAGCGGCCACTTCCGGATCGGGGTAAGCGGTCCAGGCCTCCGACAGGTAGCTCAATGCCGATTCAGTATCGCCCTGTCGAAATCGAACCCAGCCCATGCTGTCGAGGATGGCCGGGTTGCCCGGGTCCAGTGCCAGCGCTTGCTCGATATAGCGCTGGGCTTCTTCAAGGCGTTCGGTTCGAATGGTCAGGATGTACCCCAGTGCGTTGAGTGCTACGGCGTTGTCGGGCTCTTGCGCGAGGATGGTTCGAAGGTCTTGTTCTGCCTGGTCGGTATTGCCGACGGTATCGTGAAGCATGGCACGGGCATAACGCAGCTGAATGTTATCTGGGAAGGCCTTGAGGGCTTCATCGGCGGCAGCCATAGCGGCGGTTTCTTGCTGCTGGTCCAGCAGTAGATTGACTTCGAGCAGCCAGAAGTTTTCAGCCCGCCCCGGGTTGACGTCTCTCAGGGATTGAATGTTGGTGATGGCGTCTTCCAGGTTGCCGGATTCAGCCTGTAGCTCGCTCGCCCTGGCCAGCGCGGGGAAAAAGTAGTTGCCACCTTCCACGCTCATGTAATAGTCAACGGCTTGTAATGTGTTTCCGGCCTCTTCCTCCAGTCTTCCGAGGTAAAAGTTGGCTTCGTCGAAGTGATGGCCCTGTTCGGCCAGGCGGGTCAGCTCTTCTCTGGCGACCTCGGATTGTTGATTCTCCAGCGCCACCAGAGCGTAAGACAGTCGCAGGCCTGGTGTATCCGGATAGCGTCTTGTAAGGCGCTCAAACTCGTCCTGGGCAGCCTGAAGTTCACCTTCGTTAATCAGTATGCGGCCGTAAAGGGTGCCCAGCTGCCGGCTGGCCGGATAGCGCCGGGTGTTGTTGGTGAGGTAGATGAGCGCCTCCCTGGTCTGGCCGGTCTGATAAAGCAGATCGCCCTTCAGGACAATGGCGGGTATGAAGTCTGGTTGCTCGGTGAGCAAGCGGTCGATACGGTCCAGAGCCTGATCAGGCGCGCCATTGATCTTCAGCAGGAGGGCAATGCTGTATTCCAGGTCCGGGTTGCCGGGGTGCCGCTCGGCCAGTCTTTGGTAGAGATCTAACAGTTCCTGGCGCTGTTGGGGCGGCAGGTTGGCTGACATGGCTGCCAGGCTGTCGAAATCAGCATCTTCACCCTGCTCCATGATTCGCTCCATGTGGACCAGGGCGGTTTCAAGGTCTTGTCGCTTGACGGCCTGAATGGCGGAGATCCGGCGCGCCAGCAGATTGTCGGGCTCCAACTCCAACCATAGCTCTGCCAGTTGCAGTTGGGCGTTGTCTGCGTTGAGTGTCTGGGCAATTCGCATGGCTCTGGTAATGACGCCTTTGTCCCGCGAGGTTTTAGCCGCTTGCAGGTAATTCACCAGGGTGACGTCGTAACGTCCACGCTGGGCAGCGATCTCTGCGGCCAGAAGCTGATAAAGGACTTCTGGCTCGAAATCAGCGTAACGCGCAGCGTCGGTGCCAGAGGGGAGGGCGGCTTTGGTCTTCGGCTCTTCGGCAGTAGGCTCCAAGGTCCCGGAGAAGCTGGCGCAGCCGGGTAAGGCGGCAATGGTGAATGCCAGCAGGCAGGTAGCCAGATACGGTGCGGATCTTTGCATGCAACTTCTCGTGTGCTGTCGGCGGTACGTCGGAGTTTACCCTGTTCTGACTCGGAATTGAGTCAGATCGGGTTACGGCCATGGTCGAGTCCCTATAATGGCATAAGCACCTGAACTTGCCCAACCCGTCCGCAGTTGCCGAAGTGACTGCGTTTTCGGGTGGCGGGCAGTGACTCTCGCCGGTAGAATGGCAGGTAATATCCACGAATCGCAAAGGGTTTTACAACGTCAAAATGGCATTGCTGACACTGGGCATCAATCACCGAACCGCACCCGTGGAAATCCGCGAGCGTGTGGCGTTCACGCCGGAGCGGATGGCCCAGGCCTTCTCTGAACTCCGAGCGGCTTCCGGTGCCAGTGAGGCAGCCATCCTGTCTACCTGCAATCGTACCGAGCTGTATCTGGCGGGTGACGACGATTGCGCGCCAACCGTCCTGCGCTGGTTGGCCGGGTTTCACGAACTCGATGTGGCCGACCTTGAAAACGTGCTCTATGTACACCGGGATTCGGACGCCGTGCGCCACATGATGCGGGTAGCGGCCGGGCTGGATTCGATGGTGCTCGGTGAGCCGCAGATTTTTGGCCAGCTGAAGGATGCCTATAGCCTGGCTCGGGAGCACGGTGCCAGTGGGTCGTTCCTGTCCCGTTTGTTCGAGCAGACCTTTTCTGTGGCCAAGCGGGTGCGCACCCAGACCGCCATTGGCGAGAATCCGGTCTCGGTGGCCTATGCCTCTGTCAGTATGGCGCATCACATTTTTGCGGATATGTCCCGCAATAAGGCGTTATTGATTGGCGCTGGCAAAACGATAGAGCTGGTATCCCGGCATCTGGCCGATGCCGGCGTGCGCCAGTTTGTTGTGGCTAACCGGACGCTGGAAAAAGCGCAGGCCCTGGCCGAACCCCATGGCGGCAAGGGCATTTTGCTGTCTGAAATTCCGGATCATCTGGCGGATGTCGACATCATCATTTCGTCCACCGCCAGTCCGTTGCCGATACTGGGCAAAGGCGCGGTTGAACGGGCACTGAAAAAACGCAAGCATCGTCCGTATTTTATGGTCGATATTGCTGTGCCCCGGGATATCGAGCCGGAGGTTGGCTCGCTGGCGGATGTGTATCTGTACACGGTCGATGATCTGCGCCAGGTGATAGAAGAGAATATCCGGTCCCGGGAAGGCGCAGCTCGGGAGGCGGAAAACCTGATCACCAGCGGTGTCCAGGAGTTTTTGGACCAGCTGCGCGCACTGGATGCGGTGTCTACGCTCAAGGTGTTCCGTCAACGTGCCGAATTGCTGCGTGACATGGAGTCTGAGAAGGCGCTGCGGGCGCTCCGCAATGGTGCCGATCCGGAAACGGTCTTACGCAGTCTGGCCCGGGGTCTGACCAATAAATTGCTGCATCAACCTTCTGTGCAGGTCCGCAAGGCCATGGCCGAAGGCCGCACAGAAGTCACTGAGTGCCTGCGCGAGCTGTATCAGCTTGACGCGCTTGACGCAGACGAGCCCGCCACCACGGAAAAATTATGAAGCCATCCATTCAGTCCCGCCTTGAACAGCTAGTTGAACGGTTCGAGGAGGTTAACGCGTTGCTGAGTGATGCCTCGGTCATTGCCCATCAGGATAAATTCCGGGAGCTGTCCCGGGAATTCGCCGAAATTGAACCGGTGGTCAAAGGCTTTCGGGCCTGGCAGCAGGCCATTGAAGATATGGCCGAGGCAAAAGAGCTGGCAAAGGACGGTGACGCCGACATGCGGGCCATGGCCGAAGACGAGCTTGCCGACGCCCGGGAGCGGTCAGAACATCTGGACGAAGAGCTCCAGCGCCTGATGTTGCCAAAAGACCCAAACGACAAGAAAAACGTCTTTTTGGAGTTGCGTGCTGGCACCGGCGGTGACGAAGCGGCTATTTTTGCCGGTGATCTGTTTAAAATGTACTCCCGGTTTGCCGAACGCCGCCGCTGGCAGATAGAAGTGCTGAGCGAAAACGAGGGCGAACACGGCGGCTACAAAGAAATCATCGCCCGGGTGTCTGGCGATGGCGTCTATGGCGTGCTGAAATTTGAGTCTGGTGCCCACCGGGTACAACGGGTGCCAGAAACCGAATCCCAGGGCCGTATTCACACCTCCGCCTGCACCGTGGCGGTGATTCCGGAAGCCGACGAAGCCGAAGCCGTTGAGATTAATAAGGCCGACTTGCGCATCGATACCTTCCGCGCATCCGGTGCTGGCGGTCAGCACGTCAACAAAACCGACTCTGCCATTCGTATAACTCATCTGCCTACCGGCATGGTAGTGGAATGTCAGGAAGAGCGCTCACAGCACAAGAACCGTGCCAAAGCCATGAGCCTGCTGGCTTCTCGTATGCAGAACAGCGAGCTTGAGAAGCAACAGAGATCCATGGCCGAAACCCGTAAGAGCCTGGTGGGCAGTGGTGATCGCTCTGAGCGCATTCGTACCTACAATTTCCCCCAGGGCCGGGTGACCGATCATCGTATCAACCTGACCTTGTACAAGTTGGATGAAGTGATCACCGGCGATCTGGATGCGTTGGTGATGCCGTTACAACAAGAGCACCAGGCTGAACTTCTGGCTGAACTGGCTCATGATCAGTGAGTCTTCGCTAACCTGTGAGGCATTGCTGAACGAGGCAGTTGCCCTGATCAAAGGGGACTCGCCACGGCTGGATGCCGAACTGTTGCTGAGCCACGTCACCGGCCTGAGCAGAACCAGCTTTCGGGCCTGGCCTGAACGGCAAGTCGCAGAGGAGCAGGCGCAACAATTTGTTGCCCTGGTGGCAGAGCGCGCGAGCGGCCAGCCTGTTGCCTACTTGCTGGGCCAGCAGGAGTTCTGGTCATTGCCTTTGAGCGTTAGCGCGTCCACCCTGATTCCCAGGCCGGATACCGAGTGTCTGGTAGAGGCCGCGCTGTCGCTGGAATTGCCTGAACACGCAGTGATACTGGACTTGGGTACCGGTACCGGAGCCATTGCCCTGGCCCTGGCCAGCGAGCAACCGAGTTGGCAAATATGGGCCAGTGACCGCATTACCGATGCCGTCGAGCTGGCCCGCGCCAACAGCGCCAGCCTGGGCCTGCCGATCACGGTGGTGCAAAGCCACTGGTTTGATCAGTTACCAGAGGCGCAGTTTGACCTTTTGATTTCCAACCCTCCTTACATTCCCGCCAGCGATCACCACCTCAGTGAAGGTGATGTCCGGTTTGAACCATCCTCGGCCCTGGTCGCGGGCGACGACGGCCTGGACGACATTCGTCTGTTAATCTCACAAGGCCAGAACTGGCTGAACGAAGGCGGCTGGCTGTTGCTGGAGCATGGTTACGATCAGGGCGACGCCGTTCGGGATTTGTTTGCCCAGGCTGGATGGCACACTATAGAAACCCGCAAAGACTATGGCGGCAACGACCGGATGACCCTTGCCCGCAAACCCATCAGCGATGAATCAGCGAGACAAACCCATGCTCAGTGACGAGGAACTGCTCCGGTATAGCCGTCAGATTTTAATGCCACGGTTTGATATTGCCGGGCAGGAAAGGCTTAAAGCCGCTCGCATACTGATCCTGGGTGCTGGCGGTCTGGGTTGCCCGGTGGCGCTTTACCTGGGCGCCGCCGGCGTCGGTCACCTGACCCTGGTGGATGACGATCAGATCGAACTGGCCAACCTGCAACGCCAGATCGCTTTTGAACAGCGCTGGCTGGGCGATGCCAAAGCCGAACGCCTGGCCGAACGGGTGCGTGCCATCAACCCGGACATTACCGTAACAGCCGTTAATCGCCGTGTAGATGGCGACGATCTGCAGCAGTTGGTGGCCGAAGCCTCCCTGGTGCTGGACTGCACCGACAATTTCAACACCCGCTTTGCCCTGAACCGGGCCTCGGTCGCCGCTGGCGTGCCGTTGGTGTCCGGTGCCGCCATCCGTGGCGAAGGCCAGTTGTCGGTCTACGATCCCCGGCATCCGGACAGCCCGTGTTACCACTGCCTGTATCCAGAGCAGGGTAATGAAGACCTGACCTGCTCCGAAGCCGGAGTGATCGCCCCGCTGGTCGGCATGATTGGCTCGGCGCAGGCTATGGAAGCGATCAAGGTGATCAGCGGCGTGGGTAAACCGCTGATTGGTCGCCTGTTGATTCTCGATGCCTGGCAGATGGAATGGCGCGAAATGAAGCTGGCGAAAGATCCGGATTGTCCGGTGTGTTCGCTATAACACCTGGTGGGGCAGGGTTGGGTAAGCCTGCCCGCCAACGTGTGAGTCAGTCCTTCAACGCCTGAAATCTGGCAATGGCTTCTTTGCGACT
>NZ_JACUUB010000078.1 GCF_014859525.1 Marinobacter sp.
GACAGAGGTCAGGTGGTGGCTCGAGTTCACAAAACGCTCTACGTTCGCAAGAAACCAAAGGCATCGGCCTGAAAAGCAGGACGCCTGACCCACGCCCGGCGCACGTCATGAGCTCAGCAAAATCTCAGGCTTGTTCTTGCGCGACCCGCTGCAGGAATTGCCGGATATCTTCAAAGGCTTGCTCGGCTTCCGGTAACAGTGGCGAGAAAATGTGCCAAACGTGAACCATATTCTGCCAGGTGTGAACCTCCACTGACGATCCTTCTGCCCTTGCTTTAGCCGCGTAACGTGTGGCGTTGTCCAATAGCATTTCGGTGGTGCTGGCGTGGATTAACGTAGGCGGCAGGTTGTCAAGATTGCCTCGCAGGGGTGACGCCGCCGGATTGGTTGGGGATATCCTGAAAGCGGCCAGCGTGCCCCACCAAAGGATCGGTAATGGAATCTTGGAGAGGCCGCCGAACACTGGCCCAAGCAGGGCATCGGTGCGGATGTTGTCCCGATTGCTGGGCGCGGTCAGGGTAAGGTCGGTAGAGGGCGACAGAGCGATCGCCGCATCGGCTTGGCGCACGCCGTTATCGCGTATCCATGCGAGTAACGATAGCGTGTGACTGCCGCCGGCCGAATCCCCGGCCACCACCATAAACTCGGCTTTTTCTTCTCCGTCAGGCCCATGATTAAGCAGCCAGGTATACGCGTGGCGACAGTCCCGAATACCATCCATAAAACGATGCTCCGGCATCAGCCGGTAGTCGAGAGCAAAGACCGCAGCATTAGCGATCTGTGAGAACCGATCTGTAATGGCCCGGTGGCTGCGAGGACTGCCAGCGGCCCAGGCACCGCCATGAATGTAGAGTACGCGCCGGCGAGTGTCAGCGCCGGGAGCAATCACCCATTCACCCCTGGGATGGTCACAGTGGCGCAGTTCCGATTGTATTTCTACGCCTTCGCCAAGATTGTCGAGGTGGTTCCTCAGAGCGATCAGTCTGGCTTTACCTTTCAGTCCTTTGGAGGCACGCCCCATGTCTTTGATACGCTCCATAACCTCATCATGGGCCGGGTTGGGCGCAACTTCTCTGACAGCCCAGTCGCCGCCATCGAATTGAGAAAGATCGGTTACCCGAAACACCACGAGCGTGGCCAGAACGATGAAGACAATGATGGCAAGCAGAATCCAGAGCATGGGTTTTCCTTTTGGAGCCCTGTAAAAAGGGAACTAAGCTGTGACTATATTCGTACCATGACAAATCTGACAGAGGAAAGACATCTTGGAAATAGCCTATCGGGCCCGGGATATCACCGAGGCACACATAATTGCCGGCATGTTGGGCGCTCATGGGATCGAGGCTCATGTGGGCGGGCACTTTCTGCAAGGGGCGATGGGTGAGATCGGCTCGGCCGGATTCAGTAATGTTCACGTTGACGACGAGGACTATTACCGGGCACGAGTGCTCATCGACGAATATGAGAGGGATGCTCCCACGCCTGTGGCGAAACCGGGTGGCCAGGATAGGCCGGATCACTATGCGCGCTGGTTCATCCTTGTTCTTATCTTTCTGATGTGGCTGTTATGGCGATTTTGAGTTGAAAGAGCGTGTTGCATCGCTATGGCCTTCAGGCTGGTGCTGACGGGTTGTTTTTTGTTATGTTATAACGCTTTTGAGGCCCGTTCCGATGCCAGACCCCATTCGTCCGATCCCTACTAACCTTATTCTTGGTTTCCTTGGCGTCGGCAAGACGACTGCAATTCTCGACTTGCTCCGGCACAAACCCCAAGGCGAAGTTTGGGCCGTGCTGGTCAATGAATTTGGTGAAGTAGGCATTGATGGCGCACTACTTGAAACCGAAGGTGCGGTGGTTCGGGAAATTCCCGGAGGCTGTATGTGTTGCGTTGCCGGGCTGCCTATGCAAATTGGTCTGAACCAACTGATTGCCCGGGCCAAACCTGACCGTTTGCTGATCGAGCCCACCGGACTTGGCCATCCGTCCCAGATTCTGGACACTCTGACCGGGCAGTATTACCGCGAGGTGCTGACCCTGGGACCAGTGATTACTCTGGTGGACCCCCGTAAGCTGGATGATCCGAGAGTGCTGGATAATGTGCAGTTCCGGGATCAGGTGGCTGCAGCAGACATCCTGGTAGCCAACAAGACGGACCTGTGCGAGGATGCCCAGATACAGGTTTTTGATCGATGGGCGGCGTCTCTGTCGCCCGCCAAACCTCAGGTATACCATACCAGGCACGGTCACCTTTCTGTTGGCTGGCTGGATGGCGACGCTGGCCTGCCCGAAGTCACGGCCCCTCACGCGCATCATCACCAACACAGCCGGGCTGAAGAGACCCCACGGCCATCCATTGAGGAAAACCCCTGGCAATTGGTCACGAATGAGGGGCAAGGGCACCATAGCATCGGGTGGCGCATTCACCCGGAATTATGCCTGGATGAAAATTCGGTGTTGGCGATGGCCATGGATGACCGGCTACTCAGATTTAAAGCGGTGATCCACACCCTGGATGGCTGGCGCGTTGTTAACGTGGTGGATGGGACCGTTTCGATCTTGCCGGGTGAGTCCAGAGAGCTTTCCCGGGTTGAACTCATTACAGCCGAGGCGCTGGATGCCTCGGAAATGGACCAGCTTCTGCGAGCAGCAGCCGGGCTGACCGAATAGGAAGAAGGTATGAAGATTCGGATTACGCACCAGAGAGTGACACTGTTCCTGCAACTGATCTTATTGTTGGAGGCTGTGCTTGCTGTATGGGGGCAGCGGTGGTTTACCGCGTTTTTAACCGGCATGATCATCTTGATCACGTTGTTTCCGATTCTGTTTGAGCGCCAATTTCGGATACACATTCCGCCCGAGTTGCAGTTAGCCGCCATCGGTTTTGTCTTTGCCTCATTATTCCTCGGCGAGATTCATGACTACTACAATCGATTTTGGTGGTGGGACATGGCGCTGCACACCATGTCTGGCTTTTTGCTCGGTATTCTCGGTTTTCTGCTGGTTCATGTGATGAACGAGACCGAAAAAATCAATGTGCACCTGAACCCCGGTTTTGTGGCATTTTTTGCGTTTATGTTTGCGCTCGGTGTGGGTGCTTTGTGGGAGATTTTCGAGTTCACCATGGACAGTGTGTTGGGAACCAATATGCAGAAACCCATGTTGGGTGATCCATCCGGCCTGACCGATACCATGTGGGATCTTATCGTTGACGCCATTGGTGCACTGATCATTTCGGTGTTGGGTTGGCGTTACCTGAAAAAAGCGGACAGAACCTCATTCCTGGAGCGCTGGATTGATTCGTTTATTGAGCGTAATCCACGGTTCTTCCAGAAGTGACATGAGCTCACAAGATGCATTATCAAAAACGAAAGACGGCCAAATGCTTTGCCCGGTGTGTGAGGCAAGTTATTTAGTACCCTTCCGGGTGGTGGGTGAAATAGCTTATCTGCGCTGCCAGGAGTGTTCTGCAACGGTAATGGAGCCCGGCTGCCGTTTGTCTGCAGATGAAGAGCGGGCGGTCTACGCGCTGCACGACAACCAGCTAGATGATGCCGGCTATTGTCGTTTTCTGGCAAAGCTGTCTGACCCTCTGAAGGAAAAGCTTGCCAGCGGTGCTCAAGGGCTGGATTTCGGTTGTGGTCCGGGACCGGCCCTTGCCGCTATGCTCGAACAAGCCGGGTTTGGCATGGCGCTCTATGATCCGTTTTTCTATCCGGATCGCTCCGTGCTGGGGCGGCGCTATGATTTCATTACCTGCACCGAAGTGGTTGAGCATCTGTATCGCCCGGCCGAGGTGTTCCGGCAGCTTGATAAACTGGTGATGCAGGGTGGTTGGCTGGCGATCATGACGTGTTTTCAGACCGACGATGAACGGTTTGATCACTGGCATTATCGACGAGACCCGACTCATGTGGTGTTCTATCGTGAGGAAACGTTCGCCTGGCTGGCAAATCACTATGGCTGGCGTCTGGAAATTCCCCGCAAGGATGTCGTGCTGTTACAGAATGCTTCCGGTTAAGGTCATTGCCTGACCTCTGGTTCTGGGCATATTGGCAACGCCGGGCAATGGCTGCTGTCAGGGCTGGGTTGGTCCGAAAACTGGAGGTTGGCCTGGCCAAACCGTTCGGGGTCAAGGCGTATGGCACAGGCCAGGGCTTCGGCCGCCTGCTTTGGGCTCGCTGAGGCGTCTAACGCATACGCGAGGTTATTCCAGCCTTCGGGAAAGTCAGGAAAGCGGTTAACCACTCTCAGGAAATGGGCAGCAGCGGTGGCAGGCTTGTGCTGATCATAAGCCAGGTTGCCTTGAGCCATGATTGGTGCCGGTTGGTCTGGCCAGCGGTGTTCAGCGGTCTCATAAGCCTTTTGTGCCGCCAGGGTATGGCCGGTAATTTCCAGATCATGGGCTGCACGCAAATAGGGCAGTGTCTCGGCGGTTTCCGGCAGCTTGTCAGGCGGCAGGATAACCATCGCCCAGCGGCTGGCGCGGTCCCAGGTAGCGTGGAACGTTTTGTAAGGCATCCGGTAATGGCGGCGGGTGTCTGTGTTCAGGATCAGAACTTCCTTATCGCTGTCGTAGCCAACCACTACTGCAAAGTGCCATTGCGGCCACCAGTTGAATCTCAGGTTCTGCATGACGAGCACCGGGTTGCCGGCGGTCACCTCGCTCAGCACGGCATCTATGTTTGTCGCCAGTGGATACACCACCATGTCATGGGAGCGCGCGCCCGCCACCATTTCAACTTGCAGAGAGCCCTGGCGGCCGGGTAGATACACCAGTTCTTTCAGGATGTCCGGGTCGGTTGCCAGGCCTTGGGTGTTCAGCATGGTCGCCAGTGAGGCCGGGCCACACTGGTACTTTTCCTGTGGATAGAAGGGCACGTTATCCAGAAGTACCTGGTCCAGCATTGTGTTGTCCTGATGCGCAGGAGCTTTAGCCGAAGGGTGGTCTGGCCAGGGTGGAGTGCTGGCGCAGCCGGCCAGCAAAAACAGCCCCAAAAGGGCTGTCCATCTGCTGATCAGGCCTGCGCTTGCAGGCAGGGTTGGTTGGGTCAACGAACGCAATTGACGAAAGAGAAGACGTTGGTGGCACACAACATGTCGGTGATGATAAAGACCAACAAGAACAGCACGATCACACCGACCACGCCTTCACCGGTGGGGGCTTCCGCCAGTTGCTGTTCAAAGTCTGCAAGTTCTGCAGGGGTCAGGTTCTGGATTCGTTCAGCCACCTGGTCTTCGCTGACGCCAAGCTGCGAGAGCTTGTCTTTGACTTCCTGAGTTTCCAGCATGTTCAGTAGTTGTTGGCGATCAAGGTCAACCTGTTGCTGCTGAATCAATTCTCCGGTGCCCACCATGCCTGCGTGTGCAGAGACAGAAAAAGTGGTGGCAAAGGCCAGCAGCACTGCCATGATCAAGGAAAGCTGCCTAATATGGGATCTGATGCTGTTCATTTCAGGTTCCTTCATTGTTTGTTTCATTAAAAACAATAGACTGGAACCTGTACTGATTCAACATACAAAACGTTCACGCTTTGGCGCGGGCATCAGAACGTCGACAGTCCGGTCGCTTCCATCATCCGGTACTGCCAGTACCTGAGCCGGGAGGGCTCTGCCCAGGCTGAGTAGGGCAGGCTCAGTGTTTGCCTATCGTTTGGGCCGGCCTGCCAGTATTGATTGAAGAGCGCCGTCGCTTGCCGTGCAACGGTGCTGCTCGCCGGTGTTGCCAGCCAGACGTTGGTTTCAAGGTTGAGGTCGTCCAGATTGCGACGGGTAAAGTTGGCCGAGCCGAACAGGAATTCCTGCTGATCGCCACGCGGGGTGTAAATGAGTAACTTGCTGTGGCACTGCTCGCCTTCGGTGTTGCACCAACGGACGGGTATGCCGGCCTGTTGCAGTTCGTGGGCGACAGGGCGGTTCGGGATGCCGTTTTTCTCATGGCCGAAGGCATCTTTGTTGGCGTCCAGTAACAAACGCACGGTTACGCCACGACGGTGTGCAGCCAGCAGTGCCTTGATGATCGGGCGATGCGAGAGGTAGAACATCGCCATATCCAGGGTCTCTCCGGGCTGACTGCGATCAATCATATCGAGTGCGGCGTCGCGGATGGCGGATTCGGTCAGCACTTTCATGATGCCGGCTGCGTCATAGCCGGCTTTGGCATCTGCAATCATCTCCCTGATCCAATGGTCCAGGGTGGCGGTGCTGGCACCAGACATTTTTAGAACGGCTTGCTCGCTTCTGACCACATCGATAACGGCGGGCCCGCCGAAGGCCAGGCCAATGTTGCTGTGCCGGCTGCTGCCGTCGTGGGGGTTGGCAGATGTGATTATCGCCCGGTAACCCTGGTCATCATCCGTCACCAGCAGTTTACGGTGGTTGGCCTTGAAGTTCGGGAGTGCCAGACAACTGCGAATCGTGGCTGGCTCATCGCCCAGAGCGTTGGGCAGCCAGCCACCGTCCGGATTATTGCCAAGCCATTGGCAGCACAGGCGCCAGAGAGAAGACCAGGCCGGATTGCTGTCGCGAAGTGGTTCCAGACGGGTGATCACAACCTCGATGCCAACCTTGGATAGAGCCTCGAAAGCGGACGAACGGGTACCACCGTAAAAGGTGTTCAGAGGGTCTGAGATCACCACAATATCGATGTCTGGCCGGGTCGCCTTGCGCTTCAGTAAAGCTTGCGTGAGCTGCTCGGCCAGAGGGCGCAGTTCCGTGTTTTCAGGTTTGGTGCCATTAAACAGGAACATGTCGACCAGAATGAACTTCTCTGCATGGGCAATCAGTCTGAAGATTTCATCAAAAATCTGGTGTTCAAGCAGTGTATTGCCATCGTTGGCGTGATGAGTCACATCTGTCAGCAGTTTCGGGGCGACCAAAGGTACCGGCTCACTCTGATGCCGAATACCGGCGGGGAGCGGTTTGAAGGAATGCCACAAGCCAATGCCGGCCAGTATCAGGAGCAATGCAAAGGCGAGTAACTTCATGGTCATGGCCGATTCGTTCCATCGAGCGGGGGAGGGAGTGCCGGTTTGGTGGTCGTAAAACCCAAGGCAGCAGGATGGCTATTCCCACCGCCCTGACCTGGCTGTTACTCCTGTGGGAGTTCAGCGTTGTGGAACACGTTCTGAACGTCATCCAGATCGTTCAACATGTCGAGAAATTTTTCAAACATAGGGATGTCATCACCTGCCACCACGGTGGTGGTTTTCGGCAAGAACTGGATCTCGTCAACCTCAAACTCGATGCCTTCAAACGCAGCTTCCAGTGCCTGTTTGGCTTTGGCGTATTCGGTGTTCGGCGCAAAAACGGTGACGTTGCCGTCTTCGGTCTCGATGTCCGTGACGTCTACGTCCGCTTCCATCAAGGCTTCTAATACCGCTTCTTCATCGTGACCAGAGAAGGCAAAAATGGCGCAGTGGTCAAACATGTGGGCAACCACGCCCGGAGTACCAATCTTGCATTTGGTTTTGGTGAAGGCCAGGCGCACGTCACCAAAGGTACGGTTGGGGTTATCGGTCAAGCAATCGACGATCACCATGCAGTTGCCTGGCCCATAGCCCTCGTAGCGGGCGGGGGAGTAGTCCTCTCCGGCGCCGCCTTTGGCTTTGTCGATGGCTTTCTCGATAACGTGAGCAGGTACCTGGTCTTTCTTGGCGCGCTCGATCAGGCCGCGAAGGGTCAGGTTAGCCGTTGGGTCTACACCGCCAGATTTGGCGGCCATATAGATTTCCCGGCCATATTTGCTGTAAACCTTGGTTTTTGCCGCGGCCGTCTTGGCCATGGATTCTTTACGATTCTGGTAGGCTCTGCCCATCTGTGGTGCCTCTCGTGCTCTTGGTAAAAGGACGGATTTTACTGAAGTAGCGTCCGGGGGGACAGGCCTATTTTTTAACCCAGGCTATCCCTAGGTAGTGGTTTAAATATGCTTTAGTAGCGGCGACTGCCAGAGCAGAGGCTGATAGCGTGATGTATATCGGTCGTTCAAGTGGGGCATTGCAATGTACAAGTTTCTTTCAGTCGCTTTTTTCGCATTTTTTCTTGGCACTGCGCCTGTATTGGCGGGCGATGTTGATGATGCTGAAGAGCAAACCCGAATAGCGAGGGATATGGTAAAGGCTTTGCAAGCCTATGCCGTCTACAAGATGGGGCAATACGATGAGGCTTTCGAGCGCTATTGTGAGTTAGCCGATCGGGGCAACAGCCAGGGCATTCTCAATGTTGCCAATATGTATGCTGCGGGGTTGGGCACTGAGAAAGACTTGGAAAAAGCCTTTGAATGGTATTTGAGGGCCGCCGAAAAGGGCGAGGTGATCGGAATGGAAGCAGTAGCAGACGCCTACCGTGAAGGGCTAGGCGTAGCTCAGAGTTCGTCAAAGGCTGACCATTGGCAGGCACAGGCACGTGTCGCGCGCCAGAAATAGCCGGTTTGCCTGGCGTTGGTCAGGCTCTGCTGGATGTCACACGTATTCCACCGGCTGCCGGTAATTATCCTGTGACACCAGATCAATCCCGCAGTCCATCTCGCTGACCCAGTTCAGGAACCGGTCTATCATCACGGGTCCCTCAAAGCGCTTGCCGTGCTGCGGCACAATCATAGCCACATCCATCCCACGAACCATATTGGCCCAAAGGCCGCACACCTTTTTGGAGGCGATATAGCGCCGGTGGAAACCGATCATGTTGGGAATGTGCTTGTCAAAGTCCTGCACCGGTTTGTGATCATCTTCACCCCCCATGGAAGCACCCAGATCACCTGAAAAAAGGATCTTCGAGACCGGATCATAGAACTGCAGGTTGCCCACAGAGTGCATGAAGTGAGCAGGTATGCACTGCAGGTAGCTGTCACCGAACCGGACGTTGGCGCCACCGTCGGGAATACTCACGATGCGGTCGTAAACGCTGCCGCTCAGCTGGTTAGTGACATAACTGGACACCAGATGCGGCAGGAATCGGGCCCACAGTTTGGAGGTCACGATCTTGGCGCGGGTGTGCACAATCCAGCGATCAATCGCACCGATGATGTCCGGGTCCTGGTGAGACGCGAAGACATAGTCCATGTCGCGGATGTTCATGTACCTGGACGCGGCCACCGAAAGCGGGGTGTAAGTCAAATCTCCGCCCGGGTCAATCAAGGCTTCGTGTTTGCCATCGACAACAAGGAACTGGTTGGACTGAACGCCTTCGCCAGTCACGAGGGAATCAAACATCAGGCACTTGTGGTGCCCGTTGTCGAAAAGAACAATCGGTTCGGCCGCCATTTCGGTCTCCCGCAGAAGAGTGGGTATACGGCATCAGGTATGCTGATGGCCGACTATTGCAATCTGCGCGGGAGGGTACAGAATTGACAAATGTGCCGGGTTGCCTCAGGTCAATTATCTGATATTCATCAAGTAACGTATTGTTGCCCGAATGCCTGAGGCGAGACTTTGTAGCGCCTATGCCAGCTTAGGCACCCGGCGAATACCGCGGCGCAGGCCTTTCTCCAGAGCAGCGCTGACCAGCTTGCCCGAGAAAGGTACGATGTCTTCAAAGGTGATGGTGTAGTTCAGCTGGGTTTGGCCATCGGGGGTCTCCGAAAAGCGAATCCTGCCCAGATGGTTCTTGATCGGGCTCATGCTGGTGATGGCGTACTCAATCAGCGTATCGGGCTCGAAGTTCAGTACGGTCTCCTCCAGTGAGAGGGGGCCGATGCCGATCTTGCGCACAGAGCCCAGGCCGTTCGGGTCTGCCTGGTCACTGTCTTTGATCCGTTTGACCGGTGCGCCAAGCATTTTGCCGAAGCGCTGGTGGTCTGCAAACAGGGCAAAAACCTTCCTGCGGGGAACGTCAAAAGTCTCATTTATTTCAATGTGGTACGTAGCCATGCTCACACTCTTGTTGTGCATTGTTGGTATAAGAGTACCCGTTCACGAAGTTCAACAAAAGTCGTAGATGTGGGCAGATGCAAGGTTGGCCTTACAATCCACACTGGTTATACTCATGCCCGCTCAGGACGAGTAAGCAGTTCATCATTAATCTTCAGGGACCGAAGTCATGCCCCAGGCAAGCGGATTGCAGTTCACCGCCCGTGTAGGCGAATTCCCCTCAGATCACTTCGTTGTTGTCGGCTTCGCGTTGACCGAAAGCCTCTCCCAGCTGTTTCAGGGCCGTTTGCATCTGGCCAGTACCGACCCGGACGTGCAGGCGGCGGATATTCTGGAGCAGCCAGTGGACCTGGTGGTCTGGCAAGACGGCCAGCCGGTGCGACGCTTCACCGGCGTGGTGAACGAATTCGTCCGCGGCAACACCGGCCACCGCCGCACCGCCTATGAAGTGGTCATCCAGCCCCCGGCCTGGCGCCTGGGCCTGATGCACAACAGCCGCATCTTCCAGACCCAGAGTACCGACGCCATCGTGCGCACCCTGCTCGAAGAACGGGGCATCATTGATACGGTCTTTGACTTCAAGCGCCCCCCTGAGGAACGGGAATACTGCTTCCAGCACCGGGAAAGCGACCTGCAGTTCATTGAACGACTGGCCGCCGAAGAAGGCTGGCACTATCGCTACCAGCACGGCAGCGTGGATGGCGAAGAACAACCGGCCCTGATCATCGCCGACCACCACGGCGACGCCCCCAAACTGGACCCGGTGCCCTGCAACACCCAGGCCGGCGGCAGCACCAAACAGGCCTGCGTATTCAGCTTCGCCTACCAAGAGCGCATCAAAGCCGCCTCGGTCGCCATGAAGGACTACACCTTCAAAAACCCCGCCTACGCCTTGATGCACGAACACAGCGCGGGCGACATCAGTCACCGTGAAGACTACCAGCACTACGACTACCCAGGCCGCTACAAAGTCGACGCCAGTGGCCAGCCCTTCACCCAGGCCAAACTGGACGCCCTCAGAAACGACGCCAGCCTCGCCAAGGGCGAAAGCAACCGCCCGGACTTTACCCCCGGCGCCAAAGTGGCATTGCAGGACCACGACAGCCAGAGCCTGAATCGGGAATGGCTGCTGACCGCCATCACCCACACCGGCCAACAGCCCCAGGCCATGGAAGAAGAGGGTGGCAGCGAACCCACCAGCTACCACAACGACTTCACCGCCATCCCGGCCGATAAAACCTGGCGGCCAGTGTGTGAACACAAACCCATGATGGACGGCCCCCAGATGGCCATCGTCACCGGCCCCGAAGGTGAAGAGATTCACTGCGACCAGTACGGCCGGGTGAAAGTTAGATTCCCCTGGGATCGCTACTCAAAGAATGATGAACACTCAAGCGCCTGGCTAC
>NZ_JACUUB010000079.1 GCF_014859525.1 Marinobacter sp.
GCAGATCACTTATACACATTCAAGCATAGACCAGATTTGCAGACCGAGAAGCACAGGGGCAGAATCCCTGTCTTGAGCAGGTTGATCAGGTTAGAATGATAGAGATCAAACTATCTCAGTGTGCGTTTCCAAAACCGGGATTCAAAGCTGTCTGGACCTTTTCCCCCTTCCTTGAACCAGGCGCCCTGCTTGAGGGAAAAACCGGCTCAATGGCGTTCGATAAATACTGGGATGAGGCCCGGCACGACACCTTCGAACCGCCGGAATTCATCCTGACACCGCGGAAAGCCAAACTGCGATAATCCACCGAAATAATTACCAGCTCCCTGTTTATTTTTAGCCTGGGCTGGTGTAGACTTCGCTCCCGCTAAGCCACTGAGATAAACCTATTTTCTCCTGGCATGCGAGCATCGGGGCGTAGCGCAGCTTGGTAGCGCACTTGCATGGGGTGCAAGGGGTCGTAGGTTCAAATCCTACCGTCCCGACCAAAAATCCCTACAAAAAGCCTGGGCCGAAAAGCCCGGGCTTTTTGTTATCCGCTTTGATCCTGTCTTCCTGCCAGCAAGCGCCCTGTTGCCCCGATCACTGTGCCCGAGACGATTCCGTACACATGGGCGTCGGTGATAACCTGATGCGCCGTCACATCTACCAGGCTGACCGGGCCATAAAAACTGTCATAGACCGCCTTGAGTAAAACCAGAATAAACACCAGGGTAAACGACGATCTGAGAGCCTTGATCGCTACCACCAGGCCGGCAGCCAGCATTCCATAAAGCAAACCAGACAACCCCACATACCAGCCAACCTCTGGCGAGAAGACCCATAGCCCCCCGGTGATCGAAAGGGACAGGAGCACGACCACCAATACCCACTGATCACCGCTGAATGTTCCACCAACGAGCAGCCAGAGCAACCACAAACCAGACAGGTTGAGCAGCAGATGTAGCCAGTCAAGATGGACGAAGTGGGCTGTTATCAGCCGCCAGGATTCACCGCTGCGATCAACATCAGACTGGTATTGCAGATAGGAATCCGGGTCGGTAACAAAAACGGCCACCATAAGCGCAATGCAGCTCATGGTGGCCGGCACCCAAAGACTGGATCCTCGAATGTCAGCTTTAATCACCGAACGCGTCGACTCCCACGACTTCTGCGGAAGATCAGGCCCGCCGAGATTGCGATCAGCGTCAACAGGAACAGGTCAAATCGGCCGCCGCCGCCACTGCGTGCTATCGGCGCGGGCAGACCCTGAACACCACCGGGGTCTTTAATCGTCTGGTTCGCCAGGCCGTCTGCGTCATTCGGGCCACCATCTTCAATCAGCAACTTGACACACCAATCTCCTTCGCTGAGCCCAGCTTTGTACTCGTGGCTTTTAGGTGGCGGACAATAGCCTTTCTCGCCCGGCGCAGAGAAAACAGCGTTGCGATCATTCTCAATAAAGTCGTTCCACACCATAGTATCCGCCGAATACTTGCGGTAAACCGCCCGTTTGGGAATGGCAGCAGCCTGTGGTATCACGATGTAGGCAGAATCGGAAGGCTGTGAAAGACCCGCGATTTCAAAATCAAACACGCCGCCCGGGAATTTCTCAGGTTCTTCACCGTCTTCCAGCGCCGGCAAGGCGAAGGCCTGGGAGATGTCTTCTACCGTTACCATGGCGCTATACCTTTTCGCGGTCAGGGCTGTATAGCCGAGCGAAAGCCTGAGACCCGGCTCCGTTTCGATCAGGTATGCTTCTGCCGACGTTGCCAGGGCGCGGATCAGGTTATCAGGGCCAATATTGTCGAGGTAATCAGGAATGCCGTTGCCGTTAGCATCACCAAATCCTTCAACATCATCGGGAATGCCATCGCCATCAGAGTCTAATGATGTTAGCAGCGGAGCCTGACTGAGCACTTCAATCACCAGGTCAGACCGGTTCTCTGCAAGAGCAGAATCGCTTACACCCACGGCAATGCGGTAATAACCGGGCGCCAGACGGCTGGGGTCAAATACAAACCGGCCGTCAGAGTTATTGCCATTGGTTTCCAGTAATTGGCTGTCACTGAAAGACCAGTCAAAGGTGTGGCTGTCGCCGGGATCGGGATCGGTGACCAATGCACTGACGGTCACCGGCCCACCATCGGCCACGACCATCCTGGTCGGGCCCCGCCCCCCCTGGTCGGCGATCAACCGGACTGTCGGCGCAACGTTCTGGTCGCTGATCATTGCGGTGTAGACAGTTTTGGCACCGGAGACAACATTCTCAGACTCACCCAGTGTGACGATAACCGTCTCGGCACTGCCTGCCATGTTACCGTCGTCGACAATCTCAAAATTCACGCTGCCTTTTAGCCCACTGGAAATAGTGATCTCACCATTTGCAAGTGTATGGGTAACGCCGCCACCCGCTGCCGTCCCGGATACCGTGTAGGGGATCACCACAGGATAAATGGCCGCATTACCATTCAGCTCGGCGACCACCTCGACATTGCTGCCTTTAGCAACCACTTGGTCCGTGTGCAGGTTAACAATAGGCTTTACGATCACAAGCTGGGTATCCCTTGCCACATTCCCGGCCCGGTCACGTGCACTCCATTCAACAAAGTGTGCTCCCGGGGAAAATAGCTCCCTCGCGTTATTCGATGCCGTCACCTGACCGTCCAGGGCATCGTAAGCATATGCCTCACCCAGTTCGACTCTGGTGAAAAGCCCCGTGGCAGGCACTTCAATGTCACCGGGCACGATCAACAGGGGCGGCTGGTCGTCGGCATTAATATCCGTACCTGCCAGGTACTCATCCAGATTATTGACGCCATCACCGTCCGCATCCAGTAGCGCATCCGAGGGGTCAAAGGGGTTCAGCCCGGCCGCAATCTCAACGATGTCCGGAATACCATCGCCATCGGTATCCAGACTGTCCGGGCCAGGGCCGTCAATAATATCAACGCCTCTCAAAGCCAGGTTCAGTTCCGTTATGGTGCCACGGTCATTGACAACAACCTCCGCCGCCGCCGACTGCGAGTTACCCATTCGGTATCGGACGGTCAGCACATCGCCTTTACGGACAAATCCCTCACGGCGTTGAGCGATCGAATCCACAGGGATCGACAGCACATACCGATCCTGTGCCGCCGGATCTTCACCCATAGTGTAGCGGTCCAGAATGTGCCCCTGGTATTCAAGCACCAGAGACACGTTGGTATCCGACGCCGTTACCGGCGAGCCGTCCAAACTCACGGTGCCATACAGGAGATTGTCGGGCTCGGGAATGGCTGCCAGCGACGAGTGGGCAATCAACATCAGGGGGGCCAGACCCATAGCGACAGCCCTGAATACCTTTGTATTTTTCATGCTGATCACCTCAGTTACCTGAATAGCCGTAAGTCTGGAAGAACAATTTAATGTCTTTTATACCGTTGCCATCTCGCGATCCATCGGGAGTAAGCTGCCCCTGAATCAGACGGTCAATACCTTCATCCCCCCGGAAGTTCAGAGTTCCACCAGGAATAATCAGCATCCAGTCGGTGTTCCACACTGACCGACCCACAAGGCGGGTATCACTGGCGGTTTCCGATGGATTGAACTCACCGCTGTCGTGGTAGGCCCGATAACTGGAGAAGCGCCGGATTTCTGCATAAGTACCGCTCAGTGAGTCATTCACAGGAATCCATTCCGAATTGGTCAGATCGGATGCCCCAATCGGGAAAGGCGCAGGCAGCCTCTGGTCCACAACCCGCCACTCGCGTGTGGCAAGTGTGTCGCCGGTGGGAGACCGCATGATATCCATCCCTACGGGCAGCAAGTACACCCTCGGAGTGTTCGACAGACCGGTCTCGTTATAGCCTTCAAACCAGGTGCCTACTGCCCGAACCTTGGTGGCAAAATTGGTTGGGTCATAGGCACTGTCACCCGCGCCCAGTTCCCGCCCAAAGAAGTTCAGACCAAAATTGACCGTGGTCGGGAAGCGGATGACCAGGCCCGGTTGCGGCCCCGCATTCTCGGGGGCAAAGGGCCTGGCATAACGACGGAACTCAGGAATATCCCAAAGGTTTTCAACCCGGCTTTCCTCCAACTTCTGGCGCCATTCCTGACTGGTCTCCAGCCTGACCAGCTCGCTGTTCGGGTCGTTCGGATCCAGGCGTTTGCGGAAAAGCTCATAGCGCAGTGAGAACCGGTTGGTCTCAACCTGCGGGTTATTGAAGCCCAGCTGGCCTCGATAGATATTAAAGTTCTGGGTCAGGCGGGCCAACACGTCCGCCAAGCCCGGCGTGCCAGCCACCGGAACGCCATCAATCACCTGGCCCAGCCCGCGCTGCCGCACGATATCCGCCAGGAATTTGCGGCCTGAGCCGGCATCGCTTCCCAGTAGATTGGTTTCGTAATCGTAGGCGGTTGCGGCCAGGTAGACATACCGGGCTGCCAGATCAAACTGGGCGCGGTATTTCTGCAGGGCATCGTTTCGGAAAATCCGGAAGGTCAGGTCGCTGTAGCGGTTGGCCTGTACATCACCCGCGGTAAATACGCGGAACGAACGGCGTTCTTCCAGTAGGCGTTGCCCCTCAGCGAGCACTTCGTAATAGCTGCCCAGGCTTTGGTTAACAACTTCAGCCTGGGTGAACAGCTCAAGTCGCAACAGCGCTTCTTCTCGCCAGAGCTGCTCCAGCTCTTTAATGCGCTCCAAGAGCGCCACGTTGGTTGTATCGGCTGCAAGGTCGATTTCCGTCTGTAACTCTACTGCCTCTTTGGCGGCTTCAATGCCTACTTCAGCAACTTCCGCAACGCCTGCCGCCACATTAAATGGAGTGGTAGAGGCCAAAGCAATGGCTGCAAGAGCCCCTCTGATCGAACTGAAAGCATCGTTTGAAAATCCGATTACCTTAGGTATCGCGTTGGTGGATGCATCAACCGCCTCTTTCAGTGACTCTTTCGTCTGGGTTGCAACAATATTCGCGTTACGCGCGGCCACCAAACCTGCATTCAGATTAATGATTTCAGCTCTTCTTTTCCGGAGAATACTTACTTCCTCCAGACCCAATCCGTACTCAGCTCTAACCAGTTCTGCAGCATCCGTAACAGCCAAAAGCAAATTTTCATGCCCTTTTGCTGCTCTTTGGAGTTGAGCCTGAGCCTGAAGCAAATCTGAAACGGCTGCCTGAATGCGTCCGGGGGCTCGCCGCTTGCCCCAACTTTGGGGTGCGACATACTGCCAATCGGCACCTCGAGCTACCGGATACTCAACCTCGAGCGTACCTCCAACGTCTGCGTAGGCACCACCTACCAGGTCTTCAGGAAATGCAAATCCGTTGCTTCCACCAAAGGGGATCTCTGAATAAAACCCGGTAAACGACCCATCCGGTGGCGGTAAATCGCCGGTCAATTCCGAACTCACATACATATAGTGGTAAAGGTCTGGACCGTTGTAGCCCGAGGGGTAGGTTTTGCCTCCCCCAATATTCCCGGCGTAGGGATAACCAAAAATTTCGATCAGCCGGTTCCGGTAGTCCCGTTCCTGCTGAATGACGGAATTGTTCAACTTGTCAGCGTCGTCCTGAACCGAACGCACAGACTGGGTTTGCTGATTAGCAAAGTTGAAGACCGAGACGGCATTATCCAGGGCCACCTGGGCTCTCTGGGCAATCTGGTCGAAATGGCTTTGCCCGTTAATGCCGGAGCCTACTTCCAGAGGGTTCGGATCTATATCGAAAGGCACAACGCCCTTCGCCAACCCGAGCGGATTCAAGCCCGCGTCGGCCTGATCAAGCTGCGCCTGGACTGCTCCGTACTGGTTTGCAACCTGAGACAGCTCAACAACCGTAGTGCGGTCAACCTTTGCGATACCCTGATTCAGTTCATCCACCGGCGGAAGAATGGCGTTGGCCGTAATCCAGTCGAAATAGGCGCCCTGGCCAACACGGCGACCCCAGCCGTCCAGGCCCCAGGCCCGATCGCTTTTATCTGCGGTATCCTTGTAGCCTTGCCACTGCCCGGATGGCTCTTCCACATATTTCTCGCGGTAGGTCAGGTTAATAATCTCCGTGCCAGCCTTGGCCTTGGCAGCAGCAGCCTGGGCAAACTTACGTTCGTCCAGATAGTCCACCTCGATCGGCACGCCTGCCACCAGCACCGATTCGGTTCTGGGCTTCCAGGTGTAGTTGGGCTCCTTAAGCAGGATGTAACGTACCTTAACCGAGCTGAGGTAATGGCCCCAGGCATCGCCGTGACCCTGTGGATACAGAATCCGGGCGTCGGCTTCGGTAATAAAGCCGTCCTTGTTCTGATCGGTTATCCGGTAGTTCTGCACGTAAGCGACTTCGCCATTACCCTGGGTAAAGTTCCAGAAAAGGCGGTTATAAACCGGGTAGCCGGACACGCCTGCACGGCTGTCGTCCCGACCGCGTAGCAGAACCAGTTCTTCTTCCAGGGGCGACTCCAGTTGATTCTGGAAAGCAAACAAAGACGAGGCGACGCTGCCCAGATTGCTGCCAGCTTCCAGGCCAATCGTCGGATCCTGGGCGTCTGCATAAGCCTCATTACCGAGCAGCATGTACAGGTCCGCGATTCGGGTCGCCACGTTCAGTAGCTGAGTGTTTGCCGCAATGTCATTGAAGCCAGCGTTAATACTGAGGTCTTTGCCCCGTTCGAGCACGGTCTGGTAAGCCTCAATGATGCCTACGCTGTTCACCACATCCGGGTCGGGATTGAAGGGGATAGGTCCAGCATAAGGCTCACCTGCCTGCGCGATCATGCTGGTCAGAGTATTAACCTCCGAATCGCGGAAATCCTTAACTCTCTGATCAAACGGGTTCAAACCAGCGATCACCCGCTTGATCCAGCCAGTCGCCAACATGGCCCTGGCCTGGATAGCGGGATCGGACGACGGTGCAGCCGGGTCATAACTCGGGTCCCCTGCCCAGGCACTGGGCGTTACATCATTGCCATATTCAGCGCCACCCAGGTTGGTATAACGGGTGATAAACCAGTTGTCACTCAGTGTCAGCAGGCCCGGACCTTCAATAGTGATATCCAGAGCGCCATCACCTGAGCCCGGGTGAATAATCCAGGGGGAAACGGGATCACCCGGCACTGGCGGTGAATCCGGCTGCCCGCTGGTGTCGGGCTGGTAATACCATTCAAAATTCACCAGGTCCGGATCGCCCGCAAAATCACCGCTGTGGCGCAGAGTGAGAGACTCTTCGAAGATGTTGTCTGAAGGCACCACCCAGATATTGCCCTGATAAACGCCGTTGCTGTTGTCCATCCGCAGAACCTGCAGGCTGACCGGCAATGAGCCGAGACTTGGATCATTGTTAAAGGCGATGGTGACATATCCCTCCCCCGTCGGCCGCCCTGCGGTAAGCGCCATGGGCGTACCCAGCAAGGCTTGCGGTTGTGGCACTGTGTTGTCTTCTGCCCTCACGACAAACTGAGTTGGTGACAACACAAACGCAGGATCATCCAGACGATCATCCCGCCTATTGTTGTTGGCATCCCGGAAGTTATCCGCGATTCCATCTCCGTTCTCATCAATACCTTCCCCAAGGTACAGGGGCTGAACACCTACCAGGTAAGCTTCGTCTGCAACGCCATCTGGATCGCCATCCAGATTTAGTCCATTGGGGTTGCGCGAAAGGTGATAAAGCGCGTTGATGGCGTTAGAGAACGCCTGATCGGCGCCTTGCAGGGCAAGGATCCGGTCTCGTTCCCGGCGTGTCATAATGTTGGGCAAAAGCTGTGGATCGCCAATCTGACTCTCATCAACCCAGCCATTGAAACTAAGCGTCTTGTTGATCGGGTCGTAACTCAGCCTGTTGCGAATCACGAAGGGAAGATCGCTGAAATACAGGATGCCGCCTCGTGAATTCGTGGCAAGCTGACCATTCACCTCATCCAGCTGAACCGAGCGGGTGCTGATGGGGTCAATCAGTTTAACCAGCGAATCCGCAGGTCCTGCATTGAGTGTTTCCAGCGTTTCATCGTAGATGATCTGTGCCGCTGCCTGGCCGTTAATCTGGGGAAGGAAACATTTGTTGTCAGACGGCGCAGAACAGGAAGCTTCTTTCGATGAAAACAGAGTCTCGCCCGGCGACATTACCGGAACCGCCTCTGGCCACTCAAACTTATAACTTACGTTGACCGGAGTGCCGACAGGCGTGCTCTCCGGCGCACCAGCGAGCCTGTCGAGCCAGGGCACGCAGCTTCCAGGCTCCTGGTCGGGCTGCCCGTCGTTATTCAGGTCGTAGTAAAACCCGTTCTGTAAGGGATAGAAATAACGCGCCGTGACCTGCCCAGCTGAACGAGCCCAGAAGCTGCCAGTATGGTCTTCCCAACCGGCTTCGTTCACATCGGTAATCACGTTCTGAGCGCATACCCCAAGTGCACGCAACGGTATTGGCAATTGCAGAAGGTTACCGGCGGTAAGGGTGTAAAGCCCCCTATCGACATATACCGGGTTGTTCTCCACAGAGCTGAAAGGCGCATCGTCACGGCGCGATTCGATGCGATAGACCTGAAATGCAAAGCTGCCTGTGTTGCGATCGACGTATTTCAGTAACGTGAATGGCCGCGACGCGTACAGAGGATTGTTGTCAGCAATCACATCGTTCAGGTCATTTCGCAAGGCGAATACCGTGTTATTCAGCAGCAATGCATGTTCTTCGTTGGCATTGAAGCCAGGCATGTCCGGATTTGGTTGGTTGTAAATCGTGGCATTGGAATAATTGGCAGGCAACTCGCCAGACCCTTGTTGATCAGCAATGAGGATTGTTTTTGCATCGCCCGCGCCGGTCCCAACCTGGGGCCACTGGCAATTATACCTGACGGGCCTGTTACCCCAGGTCTGGCCAAGAGCATTTTCGCTATACCAGACCACCGCCATGGCGTTGTCCACCGAGCTGCTCTGGTTAACCGGGAAAATCGGCCCAACCCCGGTTTCGCGATTGTGAAGGGACGGATCGAAACGCGCATTTTCAAAAACAATGTGGCCATTTCGTACAGAGTCTTCATGAAGTGTGCTGGTTAGTGCAGAACCGATCAGGCACTCATTACTTGCCTGCAACAACTCTGAATCATCCCAGGGTTTGGTATACACCACCTGGAAAACCGGAATTTGGCTCGTAATATCGACAGGTTCATCCTGCGTATTCGTGGCCACGTAGTGCAAAACCACGTAGCTGGACTGACTACCAACCGGGGCTTGCCGATTGAACATACCATCAGAGATCAGGTTCCCGCTGTTGGGAGGGTAGGCTACCTGAGCAAACCTCAGGGGTTGGGAAGAATTTTCTGCCTGGTATAGCGGTTCAAGCCTGGCGGATGTGCCGGCAATGTGCGTTTGACGGGACTCTACCGGCGGCAACACCGGGTCAACAATAAGTTTTGTGGTGAATCTTTCGGGATTCTCCGGATCAAGCTCGGCGGAAGTGCGCCACTGAAGTGTCAGCAATCCTGGTGGTTCACCGATAACATAAAACGTCTTGTTCGCTTCACTCCAGAAGGTATAGTTTCCTGCGTCCGCGACCAGTTCACCGTTAATAAAAACAGTCGGCCGTTCATTCAGCGCGCCATCCGGCGGTGAAATTCCCTCGCCAATAACCTGGACTGTAGGAACGAGCCAGTTGCCGCTATTAGTATCTAACGCGCCAAGAAAGACGTCTTCTGCACC
The DNA here is from genome assembly GCF_014859525.1 of Marinobacter sp. GTDB lineage: Bacteria > Pseudomonadota > Gammaproteobacteria > Pseudomonadales > Oleiphilaceae > Marinobacter. Next base: position 9,647 of record NZ_JACUUB010000079.1, read on the forward strand.
TTCCGACACTGCTGATTCGGCACCAAATAGAACAGAGCCCGGGGTGGATATACCGACCGTGAGCGCCAGACCATTCTTGCTCAGCCCAATGCTCTTACGGACTAAGTTCGCAGAGATCGGCCCTTCACCAGCAGGCCGAGATATCGTATTCACCCACTGCCAGGTTTCATCCGGTGCAAGCTTGGCCACGAAAACAGAGACCCGCTCAGCCTGAGGCAAGGGACCAAAACCCGCTAGACGCGGTGATCCAGTGTACGTACCGGAGTAGTAGACATTACCCGCACGGTCTACTTCAACTGAGAACGAACCTACATTGTTAGGTGCTTCAAAGCCTGCTTCCGATGAGGGCACACCCGTATTCGCGTTAATTCGGGTTACTCGACTCTGGACGTGATAGACATTATCACCCTCAACAGCGACAACGGTTGTTGAAGAACCGTCAAACGTCTCATCTTCCCAGATCCAGGCACAGTCTATGCTGTAAGAAGTAACGTTTCCGTTTTGATCCGTGACAGGATTTTCCACAACTTTAACTAAGCTATAGATCTCGGAAACCGGAAAACCACAAATTTCTTTAAGCCCAAAATTCCATATGGACAAATACAGATCGCTTGCACCGTCGCTCTCCCGGATCTGCGTTTTGAGCCCGATGGGAAGGCCAACATTGAGAAAAGAGCCATCCCCTCGCGTTATTGGAAAAGGAAGGCTCCAAATGTTTTCCCCCGACCTGTTAGAGAGCCGTGATAGCAGCATAGTATCCAGGAGATTATCGGCTGAAAACACATAAATGCCAGCTCCACCCTCAGGCACACTGATCTCAACTGTGGCTGTGTTCGTATACTCCCTTGCCCAACTCCAGACGCCCGATTTACTAATTTTTGCAATAAAGGCACTGCCACGCTGGATAACCACACCGGCAATGACTGCTGAATCCGCCGAGTCCAGCCTGCCAGAAATATAGATGTCATCAACTGAATCTACGGCAATGCTTGTCAGTTCCGTATAGGCGGCCGTATCAATTTTGTTTGCCCAAATAAAATCACCGCTGGCAGTGTACTTGGCTATATAAACGCTCAAAAAACCGGGTGAAGACAGAGTAACGCTAGCTCCTCCGTCAGGTTTCGGAAACTCGATGCTATCGCGGAAGGTTCCGGAAACCACGCTATTACCTTCGGAATCGACCACAACATCTACTATGGTCTGGGCACCAGCACCACCAAATTGCGCAGGCCATGCCGCTATGGCCTGATTGAACGGCAGTAATGAAACGACAACACTCGCTAAAAATAACCAAAGCCAACCCTTCAGATCACGATTGGTTTTCTTGAGTTCCATGACCTGACCCCTCACTGATTCAACGTATTGATTTGCGCCGCATGGCGAAGCG
>NZ_JACUUB010000080.1 GCF_014859525.1 Marinobacter sp.
GCCAACAAACCCGACACCTGCACGCTGAAATCGCTGTCCAGAATCAGCGCCGGCTGCTGCCAGGCATTCTGACCATCCATCAGGTACAGTTGGCCGGATTGCTCCATGTCCATTGGGCGGGCTTCCGCGTAGATTGGGTGCACAAACAACATCATCAGCATCGCCAACCAGAGGCTGACGCCTTCAGCACAGCGAAGCATCCGGGGCCGGCTGGCTCGATGGCCGATAGTTTTCGGGGAATCCAGCGGGATTTGGTTATCCCGTTTAGCAAGCAGCGATAGCAGCATCATCACGACATCCTTTTTGTGGATTTGAGTGCTGCCATTGCACCAGCCGGCGCGGGCAACCCGATGGCAGAAGCGGGCAGGCCAGCGATAAAAAATGATGAATTATGGCAATACCGCCAGCCACGCTTGTGCCTGTGTGAGGGCATGGTTTAATAACAGCACATACTGCTGAACTGATCGATCGATGAAAAAACACATTGTTCTGATAGAAGATGAACCGGGCATCCGGGATAACTACCGGGCAGCCTTTGAGCGCCGGGGCTACCGGGTATCCACTTACGGTGATCGGCCGGCGGCCTGGCAGGTTCTGCGCCAGACATTGCCAGACCTGGCCATTATTGATGTCGGGCTCGGCGATGAACCCGAAGGCGGCTTTACCCTGTGTCAGGATTTGCGAGCGCAGTCAGCGACTTTACCAATAATCTTTCTGACTGCCCGGGACGGCGATATTGATTCTGTGCACGGCCTGCGCCTGGGGGCAGATGATTACGTCACCAAAGACATGAGCCTGGATCATCTGCTGGCGCGCATAACCGCGCTGTTGCGCCGGGCCGAAGCCTGGGCAGAAGCCCTGCAAAAACCGGACGAACTGTTACAGCGGGGCCTGTTGTCGGTGAATGTGGACCGCATGACCGTCAGCTGGGACAACCAGCCTGTGGACCTTACGGTCACCGAGTTCTGGATGCTGCATGCACTGGTACAACACCCTGGCCACGTTCGCAGCCGCGACCAGTTAATGGAAGCCGCCAGCACCGTGCTGGATGACAACACCGTGACCTCACATATCAAACGGATCCGACGCAAATTCGTACAACTGGACAGTGCCTTTGACGGCATTCAAACCGCCTATGGCATGGGTTACCGGTGGAACGCCCGTGAGGTCTAGCCTTGAGCCTTAAACGCCAGCTGTTCTTTGCCAGCCTGCTGATGCTGTTGATTCCATGGGCAGGACTGAAGTTTGTACTGGAGCTGGACAGTGCTCTGCGCCAGCAGGCTTTACAGCAACTTCAAGAGCGCGGCCAACGAATGGCTGAGCTGGCCGGTGACGGCCTGCTGGGGCAGCCGGTAATCCGCACGGCAAATGCGCTTTACGTAAGCCAGGCAAGCAACCCGATCAAACCCGACGGTTATGCCGACGACTGGGCCGGTTACGACCATGGCGATCATCAGCAAAACTGGCAATCAGCAGATACTTTGCCAACACCGGGCCAACCCCACCTGCGGTGGCAGGCCGCCAGCGATGACCGACACCTGTTTTTACTGGTGCAAATGCAAAACCAGACCATGAGGTTGTATCGACAAAACAGCCCCGATCAACCCTACGATCGCTTCGAACTGGTGTTACAGCCACCGGTTACTGATGTCGGACAACCGACTGCAGCGCAGCGCTGGACCGTTCGTACCTCCGCACCCGGCCAGGTACACGCAATCCGGGAAGATCGCCAACAAACCACCGATTTTCGGGTTCATGGTGCCTGGCGGGACCGGGGCTCAGGCTGGCAGCTGGAGCTGCAGCTGCCTTTGCCGCCCCAGGGCAGTTTTCTGGGATTTCGGTTGGCGCAGGATGATGAATCGACTGCACACGGCACCGCAATCTCGCCGCCCCCACCTCTGGTGCAAAGGCACGCCGGCCTGGAGCGTACCTTGACCGGGCAGCTCAGCGAGGGCCAACAGGTGACCGTAACCGAGCCGGCCGGCTGGATCATTGCCCACGCCCGACACCCTGATCCTCACCCAGGCGCCGACTTTGACGAGCTTTCGCCCTTTCAGGTGCTTGAGCAGATCACCCTGAACGCCCTGCGCGCCCTGATCCGGTTGTACCAACCGGAACCTGCTCCGCTGGATGAAACCGATCACAGGTTAATCACCGGCACCCTGCCAGAGAACCGTCTGGTACAACATCGCAATGGCTCTATCTGGCTGGCCACTGAGCATACCTTGTTTGGTGACCGGTCACTGGTACTGCAACAATCCCTTGATCAACTGCTGACTCTGTCCGGGTCGGCCCTTGGCAGCGTGCTGGCTCGCAGCCTGTTGATTATCCTGGCGTTAACTCTGGTGCTCCTGGGGTACGCCAGCTGGCTGTCCTGGCGTATTGCCCGCCTGCAACGGCTGGTCAGCACCAGCGTGGATGAAGATGGCCGGATTTTGAGCCAAATCCCGCCCGCGCGCAGCCGCGATGAACTGGGCCAACTGCAGCAACACTTCGGCCAGATGGTTGAGCGTCTGCAAAGCTACAACCGTTATCTTGAAAGCTTTTCACGCCGACTGTCCCATGAGCTGAAAACACCGATCGCAGTGGTGCGTTCGTCTTTGGAGAATCTTGGTCACAGTGGCTCAGAACAGGAACGTCAGCAATATCTTGAGCGGGCCTCCGGTGCCACCGAACGCCTGCGGCGAATCCTGAACAGCATGAGTGAGGCTGCCCGGTTGGAGCAAAGCTTTGATCAGGCCGACAAGGAACGGTTTGATCTGGCCAGCGTGGTCTCAGAAGCCACCGCCGCCTACCAGCAGCTGGACCCGGATCACCAGATTCGCTACCTGGGTCCGGTCGCGGATTGCCCGGTTCTGGGGTCTCCTGAGATGCTGGTGCAGATGCTCGACAAGCTGGTAGACAACGCCCGGGATTTCACCCCAAAGGGCGGTATCATCGAGGTAGAACTGCAACCCCAAGGCGACCGTTACCAGTTGACGGTGTTCAACCAGGGTTCCAGATTGCCGGGCAACACCGGTGTAGACATCTTCAGCGCCTTCGTCTCCCAGCGGGAGGGCCAGAGCGAAGGCCATCTGGGCCAGGGGCTTTTGATTGTTCGCCTGATTGCCGACTACCACGGCGGCCAGGTGGATGCAGAAAACAAACGCCAAGGTAGCATTGACGGTGTCTGTTTCAAGGTTATGATCCCAACAACCGACGCTGAATCAAGGATCCTGCCGTGAGCGCTACCCCTTCTTCTCTGGATTTTCATCCATTGCGGGCAGATCTTTACCGGGAACTGCACTCACGCCCTTTCCAGGTTATTCCGTCACATGCCCGGATCACCCACATTGCGGTGATGATCACCCCCCAGCAGCGACAACAACAGTTCGAGCACTTACAGAAACTGCACCGGATGCTCGGCGAGCCTTGGCCAGAACACGAAGTCGGGTGCTATGAACACACCATCGGTCAACTAAGGATACGGCGCGAAGTCCATATGGAATTTGCGTCTTACACCTTCACCAATCTCGACGTGTCCAAGACCGACCCATTCACCGAAACCGGCATCAGCCCCCTTCCGCCAGGTTGGCTGGAACAGTTGGCGGGCACGGTTGTTGGTGCGTTTCATATTGACGTCAGGCCGTCGGTAGAGGATGCCCGCAGCGAACTCGCCTTCATGCGCAAGCATTTTGAAGGCATGCGCCTGGTCGGCAGCAGCCCCCAGGAGGGTGCGGCCAGAGTGCTGGGATCCTTTCAGCTGCACAGCGACTTGTTTGGCCGCTTTATGGTGCTCAATCGTGACATGTCGAACAGTCAGCTGGGACGACTTGTTCAGCGCCTGATGGAAATCGAAACCTATCGACTGATGTCGTTGCTGGCTCTGCCAATGGCCAGAGAGATCACGCCAAACCTGAACGACATGGACCACAAACTGGCCACCATCACCCAGTCCCTGGCGGATAACGAATCCCTGGACGAACAACAGATACTGGCCGAACTGACCCACATAGCCGCCCGCATCGAGGCCTACCGGGCCCACTCCACCTTCCGCTTTGCCGCCACCCGGGCCTACCACCAGCTGGTATTGACCCGGCTGGAAGAACTGCGGGAAGACGAAGTCTCCGGCCACCTGACCATCAGCGAATTCATGACCCGTCGGTTGACCCCCGCGGTGAAAACCTGCGAAGCGGTAGGGGAACGGCTCGAAGACCTGTCCCGCAGGGTGGACCGAGCCTCCGACATGATGCGGACCCGGGTAGAACTGGCGATACAGAGCCAGAACCAGCAACTGCTGAGTTCCATGGACCGCCGTTCCCGCATTCAGTTGATGATGCAGCACACGGTGGAGGGCTTCTCGGTGGTGGCGATCTCCTACTACCTGATCAGCCTGCTCAAGCTCGGTTTGGACGTGCTGCAAGACAGTGGCCTGGCGTTCAACAAATCCCTGGTGTTAGGCGTGGCCATCCCGGCGATCCTGGTGCTGGTATTCCTGGGTATCCGAACCATCCATCATCGATTCATTCGCATGGCCCGCCGACAATAGCCGGCGATTCGAGGTGGCACAAAAGGCGTAGTCTCAAAGCCTGAATATGTATTCAATATAGCCACACAACACTGTCAAAGGTTACGATCTACAACTACACTGGCATTGTTATTTACAGGGAAGGTATACCTTGCAAAGCCACCTGCCTCAAATGTTCCAGAACACAGCCCAGGGGGCCTGGCTGATTGTCGTCGCTCTGTTCGCCAGCTTGATGGCATGGAATGCAGCGGCAGACGAGCCCGCTTCACCCCAGCGCGTGGTGACCATCGGCGTGGTAGCCGATAACGAGCCCTACAGCTTTTTCGAGGGCCGCAACCCATCCGGATTCTCCATCGACGTGCTCCGTGAAGTCGCCAGCAACAGCAATCTCACGTTCGATTTTCGCGCGGGCAGCTGGCCGGACATCTACGCAGCCTTCCAGAGAGGCGATCTGGACGCCATAGATGGCATCTCCTGGAGGCCGGATCTGGCCGAGACCACTCTATTTACCGAGCCGTACCACTTTCGGGAAATCTACCTGATGCACGACAGTGCCGGTAATGTGCCCGTCATTCAGGAACTGGAAGATCTTGCAGGGCTTCGGGTTGGCGTAGTAGAGGATCTTTTCTACAACAACGAGTTTACAGACGCCGGCATCACCCTGACCACTTATGATTCGCTGCCCAGCCTGGTGCGGGCCCTGGCCTTTGGCTGGGTAGATATTGCCGTCGGCCCCAAGCTAACACTGGAGTATCTGGCCAACCAGTCGGGCTTTCGTTTTCTTGAGATTCTCGGTCCGGCACCACTGAAGCGATATTCCGGCGAGGATTTCCGGATTGGCGTCCGCAAAGACAATCTGGAACTGTTCAACCAGCTGCAATCCGGCCTGAATACGGTACCCGAAGACTGGCGGCGAAACTTGCTGCAGAGATGGCAGGAGTTCAGAGGGCTCAGCAACACCGCGCATGACTTACCCCTGAACGCCCGGCAAAGGCAGTATCTTTCCAGCCTGGGGCCAGTAAGGGTCGGCTTCATGGACGACTATGCCCCCTTCAGTTTTACCGATGGTGGACGGGTTCTGGGGCTGAGCGTGGACATCATGAACCGGATTGTCGACCTCACCGGGCTGCAGATTACACCGGTAAGGAGCCAGTGGGATGAGCTCATACCCATGCTGCAGAGCGGTGATATCGACATCATAGCCAATATGTCCTTCCTGCCGGACAGAGAAACCTTCGCTCTGTTTACCTCACCCTACCATGTGATTCCCAACGTCATTTTCACCCGGGACGATAGCCTGGATTACCGTGGCCTGGACGACCTGAAGGATTATCGCGTGGGCATCGGCGCCGGTATCTATTACGAAGACGCCGTGCGCCAGACACTGGCAGACGCAACCGTGATCGGTTATGGCTCACAACAACCCATGTTCCAGGCTTTGGCAAGAGGCGATGTGGATGTGGTGATCGGTGCACTGCATACGGGCAATTACTGGATTCGCCAACTGGGCATCAGTGGCACCCGTATTGCGGGAGAGCTGGAGCTTCCCGGCTTCAGCGGTGAGGACCTGCGCTTTGGTGTGCGACCTTCGCTCTCGCCGCTGGCAGATATTCTGAACCTGGCCCTGGCCAGCATTTCCCCGACAGAACAACGGGTGATCGAAAACCGCTGGCTCGGTGCCGCCAATCTGCCGTCGTCCGGGTCAACAAGGCAGGTGCAATGGACAGACACCGAGTTACAATGGCTTGAGCAAAAAAAATACGAGATCAGATTCTGCGCTGACCCGGACTGGATGCCCCTGGAAGGTGTGCGGGATGGCAAGCACACTGGCCTGTCGGCCGATGTTCTGAGCCTGTTCAGCCAGCGCAGCGGAGTGGTGTTTCGCCTGATGAAAACCAACGACTGGCCGCAGGCTATCGCCGCCGCAAAAGCACGGCGCTGCGATATCCTCCCGATGGCGATGCGCACCCCGGAGCGGTCTGAATACATGAATTTCACCTCGCCGTACCTGGAAGTGCCCAATGTGGTGATCGGGCGGTTGGAGTCCCCTTTCATTCAGCGTCTGAACGAGCTGGACGGCAGTCCGGTCGGTGTTGTGGAAGGTTATGCCTTCGCCGAGCTGTTGAAGAAACGCAATCCCTCTCTTCAACTGGTCACGGTTGCCTCCGAGCTGGAAGGCCTGAGAAAGCTGCAGAACCGGGAACTGGCGGGATACATCACTACCCTGGCCACTGCCAGTTATTATATGCAATCTCTGGGTCTGGCTGACCTCAAGGTCATCGGCCGGGTACCGGCCGACTGGTCCCTGGCCATGGCCACCCGCACCGACGAACCCACACTCCATAGCATTATGCAGAAGCTGGTCACCAGCCTGTCAACAGAGGAACGCACCCAACTTTCGGACACCTGGCGTAACATCCGTATAGAAGAGCGGATGGACTATACCCGGCTTTGGCAAATTCTGGCGGCGGGGATGCTGGTCACCGGCCTTCTGGTGTACTGGAACCGCAAACTGGGCCGGCTTAACCGGAAGCTGGCGGAAGCCAACACGGCGCTTTCCCACCTCAGCGTAACAGACAGCCTGACCGGCCTGGGCAACCGTACCTACTTTGACCGCGAATTTCCCGGCAGCTTTCAGTGGTGCCTGCGCCATCAAACCGGCTTTGCAGTGGCCATGATCGACGCCGACCACTTCAAAACGATCAACGACACCTGGGGCCACGATGCCGGCGATCGCTGTCTGGAAGCGCTGGCTGACACCATGCGCGAACACTTTCGGCGCGATACCGACCGCCTGGCCCGCTTTGGCGGCGAAGAGTTTGTGATTTTTGCCAGTTATCAAGATGCCGAGGACATTCAAAACCGGTTAAACCGATTCCGGGAAGCCGTCGCCACCCGGCGCTGTGAGGCGTGCAAGGACAAGCATATTGCTCTTACGGTCAGTGTTGGCTTGGCACTGGGTGTTCCAACGCCCGAGCACTCGCCGGGGGAGTATCTCCGGTTAGCCGATCAGGCCCTCTACAGCGCCAAACGAAACGGCCGGAACCGCCTGGAGGTTATTCAGCCCGGGCCGAACTCAACAGCGGCAGACGCTGCCCCTTCGGCAACCACACGACCGGCCAAAGACACGCTGCCGTAACTGACTCTGGCGATACTATGGTGGCACACTCGAACAAACCGGCTAGCGGACCGAGTGACCGGAATGGCTTCCAGCACCCGAAAACTCTCGTCCGCAATGGAAAGGTGCACACGCTTCAGCTTCTCCGCGCCGTGCTGTATACCGTGGGCTGCCAGCTCCGCTACACCCAGCCACCAGTGCGTATTGTTATCCGGTCCTTTCATACCAGCCACTCCTGCAGTTGTTGGCTCACCAGTGGGTGGTGGGCCAGACGAACATGGTCGACACCAGGAAAATTAGCGATGCCCGCCAGCTCCCAGCCTTCACGGCGATCACCCCGGGCGCTGGATTGGTGTACCAGGGCATCGCCAAACAGAACGTTTACAGGGTGTCGTTCGCCCTTGGCGAGCAGCCCACTGATCACGTAATGCCGGGCACCGTGCAACAGCGGTTGATCCGAGGTGCCGGGCTCAAACACCTCGCCCCGTGAAAGGTTGCGGATGCCCTCGCTGCGCAGGTCAATCACCTCGCCCACCACTTTCATATAATCCCGGGGCACCCGATTCAGCCAGCCTGCCGCCTTTTGGGCACCGACTGCCAGCCAGGAGCCGTCGTGGGGCGAGCCGATATACACACAATCCGGGTTCAGGCTGACCCACCGGTGATCATTCGCAGCCCCGTAATGACAGGCACTGCGAATCAGCAAGCCTCCCATACTGTGGCCGATCAGAACAACTCGCTTTACCGGCACCGGCCAGTTGCTCACCAGCCGCTCCAGCAAGGCAGCAAGATCCTGACCATTGCGGTAAATGGGCCGGCCGGTATTGAAACGTAATTTGAGGGCCGACGTATCGCCCAACGTGCTGGCGAGGTGAGTACCATAGTGTTCATCGGGTTTGGCCGGGAAATCCCACACCGATTCCAGCTCCATCAACCCATGGATAGACAGGCACAGCACACTGCCCGGCGCCGCAGGCCGCGGATTCTGAAGATCCAGCCGCTCGCCATGTGCAAACACAGTCATCGGCACCGCCAGAGCATTGCCCCGGTGCTCCAGCCAGTCACCCAGAAAGCCGCTGGCAATGGCCGAAATGTGCTGCTGGACTTGCCCAGCGGAAGGAACAGACACCATGGTTAATCTCCCGTGTATCCTTTCAGTGTACGCCTTTGGCGCACCTTTACTATGACCATTTTCGTGCCAGAATTCCGCCCCCGGAGCCAGAAGAAGAGCTGGCCCAGAGTAGCAAGGCCATATCGCCCTAATCGGCCTTCGGCACCGGTTCATCATTCCGGACCCGAAGAAAGCTGGCAAATCTCGGCAAACCGGTGGCGGTCAAACCACGGTAGCGGAAGGTAATGATTGAGCCAATCGCCGGCGGGTTGCGCCTGTCCGCATCGGTAAACCCGGTTCCGATGCGAAACTGCCGGCCATCGTAGAGCTCGACTTCCAAAGCCCCCATCAACCCCTCGTACTTGCCTTTGCCCGGCAGGTGACCAACGACTTTCGCTTCCGCATCCTGATGGGTTTTCACTTTAAGCAGATCATCAGAACGACCGGCCCGATACTGGCTGTTTCTTCGCTTCAGCATCAGCCCTTCCGCACCCGCAGCCACCACCTGTTCAAGCTCTGCCATCAGTTCTGAATGGCTGGCAACCGGGCGCTGCTCCACCAATACCAGATACGGTGAGTCAGAGCCTGCGACCAGCCGTTCCAATTGACGATAACGCTGCTCGAACACGGTTTCAGGCTGTGGCAGATCAAACACATGAAACCTCACCTGACGCCACTCCTGATCCACCGGCTGCACCTTGCGCACCGCCCCGGACAGCTCAGCAAAGCGCCCGCGACCGCTCCAGAGTTCACCATCTAACGGCTGCCGGGGAAACTGCGCCGTAAACCAGTCCGGCGCTACGTATTCATGCCCGCCCCGGGACCAGAGCTGCTCGCCATCCCAATAGGCCCGGACACCGTCCAGCTTTTCACTGACCCAGTATTCCTGAAGGTTTACACCCGAGTGATAGACATTGGCCAGGGGGATAGCCGGCGGCCGGGCATTGGCCTGAACGGGATCAATGGCAAGTAACGAGAGAAAAAGCAGGCTGAGTACCAGGGCTGCTGCCCTGATACTGCCGGTAGTGAAGAGTGGCATGTTCCTTTGCCCTTTTTACATCCTGTTGATGAGGTCACGAAAAGCGCTGTACTCAGGCCGTTACATACTTCAGCAGCTCAACCACCTGCTCCGGTGTTTGTGCCCAGGCCATGGCGGCCGCGTCCACTTCCTTGAGCGGATGCACAATGTCTTCATCATGCAGGGTAATGTAAGGCGTGCCCATGGCGGCGCAGTAGCCGGCATCGAAGGCCGCGTTCCACTGCTTGTACTTGTCGCCAAAGCGGATAACCGCCAGATCGCACTGCTCCAGCAAGGTCTTGGTGCGGATGGCATTCACCTTGGAAGACTGGTGATCACGCCAGAAATTGCTCTCCGGCTTACCCAGGAAATCGCCCGCGGCGTCGCTGGATTCGTGGTCGGTGTTGGCAGAGGTAAACTCAACCGGCAACCCCGCCGCCTCAGCACCCGCAGCAATCTGCTCGCGCCAGTCGGTGTGGATTTCGCCGGAAAGGTATACGGTCCAGATCATTGTGGGCTCCCCTGGAGTGTTGGTTGGTCAGATGACCCGGGATGATACGCCAATGGGGAGCGATATTCACGGCCGAGCCTCGCCCAGCCTATGTCAGCTCGCATAACTCAACTTCTGTGCCATCACATTGCGCCGCTGCGCAGTGTCAATGATAGTGACTTCGGTGAACATCCGGTCCACGTGCTTCTTGAACGTTTCATCGTCCATATCCCGCCAGTAGCGCGGTGGCCGGCCCGTTTTCTGGTCATGCTCTGCCGTGGTCGGGTCCAGCGGGCGGTATCGCTCAAGCAACGGAAGCTCCGGCAGCGGCTTGGTGATATCCATGTAGTTCTGGATAAAGTCCCAGTAGGCGTAACACATGGTGGCGCTGCCGTGGGCGCCAAGGATATCGCCAACGGTGACGTCCAGTTTGCTGTACCGGTGAGACAGCACCAGATCAAACAGAGTGCCGAAACGATCTACCCGAGCGCAGCACCAGGCATCGAACTCGTAGAAGGGTTTTTCGATCACAACCGGAGGCTTTCGGGG
>NZ_JACUUB010000081.1 GCF_014859525.1 Marinobacter sp.
TGTTGGGGCCAATATACCCGAACACCTTGGCGCTTTGCTCGACAGGCAACGCCCGGATCAGGCGAATGCCCCCCTCGTTCTCGGGGTTTTCTTCAACAAACTCGGCCAGATCTGCCGCGTTGAAGGTCGCCGCAGCCGCCTGAATCTGGCTTTCATCGCCTGTTGCGATGGCCTCGAACAGGGGCTGATAGAACTCGGAGTCTAGGAATGACATCAATCGTCCTGTTTTTCAGAGTTAATAGTGCTGTTTTTGGCTTTGCTGTCGTCCTGCAATTCCTTCCATTGCTTCAGAAATTCGCGATACCTGTCCAGTGCCTCCTCGACAACCGCCACTGCCGGTGTGTCGGTCGAGCTAACGAGCACAATTAAACCTTTACCCTCCACCTCCTCATTGGTCGGCGGGTGGCACACCACTTCGTTGTCATGATCGATGTAGGCCAGAGCGGTGCCAATGCCGTGGCGTACCAGAGCGCTGACAATGTCTGCCCAGCTGAGATCGTCCAGCTCAAGATCATACCGGTGAGGGTGATCACGTTCGTAATTGAACATGTCTTCCAGCACTTTCTCGGAACCTGGCGCCACGACCGCACGCACCATGATTTCGGGGTAGGTGCGGACCGGGCGAATGATGGTGCGCACGCCCAGGGCCTTGAACCGGTCCCGGTTGTGGTCGCTGACACACTCCACGGTGGTGCGGCCGGCCAGGTTGGATTCGGTTAGCCGGTGGGCAATGTCGAAAGTCAGGCTGTCCGAGAACGGGTCGGTTTCGTCTGCTGCCAGCACGATGATGTGTCTGGCGCTGCCGGCGTGTACCGCTTTGAGGGCTTCCGGGTCGTTGCCGGTGCCATGAAAGTGCACCACACCACTGTCGGCCAGTTCCACCGGTAAGCCGCCGGGAAATTGCCGGGTAAGTATAATGATGGGCACCGTGTGGTACTCGGGCACCGAGCGGATTTGGGAGGCAAAGCGCATGAAATACTGCTCGCCCCCGCTGCGAGGGGTGTTGATGATCACGATGTGCTCGTTCATTTTGTAGATCCAGCGTCCGGTCAGGATTCGTTCACGGCGGTAAAAACGGAACTCGATGTAATCGCTGACGATCAGCGTCAGCAGGGTAATGGCGGTCAGGAACATCAACACAATGGTGCTGAGACGGCCGATGACGGTTTCGGGGGCGTAATCGCCATAACCCACGGTGACCAGGGTGGTCATGGTGAGCCAGATGGCTTCAAGCAGTGACAGCGGCTCGGCGGCCCAGATGATCAGCACCTGAGCCACCAGCAAGCAACCAAGTATGATGAACAGGCGTCGAATCCGGCTGCGAATGAGCCCCCCCATAGGCAAATGTGACTGGGCGTGCTCGGGGTTGAGCGGACGGCGATTACGCATCATAGAGTGGGGCGGCCTGTTCAGTCCGTGGCGAGTTCGTTATACAGTAACGGAAATATATCAGAGAGACAGGGGTTTGCGTTATGTCTGAGCCTTGGGGGTCACTGCCGGCAGTGTTGGCAAACGATGTGTCGGCGTGCTGGCCGTCGGTGTTTCCGGAGGGTGTGCCCGACTGGCTGGCGGGCACTGGGGGTTTGTCGCAGCAGGATCTTGCCGAAGCCCTGGCACGCAGCCTGTTTATACGCCAGACCCTGGAACGGCATCCGGAACAGGTTCGTGACTCCGTGTTGGCACGATCGCTGAAGCAGCCAACGACCGTGCCATGGCTAACCGAGCGTTTGGCGTGGTTTCTGGACACCGTCGAGTCAGAGGCCGCCCTGCACAGCGCGTTGCGCCGATTCCGGCGCGAGGCCCAGTTTCGCATCATCTTGCGAGACCTGATGAAGTGGGCGGACCTTCAGGAGACGATCGCGGCCACCAGCGCCTTTGCCGACATCTGTATTGATGGCGCTCTTGACTGGTTATACAAACAAGCCTGCGAGGAATCCGGCACGCCATGGGGCAAAGATCCCGTTAATGGAGAAGACGCGCCGCAGCGCATGGTCGTGCTGGGTATGGGCAAACTGGGTGGACGTGAGCTGAACGTTTCGTCTGACATCGATCTGATCTTCGCCTTCCCCGGCAAGGGCGAAACCCGAGGCGGCCGTCGCGCACTGGATAACCAGCAGTTTTTTATTCGCCTTGGTCAGAAGCTGATCCAGGCTCTGGACCAGATCACTGCCGATGGCTTTGTGTTCCGCGTGGATATGCGGTTGCGGCCTTATGGTCAGAGCGGTGCGTTGGCGTTGAGTTTTGCCGCGCTGGAAACTTATTACCAGGACCAGGGCAGGGACTGGGAGCGCTACGCCATGGTAAAGGCCCGGGTTGTGGCCGGCGATCAGCGGGCGGGGCAGGTGTTGATGGATACCCTGCGCCCGTTTGTGTACAGAAAGTACGTGGATTTCAGTGCGTTTGAATCGCTGCGCAGCATGAAGGCCATGATCAGTCGGGAAGTGCGCCGCAAAGGCCTGGAAAACAATATCAAGTTGGGCAGCGGAGGCATTCGTGAAATTGAATTTGTGGTGCAAGCCTTTCAGCTGATCCGCGGGGGTCGGGACCGAGAGCTGCAGCAGCGGGAGTTACAGCTCATCCTGAAAGAGCTGGAAGCGTTGGAGTTGCTGCCATCGCCGGTCGTGCGGGAACTGCGCGACGCTTATGTATTCCTGAGGAACCTTGAGCACGCTCTGCAAGGGATGGAAGACAAGCAGACCCAGGTGTTGCCTGATGACGCCCTGGCACAGGCCCGGGTTGCCCGGATCATGGATTACGACGATTGGTCTGCCTGCCAGCAGGCACTGAGTGAGCATCGCGAGCGAGTGGCTACGCATTTCTCGAACATTATTGCGACCGAAGAAGACGAGCAGGAGGCCGGCAGCGGCATTGACGACGGTTGGTACGAGCTGTGGCTGGCGGAAATGGAAGGCCCGGCTGCTCTGGAGTGGTTGGCTGATCAGGGGTTTGAAAACCCCGAGGGCAGCTTTAAGAGCCTTACCGACCTGCGCGACAGCCGCACGGTGCAGACGCTGCAGACTCAGGGGCGCAGGCGTTTGAATCAGTTCATGCCGCTGCTACTGAGTGCACTGACGGAGGTAGACAACGCCTCACAGACCCTCGAACGAGTGTTGCAGCTGGTTGAGGCGATCCTGCGCCGAACGGCCTACATGGTGTTGTTGTTAGAGAATCCAGGGGCGCTGACCCAGCTGGTTCGCCTTTGCAGTGACAGCCCCTGGATTGCCAGCTTGCTGGCGGAGTCGCCCTTGCTGCTCGACGAATTGCTGAACGCAGAGAGTCTCTACACCCCGCCGGCTAAAGAAGAGCTTCAAGATGACCTGCGCCAGCAAATGCTGCGGATTCCGTTTGAGGATCTGGAAGAGCAGATGGAGTCCTTGCGCTATTTCAAAAAAGCCCATGTGTTACGGGTGGCCGCTTCTGAGATCAAGGGCACTTTACCTCTGATGAAAGTAAGTGATTACCTCACCTGGATTGCGGAGGTGGTGCTGGATCACGTGGTAAACGTGGCGTTCGCCAACCTGGTTAGCCGCCACGGACACCCCCGGCGGGCAGACGGTTCGGCCTGCGATACCGACTTTGCCATCATTGGCTACGGCAAGCTCGGGGGCATTGAGCTGGGCTATACCTCGGATCTTGATTTGGTATTCGTGCATCAAGCCGACCCACAGCTATCGACCGATGGCGACAAGCCCATCGACAATGCGGTGTTCTTCACCCGCCTGGGCCAGCGGATTGTGCATATTCTGAGCACACAAACGCCGTCTGGCCAGCTCTATGAAGTCGATATGCGATTGCGCCCCTCCGGCAATTCCGGTCTGCTGGTCAGCACCTTACAAGCCTTCGAGAAATACCAGCTTAACGATGCATGGACCTGGGAGCATCAGGCTCTGGCCCGGGCTCGCGGCGTTGCCGGTTGCGAAGACACCTTGGCCGGTTTTGAAGCTATCCGCCACCAAATCCTTTGCCAGTCCAGAGACAAAGCTGCACTGCGCAAGGATGTGGTCGACATGCGAGAAAAAATGCGAGCCACTTTGGGTACTCCCGAAGCGAGACGGGCAGAGGTGTTTCACATCAAGCACGATTGGGGCGGTATTGTCGATATTGAGTTTCTTGTGCAATACCTGATGCTGGCCTGGAGTGCCAACCACCCTGAGCTAACCCAATGGAGTGACAACATCCGGCAGATGGAAGAGCTGGGCCGCGCCGGCGTGATGGCGGTGGACGATACCGAAAGACTCAGAGAAGTGTTTATAACCCTTAGATCAACCATCCACCGACGAGCCCTGCAAAAACTGAACAGTCGGGTAGAGGGCGATGCGTTTCCGGATGAGCGGGCGTACATACGGTCTATGTGGGAAAAAGTGATGCTGGCTGGTTAAGCGACATTCAATTCCTGCAGAGAATCCTGCTAGAATGCCGATTCCCCGAAAACCGCTTTTTTAGGAGCAGAACAGAATGTCGATGGCAGACCGCGATGGCGTTATCTGGATGGACGGCGAAATGGTGCCCTGGCGGGATGCCAAAACTCACGTTCTTACCCACACTCTGCATTACGGTCTTGGCTGTTTTGAAGGTGTGCGAGCCTACAACACTGCCAGCGGTCCGGCGATTTTCCGCCTGAAAGAGCACACTGACCGGTTGTTCCGTTCTGCTCACATCCTGAACATGAAAATGCCGTTCAGCAAAGAAGAAATCAACGAAGCCCAGCGTGCGGCCGTTCGGGAGAACAATCTCGACGAAGCCTACCTGCGCCCGATGGCATTTTTGGGTTCCGAAGGCATGGGTCTGCGTGCTGATAACCTTAAGGTACACGTGATGGTCGCGGCCTGGAGCTGGCCGTCTTACATGTCGCCGGAAGCCAAAGAGCTGGGCATCAAGGTGCGCACGTCTTCTTACACTCGCCACCATGTGAACATCACCATGTGTAAGGCGAAAGCCAATGGTAACTACATCAACTCCATGCTGGCCCTGAACGAAGCCATCTCCGGCGGCGCTGAAGAAGCGCTGATGCTGGACAACGAAGGCTACGTAGCAGAAGGTTCTGGCGAGAACATCTTTATCATCCGCGATGGCGTGCTGCACACACCCGAACTGACCTCCTGCCTGGAAGGCATCACCCGCGCCACCATCATCGACTTCGCCAAAGATCTGGGTCTGCAGGTGAAAGAGCGCCGCATCACCCGCGACGAAGTCTACGTGGCCGAAGAAGCCTTCTTCACCGGCACCGCCGCCGAAGTACTGCCCATCCGCGAGCTGGATGGCCGTCAGATTGGTGAAGGCAAGCGCGGGCCGATTACCGAGAAGCTGCAGAGCCTGTATTTTGATGCGGTGAAGGGGAAGCTGGCTCAGCATGCAGAGTGGTTGACGCACGTCAAGGGCTGAGATCAGCCGCTTACATAACGATAACCGTCGGTGCTGAGCAGCCCCGGCGGTTTGTTTTTATTGAGTTCACGGAAACACAGGACGAGACAATGGCAGACGTAATCAAAGTACCGGTTTCTTTTGGCGAGGTGCTGGACAAGATCACCATTCTTGAAATCAAATCCGAGCGCATCAAGGATGAAGCAAAGGTAAACAATGTGCGGCTGGAACTGGAAGAACTGAGCGCAACCTGGGATGAGGCGGTGAAAGACAAGGCCTCTGAAATCGCGAATCTGCGTAAGCAGCTCAAAGCGGTGAATGAAGAGCTGTGGGTGATTGAAGACGACATCCGCGATCAGGAAGCCGATCAGGATTTTGGCCCGCGGTTTATCGAACTGGCTCGGGCGGTCTACGTGACCAACGACAAGCGTGCGGCGATCAAGAAAGAGGTCAACCTGGCGCTGGGGTCGCGGTTTGTGGAAGAGAAATCTTATCAGGATTATACGGCGCGGAAATAATGAAACGACGCCAGAGCCGCTAAGGGCTCTGGCTCTGTTCTTACGCAGATCCTGCCGAGAAAATCATCTCATAAGCCACGACGGCCCCGAGTACGATAAGCACTGCGCGCTTCTTGCGGGCGTAGGCCGGCTGCTGCCGATACTCTCGCCATTCCCGTTTCTTCCGCTTCAGGTCCGAAACAGACCTGCGGAGCCAAACCGCAAACTTGAACCCTGCCGCGTTTTTCTCAGATTCTGGGAGGTAATGGATTCCCTCCGGCATGGTGTGTAGAAAGTGAGCATATTCCATGCGAGTGGAATGCTTTTTAAACACGGTGGGCTTGGACAATTTGAAGTCGATAAAGTGGACCTTGCCCTCGTGCACCAGGAAGTTCTGGGCTTTTGGGTCGCCACGGGTGTAGCCGAGGGAATGAAGTCTTTGCAGTTCGTGTGCAACCCGCTCCGCATCTTCATCCATTGCAGGCTTGCCTTGCTGGTACTGGTAAAGAAAAAAGCTATCTGTGACGACGCCCTTTTCCCGCAATTCGGCAGCGAGCACTGCTTTAGGGCAATGAAATTCAAGCTCTTCAAGTTTGATATGGCTGTCGAAAACTCGCAGGGCCTCACCATCTCTGAAACGCGTCATCATTCGTTCCCAGCGGCGCCTGTTGCGTTTTCTCGGCTCTTTAAGAACCAGATCGGGCATTGAAGTGGTGTTCACCCTGGCCACATAATTGTGTGGATTGTCCTTTAACGCATCCACAAGCTCGAGGTTACGATCGAGATAGTCATCCACCAATGACGTCGCTTCAGGGACTGGCAGCGCGGTTTTGACTCGATAGTCACGGTAAGAGAATTGGGTGAGCATGGTCATACACCAGTCTTATTACAAACCAATGTCTATTGTATGACAGTCTCAAGTGGAAGCGCAAAGCGTGAGCAGTCTCACGTTTCTAGATTTGCTAGCCAGGTTGAACAGGTTGTCGCGCCAGAATCCTGGCTTTGGAGATGGCCTGTCTTATGGCATCTGAGCGCTTGAGCCCCTTAGTCTCATGTTGGTCAATCCAATGTTTATGGATGTATGCGATCCGAACAGGGATGCTTTCGAGGCCGATGATTTGGGCGGCAATAAGCCGTTTTCGCCCGCCGTTCGCCTTGACCATCGTGCCATAGCGGGTAATGGCGACATTAAGCTCGTCGTCTGCCAGTTCTGGTTTGTAGCCCTCAGAAGCCAGCGAGTAAAAGATCTGTAGTTGACTGGCCAAAAACTCTCGTGCCTTTTCCGGGCTGTTTACAAGAGTGCTTTTGTTAACTCTTTCCAGCGGTTGCTCATTTTTGATCCTCTGCATCAGGTCGTGATAGCTATCGCTGTCTTCGAGGTTGTCGCGATGTTGCCAGAGGTCAAGCATCGGCCCGTATCGATAATGTGTTGTCATCGGTTTTGTACGCTGATCCCAGTCTCCGGGCCAGATCATGAATTTGCGGCTCACGTCTTCATCCAGCACATATTGGTTGATGTAACCAGGGGGTACTTCTACCAGAGTCTGGCCGGCAAGAACCCGGATGCCGTTGCGCCTCGATAAAATACGGTCACTAACAAAACGCAAGTTTTGCCAAAGCAGCCACGCGAGCTGACCGGCTGGAACTCGAATCGCGCGGTACCAGCTATTTCGAATAGCCTTTAATAGGGCGCGCTTTAATGTTTTTATTCGAAACTTCACGCTTGTTGAAGGCATTGCGATGAACCGTAATCAAGAACTGAGTGAATGACGTCAAGAGCGTTGGGCCTGATGCCATTTGTCGAGCATCGCGACCGCATCGCTGACAGCGATTAGTTCCATGGCACCCTCAAATTCAGCTTTCGCGCCCCAGCGGGCTTCGGCAACTGTCTTTCCGGTGAATTGTTGAAGCGCCTCAGGGTACTTGTTTACGCACCACGCCAGCGACTGGTAAGGGCCTGAGCGGTTAGGGTTGCTAGCGGCAAACAGGCCCAGTACGTCCGTGCCGACGGCGCTGCCGATGTGTGCCGGGCCGGTATCGGGAGCAACGATCAGGTCGGCATGAGTCATCAAAGCCGTTAATTGCTTGAGCGTGTCTTTACCGCAGATGTTATGGGCTTTGTGTTTCATCGCGCCCTCAATTGCCGCGCAGTATGCCGCCTCGAACGGGGCCGGGCTGCCGACAAGAATGACCTTCATGCCATGGGCCTCAATGGCATGATCGGCCAGCTGTGCGTATCGGTCGGCGGGCCAGTTTCGCAAGATGTGGCTGGCGCACGGGCTGATAACCAAGTTTTGTCGGTCAGCAGCCAAACGCTGGTGTGCGAACTTATGATCATCTTCAGAAAGTGGAATGTGCCAGGCAGGTGGCGCAGGTCTGAGCTCCAAAGGCTCCAGAAAGCTCGCCAGGCAGTCCCTTACGTGCTGCTGGGGCGCTGGTTTGATGCGCCGATTAATAAACAGGCTATGCAGATCTTTGCTACGTGCCTTGTCATAGCCAACTTTGATCTTGGCAGGAATCAGCGCTGCTGCCAAATTGGCCCTGAACGCCACCTGCATATGCAGCAACGCATCAAATTGACGGCCCTTCATCTGCTTTCGCAGATCGGCATATCCCTGGCGGCCGGCCTTTTTATCGAAGATGATGAACTCAACACCGGGCAGGTCGCCGATGAGCTTGGCTTCTACTTTGCCGATAACCCATGTAATGCTAACCCCGGGCAGTTGCTCCTGAAGGCTCAGAACAACGGGGATAACGTGAGTTACATCGCCAATGGCGGACAGACGGAGGATGCAGATGGAGTTGATCAAAGGACTGCCGTAAACTTAATAAGATAATTTGGTGTTGCTCGTCTGGCGATTATAGCGAATCGGCAGCCAGAGTGCGCTGGCTGTTTTGTTAACCGCCCAAGGTGAGTGTCTGTTGTCTGACGAGTTGATTTTAGTTCGTATATCCCGCGCTGAGGCCATCTTGCGAGCGCAAGCCTGCCCGAGTGTGACCCCTGAAAGTTTTGCCCCTGCCTCCTGGGGCGATCAGGCCGTTGCCGTGAGTGAGGGTGGTCGGGGTTCGGCCTGGTTTATACACCGGGATTTCGGGACTGACTGGGTACTGAGGCACTATCGTCGTGGTGGATTGGTTGGCAGGCTTATTGCGAGACGGTACATGTTCTCCGGGCTTGAGCGTACCCGTGCTTTCAGAGAGCTCCGGCTGCTGCATATACTGAAGGCGGAGGGCTTGCCGGTTCCAACCCCGTTGGCAGCCTACATATATCAGCCGGTCCCCATGGCCTATGAGGCTGCAATTCTGATCGAGCGGATTCCTGATGCGGTGCCCTGGCCAAGTGCTGAGAGCAGATCGGAGTGTCACCTCTGGCAAAAGATTGGCCGCACAATCAGGCAGTTCCATAACGCAGGGCTTTATCACGCCGACCTTAACTGCGACAACGTGATGGTCGCCGGCGATGATATCTATTTGATCGATTTTGATAAATGCCAGATTCGCCCGGTTTCGTCGCAGGTTATGCCCCGCTGGATGACGTCAAACCTCAAACGGTTGAGGCGTTCAGTGGACAAGCGGTTGGCTTTGTTAGCAGCGGCGGAGCGGAACGAACTTTGGCAGCATTTGGAGTTGGCGTATCTCTCTGAGTCCGGTTAGGCGAGTGTTCGTGATATCCTGCGCGCCGGTAGTTTGAGTTACCAGTCCCATCGGTCATGTCTTCTTGAGCTTTCTTTATCATGATGCCAAAAAC
Source organism: Marinobacter sp. (assembly GCF_014859525.1). GTDB lineage: Bacteria > Pseudomonadota > Gammaproteobacteria > Pseudomonadales > Oleiphilaceae > Marinobacter. The sequence goes on from NZ_JACUUB010000081.1 coordinate 9,607, forward strand.
ACTAGTTGTCACAGACAAGTCCGATCTTGCAGAAACTATGCTGATCATTGGTCTTTGGGATGCAGGAGTTCCACTTCTAGTTACGGCAAATCCGCAAGGGCGGCATTTTGACTTGTTTGAATCTGCGGGCATCCCGGTTGTCCCTCTGGTTGTAACAGGACGGTTCGATAAAGACAGCACTCGTGTAATTCGTGAACACCTCGTCAAATCAAAGGTTCAGGTGGTTTATGCCTTTAACCCCAAGGCTCTTGCATGTGCGTTGCGTGCTTCCAAACGATTAGCAGTAAAAGTGATAGCCTACCGAGGTGTGATTGGCAACGTTGGCTGGCAGCATCCCGAGTCCTGGATAACGTTTTTGCATCCAAGGCTGGATCGTATCGTTTGTGTTTCTGATGCTGTTCGAAAATCCTTGCTTGCGGTTCGTGGGCCTTTCGGGAAAATGCCTGAGCGCAAGCTTGTGCGGATCTACAAAGGCCACGATCTTGCGTGGTATGACAGACCGCCAGCGGATCTTTCAGAATTCCGGTTTCCGGAACGTTCGTTTGTGATTTGCTGTATCGGCCGCGACCGCCCCGGTAAGGGCTTTGCCTCTCTCATAGCGGCAATGGAGCTGCTGCGCGCAGAACTGAACATACATCTGTTGCTGGTAGGTGATCTCGAAAAAAACGCTAAATTGAAAGAGCAGGTCGCACGCTTGCCTGAGTCGGGCCGAGTGCGTTTTGCCGGTTTTCGGACCGATGCCCCCCAGGTTGCAGGGGCCTGTGATGCCCTGGTGTTGCCGTCAGAAAGTGAGGGGCTGCCACGAGTGGTCATTGAAGCGATGGCCTACGGTCGCCCAGTGGTTGTGACCAGGGCAGGTGGCATGCCTGAGTTGGTCAGAAACGAGGTTGAAGGTGTTGTGATTCCGGTGCGTGATCCGCAAGCTCTGGCAAATGCGCTCATCCATCTGGCCAGCAACCCCGACCGCTGCCGGGAAATGGGTGGGCAAGGTCAGAAGCGTATCAGGCAGGCGTTCAACGTGCAGCAAACCGTTGATCAGACCGTCCAACTATTACAGGAGCTGGTGGATTGAAGCGTTATCTCTTCTTTGTGAATCAACCTTATTCGTACTCGATCCTTCGCCCCCTGCAGGAAGAAATATGGGCGCGTGGTGACGAGGTTGCGTGGTT
>NZ_JACUUB010000002.1 GCF_014859525.1 Marinobacter sp.
ACAAAAGCTGAGCCCGTGGCGAAAAAAACAGAGTGCGCTGGAGTCGCGTATGGACCAGTTGCAGCAGGCACTCGGTGCAGTGGAAGTGTCGCTTGGGGAGTCTTCTGTTTATGAGGACGGAGGCAAGGTTCGCCTGAAAGAACTGCTGGCCGAGCAGACCGGCCTGAAGCGAGAGCTGGACGAGGTCGAGGCTGAATGGCTGGAGGTCAGCGAAACCGTGGAAAGCCTGGAGGCCGAACTCGCCGGCTGAGACTCAGGCTAACCGGCCACTGATCTCCAGGGTGAAGTCCTGGCGAGCCAGATAGTCCCGCTCGTTCTCCAGGTCCGCGAGGGTCAGCGGCCGGTTGTCCAGCCAACCCTCCGGAAACTCCAACACCAGCTTGTTCTCGTGACCATGCAGTATAACCGCTGGTGGGTCTTCCAGGTTGCGGGGGTGCTGCACCAGGACGGCCAGGCGCAATAGCACGCACAAGTAGCGAAGCCTGGGTTTGTCCTCTGTCTCGATACCTTCGAACACCGTGCCCGAAAACTTGCGGCGGTGACCACGGACCAGTGTTGCCAGGTCGCGCTGGAACTGCTGGGTAAAGCCTGGCAAATCCGAGTAACGCAGCAGGTAAGCGCCGTGTTTATGGTACTGACTATGAGAAATAGTCAGGCCGATCTCGTGCAACCGGCATGCCCAGCGCAAGACGTCTTCGTCTGCCGCTGTGTGCAGGCCCCAGTCATCCGCCACTTGAGCCCAGGCCGCGATCGCGGTCTTCTCCACGGCGGCGCCGTGGGCCTGGTCCACATGGTAACGTTCCTGCAGTGCGGCAATCGTTCGCTCACGCACGTCCTCATGTTGGATGCGGCCAACAATATCGTACAACAGGCCTTCCCGAAGGGCGCCATCGGCAAACGTCATGTCCTTGATGTCCAGAGAACGAAACGCTGCCAGCAGAATGGCAAAGCCAGCGGGGAAAATACTCTGGCGATCCTGTCGCACGCCGAGATCCGACAGTTTTTCAACCTTGCCCATATCCACCAGGCGTTTGCGCAATTCTTCCATGGCATCGCGAGTAATGGTGCCGTCGGTAATTTTCAGATTGGCCAGGACGCTGGAAATCGCCTTGATCGAACCGGACGAGCCGACGGCGCTCTGCCAGCCCACCGCCCGGTAATGCTGGCGAATATTCAGCAATTCCTGTTCGGCATGAATAATAGCTTTGTCCATTTGTCGGCGAGCCACCTTGCCATCCGGAAAGTACCGGTTGCGGAAAGATACGCAGCCCATGTGAAGGCTTTCCAGCTCCTGGGGCTCAAAACGCTGCCCGATAATGAACTCGGTACTGCCGCCGCCAATATCAATCACCAGCCGCTTGCCCTGGTCGTCTGACAGGGTGTGAGAAACGCCGAGATAGATCAGACGGGCTTCTTCCCGGCCTGCGATGATTTCAACCGGGTAGCCGAGCACTTCCTCCGCTCGTGCAATGAAGTCGTAGGCATTGCGAGCGACCCGAAGGGCATTGGTGCCAACAATCTGCACACCTTCCGCAGGCATCCCTTGCAGCCGCTGAGCAAAGCGCTTGAGGCATTCCAGGGCCCGTTCCTGGGCCGCTTCCGTTAAACGATTGTATTGATCCAGGCCTGCACCCAGCTGGACTTTCTCGCCCATTTTCTCGATTGCACGGATTTCACCATGAACCAGACGGGCCACGACCATGTGGAAGCTGTTGGAGCCCATATCAATGGCTGCCAGCATATCCGGGGAAGGTACAGCGTTCTCGGCGGTAGATGCGGCCGTCACGTTGGTTGGCGTCCTGTGTGGGGTGAATATGTTGGTGCCGTTGCCGCTACTATAAAAGAAAGCCCGGGGGGCTGTCAGTAACCGACTGCGGTCATTACTGATGCGGATCAACGCCGGTGGCAGAATAACCCGCTTCACATTCAGGAGCGCAATCGCGTAAAGTAATGGACTAACGAAATCCGGGCAGGCGGTAAACCGTTCACGGTTTACCTCGTCTGCTACAGTCAACAGCGACTTTGCCGTGGCCGGCTATAAGCGGTCCGGGAGCGCCTGAATCAGGAAAGAGTAATGAGCGGAAATATCGTTAATGTCACCGACGCGTCTTTTGAGCAGGACGTACTGAAATCTGACGTTCCGGTGCTGGTAGACTACTGGGCTGAGTGGTGTGGCCCCTGCAAAATGATCGCACCGGTTCTGGAAGAGATCGCCGACGAATACGACGGCAAGCTCAAGGTCTGCAAACTCAACATCGACGAAAACGAGCAGACTCCGCCCAAGTTCAATATCCGTGGTATCCCGACCCTCATGCTGTTCAAAAACGGCAACGTCGACGCCACCAAAGTAGGCGCGCTGTCCAAGTCACAGCTGGCCGCCTTTCTAGACAGCAACCTTTAATCAAGGTGTTGCAAAAAACCGCCCCTGAGCGCTGTTTCACGGGCGGTTTTTTATGGCCATGACCCGACCAGACAGAATCATCGGACTTATCCTAATGCAGATCATGGGTTGAGGCGGGCGGCTCGTCTACTCCCAAGTCTGGCTTCGTTCCACATCCGAAGCCTTCTGTTCGACCCAGTGCGCATCATCCCCGGAAATCTCTTTCTTCCAGAACGGCGCCGACGTCTTCAAGGCATCCATAATGAAGGCGCAAGCCTCAAAAGCATCTCCGCGATGGGCACTGCAAACCCCCACAAAGACAATCTGATCCGACAGCGCCAACGGCCCAATCCGATGAATCACCCGTGCCTGGCGCACATCCCACCGTTGCGATGCCTCATCAATCAGGCCCTGGATCACCTGCTCGGTCATCCCCGGATAGTGCTCCAGAAACAGCCCGGTCACCCCGGACAGATCCCCGGAATCCCGCACCAGTCCGGCAAAGGTCACCACCGCACCGGTACCCGAACCGCTGGCGCGTAGTGCCTGATACTCCGCGCCGACATCGAAATCATGCTCCTGGATTGAAATCATCTCAGCCTCCGGTCACCGGCGGGAAAAACGCCACCTCGTCACCGGCATTAACCGGCGTGGACGGCTTTGCCATGGCCTGGTTAACGGCCACCATCACCGGTTGGTCGCCCTGCAGCTGGGCCCAGCGGTCACCTCTTGCCGCCAGTTCTGACAACAGGTCCGCGACGGTCTGCTCTGGCGTGGCCGGCAGCTGCAGACTCTCGGTATCCAGCTCTTCCCGCAGCCGGGCAAAAAAACGAATGGTCAGGGTCGCATCAGTCATGATCAGCTCAACAGGTCAGTAAAAGAGTAATAGGCAACCGGATCACCAGGCTGGATCGTGGTGTGCTCTGGCACCACCGCCAGGCCAGCAGCCCAGCAGGTCGAACTGAGTACGCCGGAATTTTGATTGGAGAAGGCCAATACTGAGGCTCCGGCACCAGAGCCGTCCTTGCGGGCGCGCACAAATTCACGCCGCGTGGACGGCGAGGTAACCTCAAAACCTGCGGGTAGATAATCCCCGACAGGGGCTGCGTCGGTCCGGCCCTGGCATTTGCGGATGAAGGGCATGCAGATCACCATGAACGCGACCAGTACCGACACCGGATTGCCCGGCAGCCCCAGCACCGGCGTGCCGTTGATAGCGCCGAAGGCAAGGGGTTTGCCGGGCTTGATGGCCATCCTCCACAGCGACAGGTTGCCGGCTTCCTCGAGCACCACGCGCACGTGATCCTCTTCACCGACGGATACGCCGCCACTGGTAATGACCAGGTCGGAATTGGCGGCGGCCTGTTCCAGCTTGTTGCGCGTGGCTTCGCGGGTGTCTTTAAGGGTCTCGCACAGAACTACTTCGCAGCCAGCCTCCGCAAGTAGGCCCATCAGGGTGAATCGGTTGGTGTTGTATATCTGCCCTGGGTTGAGCGGGGTTCCGGGTTCTACCAGTTCGTCGCCTGTGCTGAGCACGGCCACCCGCAGCTTTTCCAGAACAGGAATCTGGTGCATGCCCATTGAGGCGAGCAGTCCCATTTCCTGTGGGCGGATGCGCACGCCCCGGGCCAGTGCCAAGTCACCCTGGGACAGATCCTGGCCTTGCTTCCGGATGTTCTGCCCCTGGCTGACCTCCGTCAGTATCAGAACATCGTCGCCGGTGCGCTCCACTTGCTCCTGCATAACCACCGCATCGGCGCCCTGAGGGATTTCCGACCCGGTAAAAATTCGCACCGCGGTGCCAGGCTGCAACGGTTTCGGCGCCGTGCCCGCCGGCACCCGATCCGAGACCGTCAGCGCCCGCCCGGCGACCACGCAGGAGTGAAGGACCGCATAGCCATCCACAGCACTGTTGTCGGCCGGCGGAACATCGGACGGCACATACTTGTGTTCTGCCAGCACACGGCCGAGGCATTCGGTCAGCGGGACCGCCTGGGTTCGGGTCACCGGGGTCGCATGGCTCAGTATGTGCGCCAGTGCATCATCTACAGAAATCAGATCGGTGCTTGCCATGGGGTCTCCTGGGTTATCGTTCTGCGCGGTAGCCAATCACTTCCTGGGTACGACTGAAGGCACGCTCCGGCTTTCTGAGCACCAGGGCCGAGAAGTTGCAGGGCCCGTGACGGCTGTCCAGCTGAGCTTTCAGAATGCCGTTCCAGCCGGTACGACAGGCGCCGGTGGAGCCGGGTAAACAGAAAATCACCGTGTTGTTGGCCATTCCGCCAAAGGCACGGGACTGAATGGTCGAGGTGCCGATTTCCGAGGCTGACAGGCGTCGGAATTCCTCGCCAAAACCTTCGATGGTCTTGTCCAGCAGCGGCCCTACTGCCTCGGGCGTGCTGTCCCGCTCATTAAAGCCGGTGCCGCCGGTGATGATAACGGCATGAACCTGCTGGTCGGCAATCCATTGCGACATCAGGGCGCGCACCAGATAGATGTCGTCCGGAATAATTCGACGCGACACCAGTCGATGACCGGCCTCGATGACGCTGTCTTCGAGGAATTGCCCAGAGGTATCTTCGTCGATGCCCCGGGTGTCGGAGACGGTCAGAACAGCAATATTCAGAGGTGTGAGTTCACTGGTGAGATCAATACTCATGGAATGGCTCCGTAATAATTCAATTAACAGTATAATATAGTCAGTATCCGGATCGGTGCCACGGATGGGAAGGGGGTAACCCATCAGAGGGAGTTGGCGGGCAGCGCCAGGCAAATGTTTATCATGAATCTGGCTTAATTTTAGTCAGAAGCCTTGACACGCGCCTTGAAGGTGTTCGATTATGCTGACTGCCCGGTGAACGGTTGTTCCCACTCTCTGGCTCCAGCACATATGACCGGCACTCATCGTTACCGGTTGCTCCACCTAGCCAGCACCTTGTTTTAATTATTTTGATCAATGCGTTCAGGGGCACCCCTGTCATACCAACTTTCGTTTACTCCATTCCTGATAAATCCTACAAATTATGAATCTTACTGAACTCAAGCAGAAATCTGTGCCCGAATTGCTCGGAATCGCGCAAGAAATGGGCCTCGACAACCTCGCTCGTTCGCGCAAACAGGATGTTATTTTCAGCATCCTGAAAAAGCACGCCAAGAGCGGCGAAGACATTTACGGTGATGGTGTCCTGGAGATTCTGCAGGATGGTTTCGGTTTTCTGCGTTCTGCCGATGCCTCATACCTCGCCGGACCTGACGATATCTATGTGTCGCCCAGCCAGATCCGCCGCTTCAACCTGCGGACCGGTGACACCGTCGCTGGCAAAATCCGGCCCCCCAAAGACGGCGAGCGTTACTTTGCTCTGCTGAAAGTTAACGAGATTAACTTTGATAAGCCGGACAACGCCCGTAACAAGATTCTGTTCGAAAACCTGACCCCGCTGTTCCCGGATGAGCGCTTGTCTCTCGAAGCCGGTAATGGCAGTACCGAAGATCTGACTTCGCGGGTACTCGACCTGGTGTCACCGATCGGTAAAGGTCAGCGTGGTCTGATCGTATCTCCGCCCAAGGCCGGTAAAACCCTGCTGATGCAGGGTATTGCCCAGTCCATCGTGCGCAACAACCCGGAATGTCATCTGATCGTGTTGCTGATCGACGAGCGTCCGGAAGAAGTGACCGAGATGCAACGCACCGTGCGTGGCGAAGTCATCGCCTCCACCTTTGACGAGCCGCCGGCCCGTCACGTCCAGGTGGCAGACATGGTGATCGAAAAGGCCAAGCGCCTGGTCGAGCACAAGAAAGATGTCATCATCCTGCTGGACTCTATCACTCGTCTGGCCCGGGCCTACAACACGGTCATCCCGTCGTCTGGCAAGGTTCTGACCGGTGGTGTCGACGCTCACGCGCTGGAGAAGCCGAAGCGTTTCTTTGGCGCGGCCCGTAACGTCGAAGAAGGCGGCAGCCTGACCATCCTGGCCACGGCTCTGGTGGATACCGGCTCCAAGATGGATGAGGTGATCTACGAGGAGTTCAAGGGCACCGGTAACATGGAAATCCATCTGGACCGGAAAATCGCCGAGAAGCGTGTCTACCCGGCCATCAATATTCGTCGTTCCGGCACCCGCCGTGAAGACTTGCTGATGACGGAAGCGGACATCCAGCGCGTATGGATTTTGCGCAAACTGCTGCACTCCATGGACGACGACACCGCTGCACTGGAGTTCCTGCTGGACAAGCTGCGCGACACCAAGACTAACGACGAATTCTTCCAGTCTATGAAGCGTCGTTGATACTGGTTTCTATGCGCGTCTGACTTTCGGGGGCGGGCGTTACCGGGGACTTCCTCCGGAGACACGCCGTGAACCCATCCCTGGGGGCTCGGTCTTGCCATCCCTGGCAAGCACGGTCTCCGGAGGAAGCCCCCGATAACGCCGTTCGAAGTCCCTGCTTCGTGCTGACTCCGAAAAAAAGCGCCAGAGAGAAGCAAGAAAAGGGCAGTCCAGAACCGCCCAAACTCCGTAGTACCGTAGACCAGAAGCGGAGCACAGCATGAAATACAACGACCTGAGAGACTTCATCGGCCAGCTGGAAAAGCTGGGCGAGCTCAAACGCATCAGCGTGGAAGTCGATCCTCACCTGGAAATGACCGAAATCTGCGACCGCACGTTGCGGGCAGGTGGGCCGGCGTTGTTGTTTGAAAATCCGAAAGGCTACGACATGCCCGTGCTTGCCAACTTGTTCGGTACGCCCAAACGGGTGGCACTGGGTATGGGGCAAGACGACGTGGCCGCGCTCAGAGACGTAGGTAAACTGCTTGCCTTTCTGAAAGAACCCGATCCCCCCAAGGGCTTCAAAGACGCTCTAGAGAAACTGCCGATCTTCAAGCAGGTGATGCGCATGAGCCCAAAAGTGCTCCGCTCCGCACCCTGCCAGGATGTGGTGATCGAAAAAGATAAGGTGGATCTGTACCAGATTCCGGTACAACATTGCTGGCCCGGGGATGCCGGCCCGCTGGTGACCTGGCCGCTGGTGATCACCCGAGGCCCCAATAAAGAACGGCAGAATCTGGGCATCTATCGGCAGCAGGTGATCGGCCGCAATCGGCTGATCATGCGCTGGCTCAGCCACCGGGGCGGGGCGCTGGATTATCAGGAATTCCGCAAAGCCAATCCGGACAAACCATACCCGGTGGCGGTGGCCCTGGGTGCCGATCCGGCTACTATTCTCGGTGCCGTTACGCCGGTGCCGGACAGCCTGTCTGAATACGCGTTCGCTGGCTTGTTACGTGGCGCCCGTACGGAACTGGTGAAAGCCGAGCTGAGCGATCTGCAGGTGCCGGCCAGTGCCGAAATCGTCCTGGAAGGCTTTATTTATCCGGATGATATGGCGCCGGAAGGCCCGTTCGGTGATCACACCGGTTACTATAACGAAGTGGACCAATTCCCGGTGTTTACCGTGGAGCGCATCAGCCACCGTCGCGATCCGATCTATCACAGCACCTACACCGGCCGCCCGCCCGATGAGCCTGCCATTCTGGGCGTGGCGCTAAACGAAGTCTTTATTCCGATCCTGCAAAAGCAGTTCCCGGAAATTGTCGATTTCTACCTGCCCCCGGAAGGCTGTTCCTACCGGCTGGCCATCGTCACCATGAAGAAACAGTACCCGGGCCATGCCAAACGGGTGATGATGGGCGTATGGTCGTTTCTTCGGCAGTTCATGTATACCAAGTTTGTCATTGTTACCGACGACGACGTGAACGCCCGTAACTGGGAAGATGTGATCTGGGCCATGACAACCCGTATGGACCCTGCCCGGGATACCACCCTGGTGGAGAGCACTCCCATCGATTACCTGGATTTTGCCTCGCCAGTGTCTGGGCTCGGTTCGAAGATGGGGATGGATGCCACCAACAAATGGCCCGGGGAAACCGACCGGGAGTGGGGCACGGCGATTGCGATGACCAATGAAGTCAAACAACGGGTCGATGACCTGTGGGACAGCCTGGGCATTGAAATCCCGGCACCTCGCCCTGATTGACAGGCGCACGGGGTTGTCTTGGGTCCGACTGCAGCCCTCCGGTATTGCGTTTCAGGTACCGGCAGGCGTTGATCTGTTATCGGCCGCAGCAAGCTCCGGCATTCGGGTTCCGGCAGCCTGTCGGAATGGCGTATGTGAGATCTGTGAGGCCCGACTGCTCAGTGGCCAGGTCCTGAATACCCGTAATCAGCAACCCATACCGGTTGGTCAGCGCCTGATGATGTGTCGGGCGCAGGCCCTGACCGATCTAGAATTGGAGATACCTGCCGTTATGGCATCAGGAAATTATCAGCCCCGGAAGTTTCAGGCCAAAGTGGTGGACGTCCGCTCCCTCAGCCATGATGTTTATCGGGTTGAGCTGCAGTTGCCGGCGCGCCGGGATGTGGCCTTTCATGCCGGGCAATATCTGGCGGTAAATCTGCCGGGCGCGGATCCCTGTTACTTTTCCATTGCCAGCCGCCCGTCCGTTAGCAACATCGAGCTGCATATTCAGGCCTCGCCGGAATGGCTTTCGGCACAGAAAGTGATTGATGCACTGACGTCCGGCCAGGATGTCAGTGTGGAATTGCCCCACGGCAAGGCATGCCTCGCAGCGGCGCCTGCCAAACCCATGGCGTTGGTGGCAGCGGGTACTGGCTTTGCGCAGATGAAAAGCCTGGTGGAGTACCTCCAGGAGACGGACTTCAACCATCCGGTGAAGCTATTCTGGGGCGTTCGCAAGCATGAAGACATGTACCTGCGCTCGCTGGCTCAGCAGTGGCAAACTGACTGGGCGCCGTTTACGTTCCAGCCGGTGGTTGGCGATGATGAAGATAATGACTGGGGTGGTCATCACGATCAGCTGGTGCGTGCGGTACTGGCGTCAGGCTTTGACTGGACAAACGTTGAAGTACACGCCAGTGGCTCGCCGGCCATGGTGTATACCCTGATGGATGCGCTGCTGGCGGCAGGGTTGCCCAAGCAGGCGTTTTTCTCGGATGTGCTCGAGTACGCGCCTCGGGGGTGAGGCGGCGTTCTTGGAGTCTCAGGCCCGAGGCATGGGCAATTCTGGCAGGCCGTGGTCGGTTGCCAATCCCTGCATCAGTAACTTAACGCTGGTTTCTTCTTCGCCCATATGGGCGTTGAGCCGGCTCAGTTCTGCCAAAGTTTCCCGGCTGCGACGTAGCCTCAGGCTGGTTTCGAAGTACTCCCTGGCTTTACCCCAGAGTTCGTTGCGAAGGCTGAGCCGCCCCAAGGCCAGCAGAAGTTCGGCGTTGTTGGGGCGATCCTTTAGCCATTGCTCGGCGATCAGCAACTGTTCTTCCGGTTGGTGGCCCTTGATCCGCCCGTAAAGGTTGATCAGTTCGTCACTCCAATGATTTCTGAGTACTTTCCGCAACAGGGTTTCTGCCTGTGCTTCATCGCCCAGTCGCGCCAACAGTCTGGCGTAGTCCCGAATGGTGAGTTCGTCTCGGCGTACAAACCCCGGTAGTTCATCCCACAGGCGGGTTAACGGTTCCAGTGATGCGGTGGGGTTGTCTTTGAGTTTGCGTTCAGTGCTTTCTGCGGCTTGCTCCAGAAGGTTGTGCCAGACCAGCCGCTCCAGGTTGTCAATTTCACTCTCGGGTAACACGCTGCGTTTGCGCAGCTCCGGCGTCAGCTTTGACAACTCGCGCCAGTCTTCCAGTCGTAAATAGGTGTTCTTCAGCAACTTCAGGACAAACGGATGATGAGGCGAGTCTTTGCGCAGCCTGAGCAGTGTGGCCAGCGCCTGCTCCAGTCGGTTGCCGGCCAGTTGCAGCTGGGCCTGGGTCAGGCCGACCGCCATGCTGGAGCCGGGCGTGCTCTCGTAGGCTTTGCGCAGAAGATCGTCCACTGCGGCATGGTCACCTGATTCAAATGCCGCCTGGGCCGCTGCAAGGTAGTTGATCAGCGGGGTGTCAGCCCGGTCGGCGGAACTGGCGAGTAGTTTCCGGGCCCTGGGCCAATTGCCCTCAGCCAGAGCCAGCAGGCCTTGAGTGGTTCGCCGACGGGCTCGGCGTTCGTTGCCGCGGGCAACCCAACTGGCCACCAGACCTGTGCCGTGGCGAAAACGCCGAAGGGTGTTGAAGAAGAATACCGACAGCGCCACCAGGACAATGATCAACCCCAGGCCGACCCAGAAGTTGGTTTCAATCAGGTAGTGACCAATGCTGACCCGGATGTAGCCGAGGTCGTAGCTTAGTCCAAGTGACAGAGCGGTACCGATCAACAGTGCGACCAGAAGGATAACCAGCAATCGGATCATGAGTCCTGGCCCCCGCGTTCCGATCCGGAGCGGTCTGCGTTATCCGTTGCAAGCCGGCCGGCCAGGCGTTCTTTTAATAGCCCGAGAGACTGACTGATGTCTGGCAGCTTTGGGTCAACATCGTGGCTGGCCAGCTCATTCAGGGAGTCGGAAAGCCCGCGGATGGCTGGATTGGTGCTGTCGTACCAGTCGTTGACGGTGTTAATCGCCTTGCTCAGCGCGCGCTCGTACAGGGGTTGGTTGCCCCGCAGGACGGCCATTTCGGCTTCTTCCAGCATCAGCTGCAGATTCAGGCGGGCCCAGGCGCTCTGGTCTGGCGACAATAGCGGCTTTACGGGTTCGTCCAGGCGGCGCACCACCACAACCTGCTGCAGGGTGTCTAGAAAACGGTTCCAGCCCCGCACAAACATGTTGCGGCCATCGGCCGGGGCATTGGAGTCTTCGCTCATCCGAAAGCTCGGCGCCTGATCGTGAATCAGCGCCTGATCGGTGAGTTCGTGGATGCTGGCAATGGCAGCTTCCAGCTGCAGGTAGAGACCAGTGCGATCAACGCCCTGAATGCTGCGCAATGACAGGATTTCGCGGGCCAGTTGCTGGCGCACTGGGTAGACCCCGATGTCGTCGGATTCTCGCAGCACTTCATCGGCGGATTCCAGAGCAGCCAGGGCGCCCCGGATATCTTTTTCGATCAACAGACGCTGGTTGCCGATTCGCAGCAGGTATTCTGCCTCTGCCAGCAGCCAATCGGTCCGCGTTCGATTGCCTGCTTCAAGCAGTTCGCGGGCATTGTGATCAATCTGGCGTTGTTGGGTGGCAATCAGCTCGCGCTGATCAGACAGCTTGCCCTCTACAGCCTGCAGGCGCTGGGATTGTTCGTTACCTCGGCTGCCATAGCGGTCTTCCAGTCTCGCGGTGTCTTGCCGGAGGTCCTGGATCACCTGCACGGTGGCTTTATGGGTTTGCCACTGCTGCCAGTTCCACACGGCAAGAGTGACCGCCAGAACCAGGGCGATGAGCGCGACTACCCAGATTGGCCAAAGGCGCGAGCGCTCGGCTTTATTCGGGCTTACGGGTGCGGGCAGTTGTTTTGTTGTTTCAGTCACGGGCATCCTTACTTGGTTTTCCGTTATCAGCGGCCCCCTGCGCCAGCCGGGCGGCCACGCTGGCCAGCAGCTCCGGATCGGTCAGGCCCTCAGGAACCAGAACGTTGCTGAAGCCGGCGATACGAGCCTGTTCCGCTATACGGTCTGCCGGAACAACCAGCAGCGCCTTATCAAGCATCTGAGGGTGATCAGTGCCGGTTTCGATAAGATTGTTCAGGGTTTCCCCTGAAAGCACAATGATCACCTCTGGCTCAAAGGCGTCAAAATTGTCTTGAACCTGTTCTGGAGGATAGTACGGTCTGAAGCGTCGGTACAGCGGCAAGACCGTTATCCGGGCACCCCGCTGCTCAAGAGTCTGGCGAATCAGCTCTCTCCCGTGCTCGGCCCGGGCCAGCAGCACCCTCTGGTGTTCGAGTCGTTGTAAAGACGGGAGCGCCAGAAGCGCCTCACTGGTCCAGCCATGGGCTGGCATGCGCGGCCTTATCCCATGTTGAGAAAAGACGGCAGCGGTGCCTGCACCAACGCCATACCACTGAATTCCCATAGGCATCTGTGGCCACCATTGTTCGATTTCGTCGAGCAGCAATCTGGCTGCGTAGGGACTGACAGCGATAATATGGCTGAAGCTGTCGAGCTCCAGCAGCAGGGATCGACGCTCCGGAGTTTCCGGCAGAGGCTCTCTGGCGACCAACGGCATCAGCCGCACCTCAGCTCCGGCGCCGAGAAAAGCGGTCGCCAGGCGCGAAGCTTCCGGTTCTGGCCGGCAGATCAGTATTCTCCGGCTTTTTAATGATGGTGCATGCTGCTCGGGCTCAGCGTGGGGTGTGGCCATAGATCTCAGCCAGTACCTTGTCGGCACCCAGTGCCAGCAGTTGCTCGGCAAGCTCTCTGCCCAGGCGCTCGCCATCGGCTCGGGGAGCGCGGCCTTCAACCCGGAAAATCTGGCTGCCATCAACGGCGCCAACCAGACCTCGAAGCCATACGGTGGTGTCGTTATCTTCCAGCAGTGCGTAGGCGGCGATCGGCACCTGACAACCGCCTTCAAGGCGCCGGTTCAGTGCTCGTTCGGCTTTGACCCGGTCAGCGGTGTCGGCGTGGTTCAGCGGCGCCAGCAGTTGCTGCAGCTCGCTGTCGGCCAGCCGGCATTCGATGCCCAGGGCACCCTGGCCAACGGCCGGCAAAGACACGGTGTCGGGCATGCCGTAACGGATACGATCATGAAAGCCCAGGCGCTTAAGGCCGGAACTGGCCAGTACGATGGCGTCGTATTCACCCGCATCAAGCTTGGCCAGGCGGGTGTTAACGTTACCGCGCAGCATTTTGATCTGCAGATCTGGACGGTTGGCCCGAAGCTGGGTTTCCCGACGCAGGCTGGAGGTGCCCACCACAGCGCCCTGGGGTAGCTCCTCAAGTTTGTCATAGTGGTTACTGACAAAGGCGTCCGTGGGGTCTTCACGTTCGCAAATGGCGACCAGGCCAAGGCCCTCGGGGAATTCCATGGGCACGTCTTTCATCGAGTGCACGGCCAGGTCGGCACGGCCATCCAGCATGGCTTCTTCCAGCTCTTTAACGAACAGCCCCTTGCCACCAACCTTGGCCAGGGGCACATCCAGGATCTTGTCGCCCTGGGTTTTGATCTTCACCAGTTCCACGGTGAGGTGATCGTGCATCCTTTCCAGTTCGGCTTTGATGAATTCCGCCTGCCAAAGCGCCAGGGCGCTGCTGCGGGTTGCAATGCGAAGGGTACGTGTTGACATGGCACTCACTGTCGTTGGGAAAAATGTGCCCCAAGGTTACCTTGTGGCAGCAAAAAAGTCCCGCGGCGGCAGGGCGTCTACCCCGTCAGGGGGAGGGTTGGTGTTCCTGCAGCCATTGCCGGACATGGCTGGCGTGGCGCCGGCTCACGAGTAGAGAGGTGCTGGAATCGTTCAATATGAGCTGGTTTTGGCCATCCGTATTTCGGCGCAGTGCCTGGATAAAGCGCACGCCCACCAGTGTGTGCCGGTGAATGCGCAGTAGCTGGCCCGGATACGCCTGCTCAAGCTCCTTCAAGGTATAGTCGCAGACGGTTTCGCCCCGGCTGTGATGCAGCGTGACGTATTTTTGATCGGCCTCGCAATAACGTACATCGGCCAGATCGATCAATTCGGTGCCCCGGTACGTGCGAACGGCCAGCTGTTCGGTCCCTGCATCGGCGCTCTGAGTCAGCGCCTGAAGCTGTACACGATTGACTTTACCGGCCCGGGCCAGCGCATCCGTCAGCGCCTCGCGGCGCACCGGTTTCAGCAGATACGCCACTGCCCGCACTTCAAAGGCTTTGATCGCATGGTGATCGTAAGCGGTGCAGAAAATGACCGCAGGCGGGTTGTTAAGCTGGCTCAGTTGCTCTGCAGCTGCCATGCCGTCCATGCCCGGCATGCGGATATCCAGCAGCAAAATGTCGGGCTCCAGTTCTGCGACCTTGCGAAGGGTGTCGTTGCCATCCACGGCTTCGCCACAGACCGTGTAATCCGGCAACGCGTCCAGCAGCCGCTGGATGCGTTGCCGGGCCAGTGGTTCGTCGTCTGCGATCAGAATACGCTGCGCAATTGAGGTCATGGTTGTCCTGCTATCGTCGGGCCGTAATGTTCGACTGACTGACGGTTCGTTTCGGCAGCCGCAGTGTCACGGTGTAGATATTGTTTTGCTGGCTGTGCTTGAGCACGGCCGGTTCACCAAACAGTGCCCGCAATCTGGCTTGGGTATTGGTCAGAGCGATCTGATTACCCTGGTGTTGTGGGCCAGTGCGTTCCGGTTTCGGGTTTTGCACCATCAAATAAACAAAATGACCTTTGGTGGTAATTTCAATGCGAACGGTGCCGCCTTCTGGCCGTGGCTGAATTCCGTGGTAAATGGCATTCTCAACCAGCGGCTGCAATGTTAGCGGCGGTATGGCCTGCTGTTCGAGGCCTGACTGAATATCCCACTCCAGGTTTAATCGGTCGCCGAGGCGCAAGGCTTCTATGGTCAGATAGCGTTGGCACAGGTCGAGCTCATGGCTCAGTGGGACCAGTTGATCATCGGTGCGCAGGCTGGCCCGGAACAGCTCAGACAAATCCAGTACGGCGTCTTCAGCCTGCTCCGGATTGGTGGCGATCAGACTGGCGATGGTGTTCATGCTGTTAAACAGAAAGTGGGGCTGAATCCGCGCCTGCAGCGAGGTCAGGCGAGCCTGCATTTCCGCCTCCTGCTGTTGCTGCCACTGGTGCTGCAGGTAAAAATAGCGCAGCACCATCAAAATAATAAGCAGAGCCAGCAACAGTTTTTTGGCAATACCCTGCCACAGGGCTATGCCAGGCTCCGGGTGCAGCACGCTGTCGGCAAACAGGCTGAAGGCCAGAACGTCCAGTAGCACGATGGCGACAATCGCAAGAGTGGCGCGGGTAACCGATAACCGCGCCAGCCAGGGGCGTAGCAGGCAAATCAAGGCGGCACTGGTGAGGGTGGTCCACTGCACAAACAGAGACAACAACCCGAAGTAGTTCCAGTCAATCCAGCTGCGCTCGGCCTGAACAATGGCCAGTACCAATACCAGCAGCTCACTGGTGATCAGCAACAGGAACACCGCCCGGACCCGGCACAGATCCGGAACGTAGAAGTCTTCGGGCTGCTTTCTGGTGATGCCTTTGTCGGGGTTCAGGGGTGTCTCCTTAACCGTGGCTGGAATGCTATACTGCCGCAAATTTTCACTTATCCATGGCCGGCGTGATGATGCCGGGCCGTTAGCAGGAAAGATAGACCATGACGGATCAGAAAAAGTCTGACCAGACCACATCCTCCGAAAAACCCTGGGGTGGCCGTTTCAGCGAACCCACCGATGCCTTTGTCGAGCGCTTTACCGCCTCGGTCGGTTTTGACCAGCGGTTGTACCACCATGATATTACCGGCTCCATTGCCCATGCCACCATGCTGGCGAAAGTGGGTGTGCTGACCGACGCCGAGCGGGACCAGATCATCGAGGGTCTGAACGGCGTCAAGGATGACATCGAAGCCGGTCGCTTCGAGTGGTCGGTGAGCCTGGAAGACGTGCACATGAACATCGAGGCCCGGTTGACCGACCGCATCGGCATCACCGGTAAAAAGCTGCACACCGGCCGCAGCCGGAACGATCAGGTGGCCACCGATATCCGCCTGTATCTGCGCGATGAAATCGACGTCATCGCCGAGGAACTGAAGCGTCTGCAAGCGGGTTTGCTGGATCTGGCCGAGCGCGAAGCCGACACCATCATGCCCGGCTTTACCCATCTGCAGACCGCTCAGCCGGTCACCTTTGGCCACCACCTGCTGGCCTGGTACGAGATGCTGGTGCGCGATGCTGATCGCCTGCAGGACTGCCGCAAGCGGGTCAATATCATGCCCCTGGGCGCGGCCGCTCTGGCCGGTACCACCTACCCGATTGACCGTAACCTGACCGCCGAACTGCTGGGCTTTGATCGGGCCTCCGAGAACTCGCTGGATTCGGTCAGTGACCGGGATTTCGCCATCGAGTTCTGCAGCTTTGCCGCGCTGCTGATGACCCACATGTCCCGCTTCAGTGAAGAGCTGGTGCTGTGGACCTCGGCTCAATTCGATTTCATCGATCTGCCAGATCGTTTCTGCACCGGCTCTTCGATCATGCCCCAGAAGAAGAACCCGGATGTGCCGGAACTGGTGCGCGGCAAGACCGGCCGGGTCAACGGCCACCTGATCAGCCTGCTGACCCTGATGAAGAGCCAGCCGCTGGCCTACAACAAGGACAACCAGGAAGACAAAGAGCCGCTGTTCGACACCGTTGATACCATCAAGGGCTGTTTAAGAGCCTACGCTGATATGATTCCGGCGATCCGGGCAAAAGCCGATAACATGAAAGTGGCGGCCAAGCGTGGCTTCTCGACCGCGACCGACCTGGCGGATTACCTGGTCAAGAAGGGTGTGGCGTTCCGCGATGCCCATGAAATTGTCGGTAAATCGGTGGCCTTCGGTGTGGCCGAAAGCCGTGACCTGTCCGAGATGACGCTGGACGAACTGCGCCAGTTCTCCGAGGTGATCGGCGAGGATGTGTTTGATGTGCTGACCCTGGAAGGCTCGGTGCAGGCCCGAGACCACCTGGGCGGGACCGCACCCAATCAGGTGCGCGCTGCCGTTGCCCGAGCCCGACAGGCGTTGAAATAACCCGAGCCCCTGCCATAACCGCAAGCAATGGTCACCGGCGCGGGTTAGTGTCGCACCGGTGATGCTCAGCCGCCAATGCGCCCGGTACTGAGATTGACCGCCGCAGGCTTCAGTTCCGCCAGAGGCCGGGGCCGCGATAACCGGTACCCCTGACCAAAGTGAATGCCCAGCGTGCGCACCTTCCTCAGGGTTTCGTCGTTTTCGATAAAGGTGGCCACGGTCTCCTTGCCGGCGGCCTCGGCAATCCGGTGCAGGGCATCCACCATGATCTGTTGCACCGGATCGCTGGCCAGATCGCTCATGATGCGCCGGTCCAGCTTGATGATGTCGACCGGCAGGTTGGCCGCCAGGCTGTAGCTTTCCACCGAGGCGCCGGCACCTTCGAGTGCCACCCGGCAGCCGACCTGGTGCAGGGCATCGCACAGCACGGCCACTTCATCCGGATACTGGCTGGCGTGCGACTCGCGGATTTCCAGACAGAAGCACTGAGCCTGGAATGGCGAGTGCGCCAGCACCTGTTCCATAAAGTCGGCGAAGGTGTCATCCAGCAGGGTCGCCAGCGACAGATTAAAGCCACAGTATTTCAGGCGCGGTTCGAGCAGGCGGTACTGGCCCAGAAAGTCCAGCGTCTGCCGGATGACCTGTCGGTCCAGACGCTTGGCCAGATCAAAGCGCTCGGCAATGGGCAGGAACTGATCCGGCGTCAGCGGCGCATCCTGTGCGCCCGCCCCCGGAACCCGGCACAGGATCTCGATGTGATCACCCCAGGTCACACTGGCGACTGGCTTCAGGTCCTGGAATTCGAGAATCAGCTCGCCGTTATCCAGTGCCTGCCGTAACTGTTCAAGCTGCTGGTCGCTGCCGCTACTGGCCAGCTCGCCGGTCACCGCCGCGGCGGTGTGAATGCGGTTTCGGCCGGAGGTCTTCGCGGTGTGGCACAGGTCCGCCGCCTGCGTCAGCAGCCGCTCGGGCGCATCGGGTGCGTCCTGGCTCAGAATCAGCAAGCCGCCACTGGCGGTGGTCTGCAACTGGCGGCCCTGCCATTCGAACCGGAACTGGGCGATCTGCTCGCGGATTTCTTCGGCCAGTTTGCGGGCTCGGGGTTCCGGGCAGTTTTCGATGAACAGGGCAAAGGTGTCGCCCGACAACCGCGCCAGGGCATCTCGGTTGCGCACCCGCAGACCGAGAAGGCCAGCCAGTTCGCGCAGATACCGATCGCAGGTGCCGCTGCCGGCGTCTTCATTGAAGTGTTCGAAATTGTCGAGGTCGACCAGCAGGAGGCCATCGACGGACTGGCGTTTGAGCTTGTGCTTCATGGCCCGTTCCAGGTGCTCGACGAAAGAGCGCCGGTTCATCAGGCCGGTAATCGGATCGTGGCGCATGCGGTAGTCGCCACTGCCACTGTGCTGCACGCGCTTACTGATGTCCTTGGCTACGTGCACCGCGCCGATCACCTCACCTTGGCTGCCCCGGATATCCTGGAAGTGGAATTCGTAAACCGGCAACCCTTCGCCCTGACGATTCAGCGGCATCTCGGCAATGAAGTGCCCCCGGTCAAAGGCCCGTTGCCACAGACGCTCAATCAGCCGGCGCTCATTGGGAAACTCCTTGAGCAGGGTTGTCAGGTTGTCTCCGGGCCTGGGTTGCAGACTGAATGCGCTGCTGAACTGGGCGGCCCAGGGCGTGTTGAAATGCAGCAGGTTGAGGCTGCTGTCGACCGCCACCACCAGATCGGGGGTGGCGCTCGCGGTGGCTTGCAGAATGCGCTGGGCCTGTTCTCGGGCGTGGTCATGGCGCATGGCTTCGCTGTGATTGACCATTACCCCGCCGAGTTTCTGCACCCGGCCGCCGTTTTTCAGGGCGCGGCCGGCCAGGGTTATCCGTTGCAGTCGTTGCCGGCCGGTGGTCATGACCAGCTCCAGGCTGAACGACTGCCCGGTGCGTATGCAGCGGCGGAACAGCGCGCGCACCCGGTTCTGGCCGGCCTGGCAGTAGAACAGTGCCTGCTCCGGTGTCAGCTCGGTGCCGGGGCGCAGTTCCAGTAACCGGTACATGCCGTCCGACCAGCTGATTTCGTTGGTGGGCAGGTCCAGTTCCCACAGTCCGAAGCCGGCGCCCTGTTCCGCCAGTTTGAGCAGGCGGCTGTCCATCTCGCTGCTGTCTTTGAATGCGATGGCCGCGTTGGCGGCCCGGTCGGAGTCGCGCATTTCCATGCGCAGGCCGAGGCTGGCGGTAAAAAAGAAACCGTCTTTGTGGCGGAAGGTCACCAGCACGGTCTGGCCGTTATCGAGATGATGTCGGTGCGCTGGCGCGAATGGGTCGTCCTGCCGGGATGCCAGCACCCGCTGCACCGGGTGCCCGGTGAGGTCGTCGGCGGTGTAGCCAAACATGGATTCGGCATGACGGTCGGTCTGAATAATGCAACCGTCGTCGTCCACCCGCAGCAGGGTAGGGTGAATGACCGGGCTGGCCGGGTCCGGTCGATAGCGTTGAATCAGGAATTCTTTCACAGCCCTCATGCCTCGTCTGGATCAGCCGCTTGCGGCGGTTGCCGTAAAGCGGTCATCCTTTTATTTTTTTACCGGTTTTGCCACGATTCGGTCATCATACTGACTATCTTGCTGAAAATAACCATTCACCGGAGCTGCCTTGACCGTTCACGCCTCGCCCATCGTTCTCGATTTCGAGGACGGCATTGATCGCAAAACCCTGCGACGGTTGCGGGACCGGTTTCTGTTGGTTAACCGCCAGCGCTGGGAACGTGCCGGTTCGGCTTTAACCTATCGGCAGCGGGTGGTGCTGGAGCTGTTGCCTCTTGTTTTTCACCTCAATCATCCTTCCTTGCCAGGTTATCTGGATGGTGACTGCCCGCAGGGTATTGCTGGTTACACGCCGGAGCGTGAGGTGCTGGACGCCGCCCGTCGCTTCGCTCGTAGTTTCAGTTACCGCGATCAGGGGCGCCGTAAGGCGGATCTGGACAGCCTGTTTCTGATGGGCAGCCCGGGTACCTTGGGCCACTCGGTGGCCAGTGACCTGGATGTTTGGCTGTGTCATCGGCAAGATTTGCCTGAGCACGGTATTCGGTGTCTGGAGCGAAAGGCGGAACGCCTCTCGCAATGGGCGTTGACATTGGGGGTGGAGCTGCACGTGTTTGTGTTCTCTGCGGCCGATTGGCGGGCGGGCCGGCAGCGGGCTGAGGTGACCGGTGAAAACTGCGGCAGTGCCCAGCACTTTCTGTTGCTGGATGAGTTCTATCGGACCAGTATTCATCTGGCCGGGCAATTTCCTCTGTGGTGGTTGATACCGGCGGGCGCCGAAGCTGATTACGAACACTGCCGGCAGCGCCTGGTGGAATGCCGCTTTATCAAAGCCAACGAATTCATTGATTTCGGTGCGGTACCCTCTATTCCGCCTGAAGAGTTCCCGGGTGCCGGTATCTGGCAGCTTTACAAGGGCATCGATGCGCCCTGGAAAGCCATTCTCAAGTTGTTACTGATTGAATGCTACGCCATGGATCAGTCGCAGCCACTGTTGTCGGCGAGCTTTAAAGAGGCCATCTATCAGGGCCAGACTTGTGCAGATGCTCTGGACCCCTACATTATGTTGTATCGGCGCCTTGAACAGTGGCTGCTGAACAGCGAGACACCCGAGCGACTGGATCTGGTCCGTCGCAGCTTGTACCTGAAGGCGGGGCTGCCCTTGACCCGGGCGGGTATGGCAGGTGATCAGTGGCGCATCGAACTGCTGCGTCATTTGGTTCAGGACTGGGGCTGGTCAGACGCCCGCGTGCAGTCACTGGACGACCGCCAGCGCTGGCGGGCAGAGGAGGTCACCGGACTGCGCCGAAAGGTGGTGGCGGAGTTGACCCACAGTTATCGCCTGTTGTCACGGCTGGCCAGAGAGCAGCATGCCCAGGCCGCGATCACTGCGAATGACATCAATTTGCTGGGCCGGAAGTTGTATGCGGCTTTCCAGCGGAAGGCAGGAAAAGTAGAGCTGGTTAATCCCGGGCTGGTGCCCTCGCTGGCGGAAGAGAATTTGTCCTTTCACCACCAATCGGAACAGGGTGGCGCGGGCGACGGCTGGCTTCTGTATCGGGATCTTGAAGACCCGTCCGACGCCTTCTGGCAACCGGTGATCCGCCGTGCCGGCAATCTTGCCGAGTTGTTGGTGTGGAGTTACTGTAACGGACTGCTGAGCCGGGCCACCAGGCTCAATGTTCGCTCAGGCACAAGCGTGGCTTCGGTCGCTGAACTGAAAGATCTTCTGGACGTGTTGTCGGGATTTTTGCCGTTGCCGATGGCGCCTGCACCCCGGGCAGCGCTGTCCCGGGCCGTTCGTCCTTTGAAGAATCTGTTACTGATCAATGTGGCCGTTGATCCCCAGTCGCACCTGACAGAGCGAGGCTTGCACAAACTCAGCGCTCGTTCGGATTCCTTGGGGTTCAGTGGTGGTCGCGACAATCTGGTGATCACCATCGACCAGATCAACCTGAACAGTTGGCACGAAGTCAGTCTGCAGCATTATGCCGCAGGCGATACCTTGATTCAGTGCCTGAAGAACGTACTGGCGTCGGTGGCGCTGCATCCAGCGCAACTTCCGGACATTCGGGTTGCCGCGCCCAGTCGCGGCCATGGTCAGGCCATTGCGCGCCGGGTACGGGAGCTGTTTGGCGACGTGGTACGCCAGTTCTTTGCCGGCGGCACAGGGCCGCACCCGTTGCGCTACATCATCGAGATCGACCGCCGCTACTTTCTGTTGCAGTTCAGCGGTGCGGAGCCCGGATTTGTGGCGCTGGCCGATCGCCAGGCTCTGATGGAGGCGTTGCTTCAGCCTCAGGAACAGTACTTGCCAGCCGTACCAGACCGTCATGCCTTGCAGGATGAACCGGTGTTGAGGGTTGTTTGTCAGGCTTCGGAAGCTGAAAACATTCAGGTGTTCTGGTTGCTCCAGGGTGACAGAGGACAGCTTTGGGTGGTGGACGAACAGGGCAGTCTGTGGACGCGTTCAGTTCGGGCAGGCCACCGCAACCATCTGCTCGGACCGCTGCTTCGTTTTCTCGACAACCTGGTCGAGCGGCGCCTGTTGCGCCGGGCCGACAATCTGGATGCGGTCGGTGACATTCGTTGTTATGAAATGGTTCGCCATGATGGCCGTTGGCTGGCCGAGCTCCGGCCCCGGCAAGACGCCAGGGTGCCGGCGTCGAGTCTGGAAGTGCAAGCCATCGGCATTCAACAAGGCGATGGCACCCTCAGGTTCGACATCTACTGTAATGATCAGGAGTTCAGTGTTCAGGAGTACGGCGACCGGCTTATCCCGGCGGTGGCCCACTACATCCGCTCGTTACGCTCGGGTGGCGAATCCTATCCGGTTTACCTGACCGACCTGCACCTTCCCCACGACCTTGCGCCAACCCTTTATCAGCGAGATATCCAGACCGGTCAATACCTGTACTATCGCTCCAGGCTGGAGGATGCGCTGAACAGTTACTTGCCCTGAGTTTACGCCTCTCTCGCGGTGCAGGGCGGGTGTCGGGTATACTTCGGGCATTATTCACTCAGGGGTATGGGTATGCAGGTTGGACCATGTTGCCGGCCACGGTTTGCGGCTTTGTTACTGGTTGTTCTGATGGTTTCCGGGTGTGGCCAGAAGGGCTCGTTGTATCGCGACGACGCGGCACCGCAGGCCGGATCAGCCAGCGTGGAGGCGCCGTTTGGTCAAGCCGGAACATCGACCGACGATGAGGCCTCAGCTCAGCGCTGAGAGTCGTGGTTGAACCTGCTCACAACCTTGCCCAGACAGTCAGGAACAAAATGGATCACTTCAATTACCGTAATGGCGAGTTGTACGCCGAAGATATGCCGGTTGCCGACATTGCCGAACGTTTTGGTACCCCGGCCTACGTGTATTCCCGCGCCACGCTTGAGCGCCACTATCGCGCCTACGATGAGGCGCTCAGCGGGCGCCCCCATCTGGTGTGCTATGCCGTCAAAGCCAACAGTAACCTGGCGGTACTGAACGTGCTGGCTCGCCTGGGGGCCGGTTTCGACATCGTCTCTGCCGGTGAGCTGGAGCGCGTGCTGCGGGCCGGTGGTGACCCGGGCAAAGTGGTGTTCTCCGGCGTGGGCAAGCAAGAGTGGGAAATGAGGCGTGCGCTGCAGGCTGGCGTGCGGTGCTTCAATGTGGAGTCTGACACCGAGCTGGATCGCCTCAACGCCGTCGCGGGCGAGCTGGGAGTCAAGGCGCCGGTGTCGCTGCGAGTGAATCCGGATGTGGATGCCGGCACCCATCCGTACATTTCCACCGGACTGAAAGAGAACAAATTCGGCATCGACATTGCCGAGGCGCCGCAGGTATACGCCCGCGCGGCCAGTTTGCCCAATCTGGATGTGCACGGCGTTGATTGTCACATCGGTTCCCAGCTGACTTCTGTGTCGCCGTTTCTGGATGCTTTGGAACGGGTGCTCGCGTTGATTGATACGTTGGCGCAGCAGGGCGTTCATATCCGCCATCTGGATATGGGCGGCGGGTTGGGCGTGACCTACGATCAAGAGCAACCGCCGCAACCTTGTGACTACGTTAAAGCCGTGGCTGAAAAGCTGGGCGATCGTAAACTGGAGCTGATCTTGGAGCCCGGCCGCTCAATCGCCGCCAACGCGGGCATTCTGTTGACCCGGGTGGAGTTCCTCAAGTGCACCGAGCACCGAAACTTCGCGATCATTGATGCGGCGATGAATGACCTGATTCGCCCGGCTCTATACAGCGCCTGGCAGGCGATTATTCCGGTGCAGCCTCACCAGGACAGTGACGAGAAATCGTGGGATCTGGTCGGTCCGGTCTGTGAAACCGGCGATTTTCTGGGCAAGGATCGAAGGTTGCGCCTGAAAGCGGGGGACTTACTGGCGGTTCGCTCGGCAGGTGCTTATGGTTTTGTCATGGCGTCCAATTACAACACCCGTAACCGGCCGCCCGAATTGATGGTGGATGGCGATCAGGTGCACGTGGTTCGCCGCCGGGAAACGCTTGAAGATCAGTTGGGCCCTGAAAGTTGTCTGCCGGAATGAGTATGGAGCGTGAGATGAACTCACAAAGACGAGGCACGGGCCCGTTGCTTCGGTTCACAAAAATGCATGGGCTGGGCAATGATTTTATGGTGGTGGATGCCATCAGCCAGCCTTTTCGCTTGTTGCCTGAAGCAATCCGGGAGCTGGCGGACCGTAACTTGGGGGTTGGGTTCGATCAGCTGTTAGTGGTTGAGCCGCCCGGTCTGCCGGATGTCGATTTCCGCTACCGGATCTTCAATGCTGACGGCTCGGAGGTGGAGCAGTGTGGTAACGGCGCCCGATGTTTTGCCCGGTTTGTGCGGGACCAGCGCCTGACCAACAAGCGCATCCTTCGGGTTCAGACCGCCAAGGGTGTGATTGAGCTAAAAGTGGGCAAAGACGGCATGGTGATGGTGAATATGGGAGTGCCGGAGCTGAATCCGCCGGCCATCCCTTTCGCTGCAGACTGCCAGAAGACGGTCTACACCGTTGATGCCAACGGTCACACGGTGGAGTTGTCTGCGGTCTCCATGGGCAATCCCCACGGCGTCTTGCTGGTGGACGATGTAGACACCGCACCGGTGGCCACGCTTGGCCCCCTGCTGGAAAAGCATCCACGCTTCCCGGCCAAGGCCAACATCGGGTTTTTGCAGGTAGTTGACCGCGGTCACGCCCGCTTGCGGGTGTTTGAGCGGGGCTCCGGTGAAACCCTGGCGTGTGGCAGCGGTGCCTGTGCTGCGGTGGTTGCCGGCCAGTTACGAGGCTTGCTGGATGCGCGGGTCGAGGTAGAACTGCGTGGTGGCACTCTGGTGATCGAATGGCAGGGGAATGGTACCCCTGTTATGATGGAAGGCCCCGCAAAAACCGTGTTTGAAGGCCAGTTGCGGTTGCCGGGCGATCTGCCCGCGCGCCGCCGCAAGGGCCCGCGAACGCCAAAAACACGATCCTGACGGCTCAGGAGAACACGATGACAGAACAAACGGCCCGCCAGAAGGCCGGCGAACTTACTGATGATCAGGTTGCAGACTACCTGCGCGCGAACCCTGACTTTTTTCTTGAGCAGGACGAACTGCTGCGCAGTTTGACCTTGCCCCATGACAGTGGTCGCGCCATCTCGCTGGTTGAACGTCAGGTTCATCTGTTTCGTGAGCAGCGCGACACTCTGCGGCGTGAATTGGTCGAACTGGTGTCGATCGCCCGCCACAACGACCGTCTGTTCGAGAAGAGCAAACGCCTGCTGATGCAAGTGATTGAGGCGAAAACGCTCAATGACATGGCCGCCGCCATCGATGACAGCATTCGCGGTGATTTCGGACTGGACGCGGCCACGGTGCTGTTATTCAGCGATGCCGAAGTGCCGGCTCAGGCCGAAGGCGCGTTGCACATCGTTGACCGTGGCCAGGCCCAGAAACGGCTGGGTGCCTTGCTCGAAGGTGATCGCGCTGTATGCGGTCAGTTCCGGGAAAGTGAAAGACAGTTCCTGTTCCCGGACCGGGACGAACCGATCGCCTCGGTGGCTTTGGTGCCGTTGCGCCATGAAGGTCTGGTGGGCGTCTTCGCGGTCGGCAGCTGTGAGCCGGGCTATTTTGATCAGAGTATGGGGTCGTTATTTCTCAGCTACATCAGCGACACCCTGAGCCGGCTGCTACCTCCGATGCTTAAGCGTTATGCGTCTGGAACACCGGTCTCCGACCTTACCGTGGAGACGGGTCAGGGGTGACCGCTCAGGGTAAAACAGCCGGCCATCCAGAGGCGCTCACGGCGCCCCTCGACGGCTTTGCGCGGCATCTTGCGTCTGAAAAACGCCATTCTCCCCGTACCTGTGAACACTATCAACGAGACCTTCAGCGCCTGCTGGCCTGGTTTATGGCCACCGGTGCCGATGACTGGAACGCTTTGTCAATCCATGACATGCGTCGCTATGTGGCAACACTCAGCAGAGACGGCCTGAGTGGTCGGAGCATTGCCAGGCATTTGTCCGCCATTCGCCGCTTTTATCAATATCTATTGCGCGAGGGTATGGCCCGGGACAATCCGGCCCTTGATATCCGCGCCCCCAAAAGCGGCCGCCGCCTGCCGAAAGTGGCGGATGTCGATCAGCTCAGCCAACTGTTGGACGTTAACCCGGACAACCCCCTGGACGTGCGGGATCTCGCCATGTTTGAACTGCTGTACTCCTCCGGCCTGCGGCTGGCGGAACTGGCGGGTCTGAATCTGAGCTCACTCGATGTGCGTGCCCGCGAAATCCGGGTGCTGGGTAAAGGCAACAAGGAGCGGATTTTGCCGGTGGGCGGCAAAGCGGTTTCGGCACTTACGTTGTGGCTGGCGCAGCGGCCAGCGCTTGCCCGCGAAGCTGAGCCTGCCGTGTTTGTCAGTCAGCGAGGGGATCGTTTGAGCCGGCGCAGTATTCAGGCTCGATTGGCCCGCTGGGGTGTGCTGCATGGCGCCGATCAGCGCCTGCATCCGCACTTGCTCCGGCACTCCTTTGCCAGCCATATGCTGGAGTCCAGCGGCGATCTTCGGGCTGTTCAGGAATTGCTTGGTCATGCGGACATTGCGACCACGCAGGTCTATACTCATCTTGACTTTCAGCACCTTGCACGAATTTACGATCAGAGCCACCCGCGCGCAAAACGACGACGGGGCAGGCATCACGATAACAATGACCACGATCAGACCGTACCTTAGGGGAGCGTTTCATGGCATCTGAAGAGTCCTGGAAGGAGAAGTACCTTCGGGAACTGGACGAGGCAGACCAGCGCGATAAGCAATGGCAGGCCGAGCGCAACGTACTCGAGCGCATGCTGGTGCGGACCAGTCTCGCGTCTGAGGGACAAACGCCGGAACTGGACAGTCTGCTCACCCGCATCAGATCCGATTTACGCAAGCAGAAGATCGATGTTGAGGCCTGGCGAACGCTGCAGGATCAGATCGACCGGGCCATTACCAAACTCGATGAGCATGACCAGAGAACGACCCCGGACACACCGCATCAGATATCAACTTCCCCCGCCCCGTCCAGCGATGACACAGATCTTGCCGAGGACGGTCATCGCCTGCGGATTGCCCGCCGGGTCGGGCAATTGCTGGGGCAGCTGCTCAATCAGGTGACGTTGGAAGCCGAAGTGGAATCTCAGGCCAGAACGCTTCAGCAAACGCTGCTTTCCACCAACGACTGGAGCATCCTTCGGGAAGGTCTCAATCAGGTGGCCGAGCTAGTGATTGAGGCGGTCACCCGCAGCCAGCGCGAGTTTGAGGTGTTTCTTAAGCGCCTGGATGAGCGTTTGGAAACCCTGCGTCAGCATTTTTCCCAGCAGTCCGACGCCCAGCTGACCCGGCAAGACGACACCGCCACGCTGGACCGGGAAATTCGTGAGGAGTTGGGCCGGGTCAGTGATGAGCTGCTCAGCGGCCAGGACTTGCAGAGTCTGAAGCAATCAGTGAGCAAACGCCTGGAATTCATCGGTGGCGTGCTTGAGCGGTTCCGTTCCCGGGATGCCAAGCGAGAAGCAATGTTGGCTGAACAGCTGGCGGCCATGCAAGAAAAAGTCGCGGCCATGGAGGCCCACTCCGAGCAGATGCAGGCACAGGTGCGCCGAGAACGCGAGCGGGCCCTGACCGATCTGTTGACCCAGTTGCCTAACCGTGAAGCCTGGCAAGAGCGGTTGGCGTTTGAATATAATCGTTGGCAACGTTATCGACACCCCTTGAGTATGGCAGTGATCGACATCGATCTGTTCAAGAGAGTCAACGATTCATATGGCCACAAAGCCGGCGACAGGGTGTTGCAGCTGGTCGCCCGTGAAATGAAGGCGCGTTTGCGCAATACCGATTTTATTGCCCGGTTCGGCGGTGAGGAGTTTGTGTTGTTACTGCCGGAGACCGGATTGGAAGACGCTCGCAGCGTCGTGAACGAGTTCAGAGGGCACGTCGGCAAATTACCCTTCCATTTTGGCGGAAAGCGGGTTGCTATAACCTTTTCTGCCGGTGTCTCCGAGTTCCGTGATGGTGATGCCGAAGATGCAGTATTTGATCGGGCAGACCGCGCCCTTTATCAAGCCAAGGGCGCGGGCCGTAATCAGGTCCTGGTTGCCTGAGTGCCGGGTTCAGTGTCGGAGCAGGGCATCCAGTTCGTCAATGGTTTCCGCCCAGTCGCTGTCCTCCTCCAACCCCTCTTCCAGAAACTGTGATTGGCTTGCCGACCAAAAGGGCGCGTCCTGAATGGCGATCTCTGAGGGCAAGGGCGAATAGCGGGTAACAAAACCTTCAATCTCCTTATGCCCTGAGGGCAGGCCGAGTTGTTCAAACAGGGTGCGCATGCTGTGGGTACTGGTGTCCATAATGGAAGTTCTCCTGTGAACGGTGTGGCACTATGAAATCTGCGACATTTGCAGGTATTGTTCCCTGAAATGTAGTGGAACCACCGAGGATATCCAGTGAAGTCTCTTCCACCGTTAGCGTATTGCCTCCTGTTGTTGCTGTTTCATGGGGTAGTCTGGGCCGATCCGCCGCAGGCGTCTCCGGCACCGGTGCTGGGTCTTGAAGATTTACAGTGGCTGGACCAGCAGAATAGCTTTCGGGTGGGCGTGCGGCACAGTCAGGTTCCGTTGGTTTTTGACACCGGTGACGATCGCCTGGCGGGCATCTGGATTGACTACCTGGCCCGGTTGTCCGAAAAGCTTCAGCTGCCAATTGAGCCGTTCATGATAAATGGCCCTGCAGGCCTCGGGAATGGCGACGCAGACCTGATCCTGACCACCCGGATCCCCGGATCCCCGGTTATTCCTGGTGTTCGGCACACCTCGCCATTAATGTCCCTGACATACGGTATTTTCGTTAATTCCGGCGATGCGGCTTACCGGACCTTGTCGGATCTGGAATCGGCCAATGTGGCGATCATTGGCGAAGACCCGAATCAGTTCCCGTTACTGGACCCGATTGATAACTTTTCTCCGGTTTCGGCCGATAGTCTGGGCGATGCCATCAGTCTGGTGTTGTCTGGCAAAGCCGATGCCTTTCTTGGCCCGGTGCCGGTGGTTTCGGATTATCTGGAGTCGGCCATGATCAACGGCATCGGTCTGGCGGTGTTGCTGGATGGGCGGCCTGTCGACGTGGTATTGCAGGTGCCGACGAGCAACGAAAGGCTGTTCCGGGTGTTTGATCGCGCCATCACCGCCGTTAGCCACAATGAGCACAGAGATATTCGCCAATCCTGGCTGCAGGCCGAAATGCCAGCGCTGGAGGGCCGCGGTGTTGCATTGACAGCCACCGAACTGGAGTGGCTGAAACGCAATCCAGGGCTGAAGATAGGTATGCGTAGCGACTGGCCGCCGTTTGAATTTGAACAGGATGGCCGGGCCGCCGGACTGGCCTCTGATCTGGTCAAGCGACTGGAGGAAAATCTGGATGTCCGGTTCAACCGGGTGATGGTGGCGTCCCGGCTGACAGCGGAGGAAAAGCTGAAAAGCGGTGAGGTGGATATACTCCCCGGCTTGTCCCGGACTCCAAGAACCGAAGGTGAGTTTCTGTTTACCCGGGCGTATGTGACGGTGCCGGTGGCGCTGGCCATTCGCGATACCGGGCGCTTCATTGGTGATTTGAGGGAGTTGCGTGATGAGCGTGTCGGTGTGGTCAATCGTCAGGCCAGCCACGACTATTTGCTGATCAATCACCCGAATCTTGACCTCTACCCCCAGAGAAACGTTGAACAAGGGCTGATCGCCCTGTCTAACGGTGACCTGGACGTGATGGTGACTCACATACCGGCGGTAAGCTACACCGTTGCCAAGCTGGGGTTGTCCAACCTCCGGATTACCAGTATCACGCCCTATCAGTACGATTTGCGCCTCGCGGTTGATAAAGACAACCCGGTGCTGCACCGCATCCTGAACAAGGCTCTCAGCAGTTTACCGCCGTCTGAAACCGAGGCAGTCTACAATCGCTGGATCCACCTCGACATCGAGCAGGAGACGGATTACACGGTGATTCGACGAATCATCCTGATCGCCATCGCCGTGGTGCTGATTTTCCTGTACTGGAACCGGAAGCTGTCACTGGAAGTGGATGAACGAATTCGCTCCGAGAACGCCCTTCGACGCAGCGAAGACGACCTGCGGGCTGCCAAGCTGGAGGCCGAACGGTTGGCCCGGGAGGCGGAAACGGCCAGTCGGGCTAAAAGTGAGTTCCTGGCCAATATGTCCCATGAAATTCGAACGCCGATGAATGCGGTAATCGGCTACAGCGACCTGCTCTACAACTCGGTGACCGATCCCCAGCAGCGTAACTACCTGAATGCAATTCGCGCAGGCAGTCGCAGCCTGCTGATGCTGATTAACGACATTCTGGATTTATCGCGAATTGAGGCCGGCAAAATGCGGCTGGACTTTGGCCCGGTTTCGGTTCGCCGGCTGCTCAGTGATGTGCGTCATATCTTCGATCTGCGAGCCACGGAGCAGGGCATTACCCTTGAGGTGAGTGTTGGCTCAGGCATGCCTTCGGCGATGATGCTGGATGAAACCCGGTTACGACAGGTGCTGTTTAACCTGGTGGGTAATGCCATCAAGTTTACCCATGACGGTGGAGTAACCGTTCGAGCGGTGGCAAAAGAACTGAGTGACGCAGGCGATCAGGATTCCGACGTTCGTTACTACCGTTTGAAAGTCACCGTCGCCGACACCGGCATTGGCATCGCACCGGATCAGCAGGACCGCATTTTTGATGCGTTCGAGCAGCAGGAAGGTCAGAGCTCTCGGCGCTATGGTGGCACCGGCCTTGGCCTGGCGATCAGCCGGAAACTGGCGGAAATGATGGGCGGAGAACTGACTGTGAAAAGCGAACCGGAATCAGGCTCCACTTTTACTCTGGTGTTACCAAAAGTGGCGGCAACGGTAGAGCAGGCCGAAGATGACGGTGCGCCAGAGGAAGCCGAGCGCTTGCTGGCCCAGACCATGAGCATGCAGGAACGAGGCTGGTTGCGGGAAAAACTGGCCGAAGATTTCGGGCATGAGTGGCAGGATGTTCGCGAGAGCGGCGATCCGGAGCAGATGAAGGACTTCGCCTCAAGGATGGTTGAGTGGGGCCAGCGCCATCGATCGCCATCGGTGACCCGTTATGGTGAAAAACTGCTGGCGGATGTGGATGCGTTTAATCTGGATGCCGTCAACACGGCACTGGACGCATTCCCGCGGTTGTTGGGCCAGAATTGATTGAACCGGCCAGCCGGATCAAAGGCAGTCGAATTGCGATTGGCGATCGAAGGCGACCGACACCATGTCGTAACCGGAATCGGACAAAGAACGCACCAGGCCCTCATTTTTGAGCAGTGTCATGCAAACTTTGTGAACCCCCGCTTGCAGATACTCGACGGCAGGTTGTGGCTCGGTGAAGCGAAAGTCTACGATCAGGTACTTGCGGTCAACCGCCGCCAGTTCAGGGATGTCTTCCCGCTCCACGCTTTCATAGCCGATGTAGGTGGCTTCATGGTTTGGGAATACCTGACTCATAAGCACATCGAGGTTCTCTGCGTGCGCTGGTGTAGCCAGCGCCAGGATGGCAGCAGGTAGTAGGGCATAGAGTTTGGCGCGCATAGGTCACTCCCAAAACTGATAAAACACATTCCATGTAACCAATTGTAAAGATTGGTTACATGATTATTGCAGGAAGTGTCGTAATTTTCGCCAGTTGAGACTGGTATTTTTCAATTGTTTGCATTCTGGCGACTATTCTTCTCGGTCGGCTTGGTTGGAGTCATGCCAGCCTGCCCCCAGGAGGGAATTCCGCTATGATGGAACCAGAACCATTCGGTAATAGAGAGGGATAGCCATGTTCCAGCTTGTATTCAAAGGAGAGTGCACGCCGGGTACCGACCTGGAAACCGCCCGTAACAATGCGCGCACCCTGTTCAAGGCCAGTGTTGAGCAGCTGGACCGGATGTTTAGCGGTCAACCCGTGGTCATTCGGAACAAGCTGGAACAGGTTCAGGCCGAGAAGTATCTGGCGGTGCTTAAAAAGCACGGCATGGTTGCGCATGTGCAACCGATGGCCGGCGCTGCACAAGCCAGCACGCCGCCATCGGAACCCGGCCCGGCGCCCGCACCTCAGCCCCAAACCTCCCGTTCACCAGCGCCTGCGCGTGTGGCGCACAGCGGCAAAGCGCCGGAGCCCGAGCCCGGTGATCGCCTGCCCGTGGCTGGTGACAAAGTAGACGATATTCTGGCGGGTTCTGGCCTGACTCTGGACCCGGTCGGCGTAACGCTGGCCGAGCACCAGGACGCAGAAACTCCGATGTTTGAGCACCTTGATGACTGGTCATTGGCGCCGCAGGGCTCAGACCTGGGGGTGAAGCGAGATCTGCCGCCCCCCATAGTCCCTGACGTGTCTCACCTTTCGCTGGCGGATGATGACAAGCATTCTGGTCAGAAGTAATCCTTCCTTGCGCGGCTTACGGTTGTTTACGTGTGTTGTGATGGCGCTGGCGCCCCTTTTGTGGGCGCCAGTGGCATCCGCTGAGCCTGAACACCGACCCAGGGTGGGCCTGGTGCTCAGTGGCGGTGGGGCCAAAGGTATGGCCCATGTCGGTGTGTTGCGCGTGCTGGAAGAAATGCGGGTACCAGTGGATGTGGTGGTGGGTACCAGTGCCGGAGCTGCGGTGGCTGCGCTCTATGCCTCCGGCATGTCGGTGTATGAGATTGAGCGTCGTTTTCTTGAACTGGACTGGCTGTCCAGTTTTCGGGATGACCCGGGCCGGGCTTACAAGCCGGTGCGTCGAAAACAGGATGATTGGCGCCTGCCCTTGGTGCCGGGGCTGGGGGTCAGCTCGGAAGGGCTGCATCTGGGGGGCGGTTTGGTGACCGGTCAGAATCTGGGGCTGATACTGAACGAGCTGACCCGTAATGCTGCGCTGGTCGAGAACTTTGACCAGTTGCCGGTGCCGTTCCGGGCTGTCGCCACCGATCTGGAAACCGGCGAGCCGGTCATAATTGCCGGTGGCAACCTGGCCGAGGCCATCCGCGCGAGCATGAGTATCCCGGGAGTGTATGCGCCGGTTCAGCGGGATGGTCGCTTGCTGGTGGATGGTGGCGTTGCCAACAACCTTCCGGTTAGCGTGGCCCGTGACATGGGCGCCGAGATCGTTATTGCAGTGGATATTACCGACCCACTGATGACCGCGGATCAAATGCGTGAGGCTTTGTCTGTGGTTGGCCAATTGACAACCCTGATGACTCGAACCAATACCGATGCCCAGTTGGCGCTTTTGACGTCAGAGGATGTACTGATACGTCCGAATCTTGAGGGGCTGGGGTCTGCCGATTTCTATGAGGGACTGCTGCTGTTTGAGTTGGGCGCCACTGCCGCAAGAGATCATGCCGTTGCCCTGAACCGATTGGTGGTGTCGGAAGCGTCGTGGGCCGCCTACCAGTCCCGTCGGGCTGCCAGCGGCTGGGTGCCTGGGCCAGTTGCCGGGGTTGAGATTGCCCAGGGTGATCGCCTTGCCACCGACTTCCTGCGTGAGCGAATCAGACAGCAGCCGGGCGAGGCGTTGGACGTCGAGGCACTTGAGACGGACCTGAAGCGGATATACGGGTTGGGCTATTACGAATCTGTCGCTTGGTCCTTGAGGCCAACCAGCGACGGACCGGTGTTGGTGATTCGGGCCCGGGAAAAAAGCTGGGGTCCAAACTATCTGTCTTTCGGGCTTAACTACGAAGATAACTTTGAGGGCAATACCCGATTCAATCTGGCGGCTGGCCTGCGCATGACCGAGCTGAACCGGCTGGGTGGAGAGTGGATGACGGGGGTTCAGTTGGGCACCCAGCCCTGGGTGCGCAGTCAGTGGTATCAACCGATGACCTTTGGCTACGACCGGTTTGCGGTGTTGGGCGTGGAATACCGGCGAGATGATTACAGTATTTATGACCAGGGCCAGCGCATTTCTGAGGTAGATGTTACGTTTCGACAGGTGGATGTGGCGCTGGGCATGGAATTGGGTGGCGATGCTGAGGCCAGGCTGATCTATATGCGTGGTTATGCCACGGTGGAGGATGAGGTCGGTGTTCCGGTGGCACCAGAGGGTGATGTTCATCAGGGCAGTGTCAGTCTGCAACTGGTGCATGATTCGCTGAGCGACGCCTTTTTTCCTAAAGCCGGTGCTTTTGCCGGTGTCCGGGTGAGAGTTGAGAGGGAAGACCTGGGTTCGGATCGGCGCTTTGACAGCGTCACCGCGATGTTGTTGGGTACCAGTACGTGGGAGCGCTACAACCTGACCGGCCTGTTGTATACCCGGCAAGTGCTCAGCGGAGATGCGGGTATCGAAAATGCAGCCCGTCTGGGCGGTTTTCGGCAACTGTCTGCCTATGCCCCGGGTGAGATCACCGGGAACGATGCCTTGCTGGCGTCGGTGTATACGCGCCGGGAATTCGGTGGGCCGGTGATGCCCTGGTTTACCGGTGCTGGGTTTGAGACCGGTAACGCATGGGATAGCATGAGTGACGCTCGCTGGAGCCAAGTGGTTCGTTCGTGGAGCCTGTTTGCCGGGGTGGACACGCTGCTGGGACCGGTCCAGGTGTCGGTTGCCTATAACAACGAAGACGACTGGGCCGCCTATCTCAATATCGGGTTCTCGTTTACCCAGCTGTTCTATTAGATGTAATGGGCCAGATTGTCTTGCAGTACCCGGGCTCCGCCTTGGCGGAACGCAACAAACGCACAGCGTTTGGCCGACGGCCAGAGATCATCAATAGCGGCATTAATAAAGTAATTGTCGGCAAATGTCATGGTGCGAGCCAGACAGTCCGTTACAGCAATGGTGCCAGCAGGCGCACGGCGCGGCAACTGAGTCGGAACAGGATCGATCGATCCTGGTAATCGCCCTCGGTCATCCGCTGGCAGTGTTTCAGATCTTCCCTGAGCATGCTGTCGATCGAGGTAACAAACTCTTGGCTGGTATTGATGGCAGTGATCTCGAAGTTCAGGCGCATGGAGCGGTTGTCGAGATTGGCTGTCCCGACAGCGGCGTAGCGGTCATCCACCAACACCACCTTCTGGTGCATAAAGCCGGGCTGGTACTGGTAAATGCCAATGCCTGCCTGGCTGGCCTGGACCAGGTAGGAGTACGCGGCCAGGCGTATAAGCCTGCTGTCAGATTTTTCAGGGATCAGAATGCGAACGTCGACGCCTCTCAAGGCGGCCAGTTGCAGGGCGTTCATTATCTGAAAGTCCGGCACAAAATAAGGTGAGGCGATCCAGATTCGGGTGCGGGCGTTATTGATGCTGTTGAGAAAAAATAGCGTGCAGGTTTCCCAGGTATCGGCAGGGCCAGTCGGCAGCACCAACACCTGCTGGTCGCCATGATTTTTGATGTCAGGGTGCCAATTCAGCTCCGGGCGAATGTTGCTGGCCCAATGCCAGTCCTCCAGCCACGCCAATTGCAAGCCGGTAGCCGCTGGCCCCTCGATTCGGCAGTGGGTGTCACGCCAGGGTTCCTGATCAATGACCGTGCCCAGGTACTCGTCGCCCAGATTGATGCCGCCGACAAACCCTACATGACCATCACAAACCAGCAACTTACGGTGATTTCGGAAATTGATCTGAAACCGTCGTCGGCGCACATTGCCGTTACCGAAGGCGGCAATCCGGGCACCGGCTGCAGACAGTTCGTTCAGCCATCGGCGTGATAAAAATACGCTACCGATGTCGTCATACAGAAACCAGACCTCCACACCCTGGGCCAGCTTGCGTTCCAGGATTGCTTTGATGCGCTGGCCGACCTTGTCGGAACGTACAATGTAGAATTCCATGAGGATGTAATGAGTTGCGTCTTCCATGGCTTCGAACAGTGCCTCAAAGGTCGCCTCGCCATCCCGGAGCAGCGTGCACCGGTTGCCGCTGGTAAATGGTTGTCGGCTAAGTTTGCACAACACCTGCAATTCGTCACTGAAGTGCTCATGGCCAGGGTTGGATATTGAGGTAGTCTGTTTCTCGAAACGATCAAGCAGGCTGGTCAGAGCTTGATCGCCCATGCGACGGGCCTTGATATAGCCCCCAAAACGACTGCGGCCGAACAGCAGAAACAGAGGGACCGCCAGGTAGGGCAAGCCAATCAGCGCAATGATCCAGGCAATAGCCCCCTGGGCAGTTCGGTAGCTGAGCAGTATCCGGTAGATACACGCCAGCGCGGCCAAATAGAGAATGGCCAGAGGAATGGCGAGTAGTGACAGGTTGTCTCCGGTCATCGGCGCTGGCTCTGATGATTAGCCCGAAACTGAGCCGGGGCAGTGCCGGTCCACAGGGTAACGCCGGTTACCGCCTCAATCCGGGCATCATCCATCACGCCAAGAGTATTGAGGTAATGCACCAGAGCCAGCGTGCTGGCGGCGGCTACCTGCGGTGTGTCTGTTGGGTCCGGTGAGGCATGCATGCCGGTATCTGGCTCCCGATGAGTGAAGGTCATCCTGGTACAAAATGTCAAACGACTGGCACGGTCAGTCAACGGCTTGTATCAGATTCAACGATAGCATGGTGACATCAGGTTGAAGTAGCCAGTAAACAAAACCGGAGGTGTTTTATGGCACGTGAAATCTTTGTACCCCATAGCGAAATTGAGCGTAAAAACGTACTTGCGTTGTCCGAGTACCTGAACAGCATCTACTACTGCTGATTTTTCAGGCGTAATGCCTGTGACCATCTGGCCGGGTTTTCCCGGCCTTTTTCGGTCTGAAATCCGTCGCGTTCATTTCCCCCTTGCCCGTCGTGCTGACGGTGGTAGTGTATTCGGTTTAATCCCACAACCGAGGCTGCCAACGTATGACCGTGACACTCAATAATCGTATTTCCGGTGAGGGCGAACCTCTGATTTTGTTGCATGGGCTGTTCGGGTCGCTTGAAAACCTAGGCGGTATTGCCCGTCGTCTGGAGGATGGCTGGCAGATTCACGCGCTGGATCAGCGTAACCACGGCAGCTCCCCGCACACTGACGACATGGATTACCCGACCATGGCGGCGGATGTGATTGCCTATATGAATGCTCAAGGTATCGATCAGGCGGTTGTGCTTGGCCATTCCATGGGTGGCAAGGTCGCGATGCAGGTAGCACTGAATTACCCGGACCGGGTTAAGGCCCTCATTGTTGCGGATATTGCGCCGGTTACCTACAAGGCCCGCCATGATGCGGTGCTGGACGGTATGAAGAGCCTGGATCTGAAAGGTGTCACAACGCGCCAGGAAGCCGACAAGCGCCTTGAGGCGTTCGTCGACATTCCCGGTGTTCGGCAGTTTTTGCTGAAAAACCTGGAGCGTATCCCCCAGGATCAGGTGACCGATAAGGAACAGATCTTTCGCTGGCGCATTAACCTGCCAGTGATCGATGCCTGCTATCAGAATCTTGCAGCGGCGCCTGAGGGTGAGGGCTCCTACGACGGGCCGGTGTTGTTCCTGAAGGGGGCCGATTCTGCCTATATTCAGGACAAGCATCAGGACACTATTCGTCAACGGTTTCCCGCTGCCGATCTGAAGATCATCGAAGGCACGGGTCACTGGTTGCACGCCGAGAAAGCGGATACCTTTGCCACCCTGTGTCGGAACTTTCTGGAGTCCTAGTGGCCCGGCCACGGCGTTGTCAGACACCCGGCAATGTCTGCTAAGGTGAGGGAGCTTTGACATCGCCTCCGGGCAAAGACAGAACGATAAACGGATCGGGCACTCATGATGAAATGGTTGTTGATCGCCTTGCTGGCCGCCTTTCTGTTGCTGGGCAGTTTTCTGCTGACACCGTCGCCCATCGACAGCAAGGTATGGCAGGCGCCCTCGCCACCGGCCATGACCGGTGTACTGGCGCCGAACGAGCGCCTCAGGCTGGCGGATCTTCTGGCCAGGGGAGAAGTTTATGGCCCGGAAGACACAACGGTCGATGCACACGGCGTACTCTACACAGGCACCCAGGACGGCAAGATCGTGCGGGTGTTTCCGGATGGTCGGGTGGAGAACTGGCTGAGCACCGGCGGTCGGCCCTTGGGCATGGTGTTTGACGGGCAGGGAAACCTGATCGTCGCCGATGCCTGGAAAGGTCTGCTATCGGTCACCCCGGCTGGCGAGATCACGGTGCTGACCCGGGAGGCCGAGGGCACGCCCTTCCGTTTTACCGATGACGTAGACATTGCACCGGACGGTCGCCTCTATTTTACCGATGCCAGCTCCCGTTTCCATCAGCCGGATTACATTCTGGACTTGCTCGAAATGCGGCCCCACGGGCGCTTGCTTCGATATAACCCTCGCACAGGCAGAACCGAGGTGTTGCTGGGCAACCTGCACTTTGCCAATGGTGTGGCGGTGTCGCCGGCCGGAGATTACGTTCTGGTCAACGAAACCTGGAAGTATCGCATTCTGAAATACTGGATATCCGGCCCCAATGCCGGCCAGGCTGAGGTGTTTGCCGACAATCTGCCAGGATTCCCTGACAACCTGGCGGTGGACGATGAGGGGCGTTATTGGGTGGCATTTCCAACACTCCGCAATGCCCAGGTCGACAGCATGCACCTGAGGCCCTGGCTGAAGAACCTGATAGCTAAATTGCCTGAGAGCTTCCAGCCAAAACCTCAGGAATACGGTCTGGTGGTGGCGTTTGACGCCAGCGGTCGTATGTTGGTCAGCCTGCACGACACCCGTGGTCGTCACCTGCAGGAGATTACGTCGGTCAACCCACACGACGGTGTTCTATACTTTGGTTCACTTCACAACGATCGTATTGGCCGGTTACCGTTGCAGGCCATTCCTGGCCTTGGAGAGAGCAACCATGACTGAGCGGCACCCGTTGGCCTGGGATCTGCCTGATCCTTTCACCCTTGCCATCACCGTTCGCCCGGAAGACACCGACCGGCTTGGTCATGCCAATAACGTGGTTTACGTGCGCTGGCTTGAAGAGGTTAGCTGGGCTCATATCGACAGTCTGGGTATGACCTGGGCGGTTCACGAGGAAACCGGTAAAGCCATGGCCATAACGCGCACCGAGCTGGATTACCTGGCCTCTGCCAATGCCGGTGATGAGCTGGTTCTGGGCACCTGGCTTACTGACTGGGACGGGCGCTTCCGGTCTGCGCGGCAGTTTCAGCTGATTCGTCCGGCCGATGGCAAGACGCTGCTGCGGGCTATGTCTACCCATGCCTGTGTCGACATGAAGTCGCAACGGCCGTCCCGAGCCCCCAAAGAGTTTGTGGATGTGTTATCCGCTGCACTGGTTGCTGGTGGCCGGGGGCTGAGTGGCTGAGGCCGGCCAGGCAGAATTCTGCTAGTCTAGAAACTGAAGCCGGGAACGGCGCCGCTCTACTGTTGTCTGGAGACTCCCATGGAATCATCTGATCTGACTGAATCCGGTACCATGCGCCACGTGGTTTACGAGCGTTTTGGCGAGCGTGATGTGCTGCGGGTGAGTGAGTCACCTGTGCCCGTGCCGGCTGGTGGCGAGGTGCTTATCCGGGTGCACGGAGCGGGCCTTAACCCGATTGACTGGAAAACCCGCCTGGGTCTGGGTTTTGTGGCCAGCCAGATTGAAAACAGCTTGCCGTGGACGCCGGGCTATGACGCCGCAGGCGAGGTGGTTGCGGTGGCAGACGATGTCACCACGTTGGTGCCGGGTGATCGAGTCATGGGAATGATTGGTTTTCCCACCTCAGGCGGTGCCTACGCTGAGTATGCCGTTGCCAACGTGGAAGACTTGACCATCGTGCCGGAAGAGCTGGACTTGATGGCCGCCGCTGCGGTCCCGCTGGCTGCGTTGACCGCCTGGCAGGCACTGTTTGAAGTGGCTCACCTCGAAGCTGGCCAGAAAATTCTCATTCTTGCGGGCGCTGGTGGCGTTGGCCACTTTGCGGTGCAGTTTGCGCTGGAGCGGGGCGCTCACGTGATTGCCACGGCCTCTGCTCACAACCGGGATTTTTTGGCAGGCCTGGGCGTGCACGAGGTGATTGATTACCACACCACCGACATAGGTGATGAATGCTACGGACTGGACGTGGTGCTTGATCTGGTCGGTGGCGACACGGGTAAACGAGCGTTGCACACGTTGGCAGAATCCGGTGTGCTGGTTACCATTCCGACCAATACCGCAGACGAAGTAATCAGTGCCGCAGAGGCGTTGGGGGTGCGGGCTCACGGCATGAGATCTCGTCCAGATGCCTTTCATCTGGAAGAGATCGCTGAGTTAATCGAAGATGGCGACGTTAAAGTTCATCTCGACCGGGTGTTCGCTCTGGATCAGGTCAGCGATGCGCACGATTTGCTTGAAGCAGGGCACGTCAGGGGCAAGCTGGTGCTCGATTGCCGCTAGTCTGTCTGGCTGGCCTTGCGGGCAATGCGGTTGAGCAGGCGAGACGCCGCGAAGAAACCAAAGCTGGCCGTTACCGGGCTGGCGGCGCCGAATCCTGAGGCGCAGTCCAGCCTGACCGGACCCTCGGTGGCGGGCTTTTGCAAGCAGACTTCACCATCCGGAGCGGGGTAGGTTAACTGTTCCAGCGAGTACACTGCCTCAATGCCGAAGCGCCGCTTCGGATTTCTGGAGAATCCGTATTCCCGGCGCAACAGGTTGCGCACCTTTGCCAATAGTGGGTCTTGTGTGGTTTTGCTCAGATCGGCCACCTGAATCTGGGTTGGGTCTATCTGGCCGCCGGCTCCACCGGAGCAGACGATGGGGATCTTGCGTCGCTGACAGTGGGCAATCAGCGCCGCTTTGGCTTTGACGCTGTCGATGGCA
This sequence comes from Marinobacter sp., assembly GCF_014859525.1. Taxonomy (GTDB): domain Bacteria; phylum Pseudomonadota; class Gammaproteobacteria; order Pseudomonadales; family Oleiphilaceae; genus Marinobacter. Next base: position 40,754 of record NZ_JACUUB010000002.1, read on the forward strand.
TCCACCACCCCGGTGATGTCTTCGGTGATCAATTCCTGAACGTTCCCGGTGGTCAGAAAACCAAAATGCACGCGGATGTCTGCATGGGGATTGATGGCCCGCAACCGGTCTGCCATGGCGTCGGTTTTGGTGCGACCGTACTGGCCGGTCAGGGCATGCAATTGCCGGTTGGTATTGGACACGCAGATGTCGTCCATGTCGATCAGGGTGAGCGTGCCAATGCCGCTGCGAGCCAACGCCTCGGCGGCCCAGGAGCCCACGCCGCCCAAACCAACAATAGCCATGTGTGAGTTGCGAAAAGCGGTCAGGGCGCGGCGGCCGTAAAGCCTTTCTATGCCGCCAAAGCGGAATTCGTAATCGTCGGCGGTCATTCAGCCTCCGGTTGGGTGAACCAAAGGCGGCATTGTAACCTGTCGCAGCCGGAACCATAAAAAAAGCCACGCAAACGCGTGGCTTCAAGAAGGTACCCGGCTCGACAAGAGGCGGGTTGGACTAGTTCAGAGACACTAATCATCCAGGCCATTATCAGGCCCTGCTCTGTGTTGATGAAGGTCAAAACTTGCCAATCGTTGGTCATTTCCGGCCAGAACTCTTGTCCTGACCGGAAATGCCGCCGTTTAAGCTACCCAGTGATCATCGTTCAGTGCCATCAGGCTGTCTTTGCCAGTCTCAATGTCTTTAACCAGCCAATCCACTTCTGGCAGCAACTTTTCAAAGTAGTAACGGGCTGAGGCAACCTTGCTTTCCAGCAACGGCGTGTTGCCTTCCCCGGCGGCCAGCTGACGGCTGGCTACACCGGCCATGCGAGACCACAAGTAGCCGATGACGGTCAGTGCCATCACGCGCAGATAAGGCGTTGCTGCGGCGCCGGCCTGCTCCGGATCTTTCGGAGCGTTCTGGGCCAGCCACATCGTGGATTGCTCCAGATTCTTGATAGCGCCCTTGAGCTCCTCACGGTGCGGGGCATCCGGATTGTCTTTCAGGTATCCGGTCAGCACTGTAAACAGTGCGCGCACCAGCTGGCCGCCCTTCAGGGAAAGCTTTCGGCCGACCAGGTCCATGGCCTGGATGCCGTTGGTGCCTTCGTAAATCCGGGCAATACGGCCGTCCCGCACTAACTGCTCCAGAGGCCAGTCCTGGGTAAAGCCGGAGCCGCCCAGCACTTGTTGGCCCCAGTTGGCATTGTTGTAGCCTTCGTCGGTCAGGAAGGCCTTGACCACCGGCGTCAGCAGTTGCACCAGATCATCGGCGTTTTCACGAACGCTTTCGTCGCCGTGAGCCACCGACAGGTCCAGCTGATGACCGGTAAACAGTGCCATGGCACGCATACCTTCATTAAGAACCTTCTGGCGCATCAGCATGCGGCGAACGTCCGGGTGCACAATGATCGGGTCAGCCGGGCCGTCCGGGTTTTTAGGACCACTCAGCGAACGGCTTTGCAGGCGATCTTTGGCAAAGGCCAGGCTTTCCTGATACGCCATCTCAGCCAGGCCAAGGCCTTGCATGCCGACCATCAGGCGAGCCTCGTTCATCATGGTGAACATCGCTGCCATGCCCTTGTTGGGCTCGCCGACCAGCCAGCCCTTGGCACCCTCGAAGTTCATTACGCAAGTGGCGGAGCCTTTGATACCCATCTTGTGCTCCAGGCCGCCACAGAAGGCTGGGTTGCGCTCGCCGGAATCCGGCAGGACCTTGGGTACCACAAACAGCGAAATGCCTTTGGTGGTGTCTGGCGCGCCAGGCAGTTTTGCCAATACCAGATGCACAATGTTGTCGACCAGATCGTGTTCACCGCCGGTAATCCAGATTTTGGTGCCTTCGATGGCGTAACTGCCGTCGTCGTTGGGTGTGGCCTTGGTCCGTATCAGGCCCAGGTCGGTACCACACTGGGGTTCGGTCAGGCACATGGTGCCGGTCCACTCGCCAGAGATCAGCTTCTCCAGGTACGTGTTTTTCAGCTCATCGGAGCCGTGGGCGTACAGGGCGCTGATCGCACCGTGGGTAAGGCCGGGGTACATGCCCAGTGACAGGTTGGTGGAACAGACCATTTCATCCACCACAAATTTCAGGGTGTGAGGCAGGCCCTGACCACCAAATTCGATGGGGGCATCCAGTGCGGTCCAGCCGCCTTCCACGAATTTGTCGTAGGCTTCTTTGAAACCGTCTGGCGTTTTCACGGCTTTGGTTTGTGGATCGTAGCTACAGCCCTGTCGGTCGCCGACCTGATTGGTGGGCTGGATGACTTCCGCGGCCAGCTTGCCGGCTTCGTCGATGACCGCTGAGATCAGATCTGGCGTGGCATCGGCGTATTTTTCCAGTTCGTGCAGTTTGTCTGCTCCCAATACATCAAACAGCAAAAAGCGAAGGTCGTTTGCAGGCGCCTGGTATTGCATGGTCACTCTCCTGTTAATACGGGTTCGGCATTAACTGCCTGTTGATTTCTGCGGTGCAGAGTTTGTTGTGCAAAAGAAAGGTGATGATTCATACGGGCGTTTGAAGAGTTTGGTTTTCCGAAAGACAGCCTGAATGGATTGATTTTTCGTATTACCAGAGTGGAATTCATTGATACAGGGGGAATAAAGCATGGCGACGGTCATCGCAGGTGTTTCTGGCGCTATCGGCAGTGCGCTGGCGCAGCGTTATCTTGAGGCTCGGCCGGAGCAGTCGCTGATTGGCCTGTGTCGGCATCCGGAGCGGGTGCCGCAGGCACTGCGACAGGATTCCAGGGTGCACTTGTTGGCGTGGAGTGCAGATTCGCAGGGACAGGTGTTGATGGAGCAAGGTCTTCAGGCATTGCTTGACGCCGGCGGTGGTGTTGAGGATTTGATCTATGCCGCCGGGCTGCTGCATGACGATGGGTTGTTTCCGGAAAAACGTCTGGATGAGTTGAATCCGGATAATCTGGCGCGCGCGTTTGAAGTCAACTGCATCGGTTTCGGGATGCTGGTCAAGACATTGGCTGGAGGCCTGCGGGGCAAGCATTTAAAACGGGTGGTGGCGGTTTCCGCCAAGGTCGGCTCGATCACCGACAACCAGCTGGGAGGCTGGTACGCCTACCGGTGTTCAAAGGCGGCGTTGAATATGATGGTCAAGAACCTGTCGGTGGAGCTGCCCAGACGATATGCCCCGGTTGCCTGCGTGGCACTGCACCCGGGTACAACGCGATCGGCATTAAGCGAGCCTTTCAGTCAGTCATTGGCAAAGTTGATGGTGCATGAGCCTTCAGAAACGGCGGATAATCTGTTTGGCGTTATCCAATCTTTGTCGGAGGCCGACAATGGTCGCTTTATCAGCTGGGATGGCAGGGATTTGCCGTGGTGAGGCATTCGAGGAAAAAAGGCGCTGCAGGCAAGAGGCCTGCAACGCAATAGTTTGTTAGCGGATAAACGGGTTAAGCATTCGGGTAAAGGTGCCGGTCAGCTTCAAAGGCGCACTCAATACCGACAAGGTGATGCAATCCTCACAACCAACCGCAACGGGTTTGTGTTCGTCTTGCTCATTCAGAACCACGAAGTCCCACTGATTGAAAACGCCCTTCTGATCCGCGAATGCGCCCTGTAGCACGATGGTGGTTTCGTTGCCTCGGTGCGTATGTGCCGGGGCTTTGCCGCCGGCGACCAGCTTTTGAAGTACCACCCGCTCGTTCTGCTCGGGGAATTTGTCGGAAATGTCCAGTACGCTGACGTCGCCCAGCTGACGCTTCCAGGGTAGCTGGTTGATGTCTTCTCCAAGCAGCTTCTGCAGCGGGCTCAGGCGAGGTGTCTTGGCTGCCGGTGCGGCTTCCGCCGGTACCGAATCGATTCGCGCAAGCAGTTGCTCGAAACTTGTATCAGATACAGACACCTTGGGTTGCTGATCCATCATAACGGCACCCAGGCTATCGAGGGTGTCGACTCTGCTTCGGCAGTGGGGACACTGGTCCAGGTGCAGCTTTATGCACAAAGCATGAGGCTGGCTCAAGTTGCCTGCGCTGTATTCCATCAGGCTGAGGCTATCGGGATGATGCCGTGTCATACGTTCTGATCCTGCAAAATCACTTTCAGTTTGTTCAAAGCCAGTCTTACCCGGCTCTTTACCGTTCCCAATGGGATCTCGAGTTCGTCCGCCACCATCTGGTGAGATTTGTGCTCCATATAGACTTTGGCGATCACTGTAATCTGTTCTTCCGGCAACAGGCTCAGAGATTCCCGGATTCGGCGCTCAGACATCAATCGGTGCAATGATGTGACTGGTTCGTCTTCGTTATCGCCCGGAATTTGCCAGAGGTCTTCTGTTTCTATCGCCATTTCCGCGCTGCTTCTTTTCATCTTGCGCAGCATGTCAATGCGCTGATTTCGGGCAATGGTAAATATCCAGGTCGATGCTGCCGCTTTGCGCCAGTCGTATAGACAGGAACGACGCCAGATCGAAATAAAGACTTCCTGCACCAGCTCTTCGGCATGGCTCGCCAAACCGTTGGAGATCGCGTAATACTTGATCTGCGGGGCGAAGTGCTCGAACAGAGCATGATAAGCCGCTCTGTCTTGAGTTTTGCCTACTTTTTCCAGCAGAGGCCCCCAGGGATCCTTACGACCCTCAGGCTTTGCTTTTTGCTGCTCCAGTGTTGTCACCGGGCGCTCCTTGACAGTCGCATGATTTGAGCTTTTTATCGTCATCATCATTCTATGCACTCGTCGCCGAATTGTCAGTTGACTTATGTACGCGCCATTGCAAAAACCGGATTGCCAGGATCAACAAAATGTTTCTGGCTCAGTTGTTGTAAAAGATGTGTCAGTGAAGTAATTGCTGGATTATCAGGCGGGCGCTTGTCTGTTCATACCAACATCGACATCGACCAGCGTTGCCGATGTCACTGTCGAACCCGGTGGCTCGCTTGCAGACCCTTCAGGAAACTGTCCGTCACCAGCGTGCGCTGGATTTGCTCAGGCTCAGCACGCATATGGCCATCGACGAAATCGCCAATCACCTGGGCTACAGCGACCCGTCCAATTTTGGTCGGGCCTTTCGCAAGTGGAAGGGTATATCACCCTCTGCCTGGCGCGGGCTACTGCAAGATCGGGCAGATTAAAGGCTATTCTTCCAGATAGGTGTAGCCTTCCAGGCCCGCCCTGAGCTCCTCCATGAGTTGAGACTGGGTTTCGGAGTCCAGTGCACTGGCCAAAAACTTGGCCTGATAGGCCGCAAGTAAATTGTCTGGCTCAAAGTTTACGTAACGCAGTACCTTGGCCACTGTGTCGCCGGTAATGGGCGTGCCGATGTCATATTCCCCCCGGGCATTCAGGCGAACATCCACCGAGTGGGTGTCGCCGAACAGGTTGTGCATGTCGCCCAGAATTTCCTGATAGGCGCCGGTCATGAAGAACCCCATCAATAAAGGCTCACCGGGGACTTCCTCTGGCAGAGGCAGGGTGGTCTCAATGCCCTGGCCGTCCACGTACTGATCAATGCGGCCATCGGAGTCGCAGGTGATGTCCTGAATCACCGCCCGGCGGTTCAGGGGCCGGTTCAGGCCATTGATCGGCATGACCGGGAAGATCTGGTCGATGCCCCAGACATCCGGCAGTGACTGGAACAGTGAAAAGTTTACGAATAACTTTTCCGCGAGTTTCTCGTTGAGTTCGTCGATGATCTCCCGGTGTGCTCGATTGGCACTGTCCAGCTGGTCCCTCAACAGACGACAACAGCAGGTATAGAGAGTTTCTGCCTGGGCCCGTTCGACCAGCGAGAGCAAACCGTGGGCAAATTGCGCGTGCACGTCGGTCATGGCGTGCAGTACGTCATGGTAGATTTCCGCCAGCGAGCGCGGTGAGTGTTCGTCTTGCAGGCTTTCCAGGTCGCGCCACAGATCCGCCAGCGGAGCGGGTGCGCCTTTGGCTGGCACCACGGGCTCCCGGTGATCTGGCGCTTCCCGGTCGATCACGTTGGTGATCAGTACCGAATGGTGGGCGGTCAATGCGCGGCCGGATTCACTGATCAGGTCCGGATGGGGAATACCCTGACGGTCGCACTCGGCTTGCAGCACATGCACCACATTGTAGGCGTACTCAAAAACGCTGTAATTCATGGAGCAACTGCTGCGCGAACGGGTGCCTTCGTAGTCGACGCCCAGACCTCCGCCGATGTCGACTGTGCCGATGGGTGCGCCCAGTTGATGCAGTTCGCTGTAAAAGCGCGCGCATTCGCGCAGGCCGGTCTGAATATCCCGAATGTTGGCGATCTGGGAGCCCAGGTGAAAATGCAGGAGTTGCAGGGTATCCAATGCATTCGCCTGCTTCAGGGTGTCGATCACATCCAGGACCTGACTGGCGGACAGACCGAATTTGGATTTCTCGCCACCGGTGTTCTGCCAGTTGCCCTTGCCGATGGTAGCCAGCCGAGCCCGCACACCGATCAGGGGCGACACGCCCAGGTGCTTGGCTTCGTCCAGGATCAGCGGCAGTTCGGACTGTTTCTCGACTACAATAAAGACCCGGTGCCCCAGCTTCTGGCCGATCAGGGCCAGGCGAATGTATTCCCGATCTTTATACCCGTTACAGACGATCACCGAGCCAGGTTGATGGGCCAGAGCCAGCACCGCCATCAGTTCCGGCTTGCTGCCGGCTTCCAGCCCTACCTGACCGGCGGATGCCGCCGGTTCTGCGGCCAGAAGTTCTTCTACCACCCGGCGCTGTTGGTTCACTTTGATCGGATAGACCGCCGTGTAGCGGCCTTGAAAGCCCTGTTCGGTGGTGACTTTATTGAACGCATCGCACAGCTTGTTAACCCGGTCGTGCAGAATGTCGGTAAAGCGGATCAGCACGGGCAAGGCGACGCCCGCGCCAGCCAGCGACCGGGTCAGGTTCGGAAGGTTGATTCGCGCTTCGGTGCGACCCCGATCCGGGCACATTTCCACCTCGCCCTGACCATTGACGGTAATGTAGCCGTCACTCCAGTGCGCGATGTTATAAACCTTGTGGGCAGGTGATGCTGTGGTTTCAGCCATTATTGCTATCCTGTCAGGGAACCCGGGGCGGCCGGCAGGCCGGTAACAGGCTGCATTGTAGGAGTTGACCGGTGCCCCTACAATACGCCCCTTTCAAGATGTCCGGGCATGTTGCGGCGGCACACAGTGGGAGACAGACATGACAACATTGAACGAAGGCTGGTTTACCGAGGTATTCCAGGATCAGGGTACGGCTTTTTCGCTGCAGGTAAAGGCGAAGCTTCACGAGGAGCAGACCCCGTTCCAGAAGCTGGAAATATATGAAACCGAGACCTTCGGTCACCTGATGGTCCTCGACGGTTGTGTCATGCTCACAACCCGAGACAACTTTCTGTATCACGAGATGATGACGCACCCGGCCTTGTTCACCCACAAAGACCCGAAAAAGGTGGTCATTGTCGGCGGGGGTGACTGCGGCACGCTGAAAGAAGTGCTGAAGCACCCGGGCGTAAACGAGGCCTGGCAGGTAGAAATCGACGAGCGGGTAACCCGTATGTCAGAAAAATACTTCCCCGAACTGTGCGAAGCCAACGACGACCCCCGCGCCAACTTCTTTTTTGGCGACGGTATCCAGTGGATGCGGGAAGTCGAGCCCAACAGCGTGGACCTGATCATTATCGATAGCACTGATCCGGTTGGCCCGGCCGAAGGCCTGTTTGCCCTGGACTTCTATCGGGATGCCATGGCTGCGCTTCGGGAGGGCGGTATTATTGTTCAGCAGAGCGAATCGCCGCTGCTGCACACCGAGACCATCATCAAAACGATCCACCACGATATGCGTAAAGCTGGTTTCGGCCATGTACAGACGCTGCCATTCCCGCAGCCGGTCTACCCCACCGGCTGGTGGAGCTGCACCATGGCCAGTAAAACCAACCCGCTGAAGTATTTCCGGGAAGACGACGCCAATAACCGCCCGTTCGTAACCCGCTATTACAACGCTGGCGTTCATCACGGCGCACTGGCCATGCCGCAGTTCATGGTCGATGCACTGGAGGATGAGATTCGTCCAGAAGAAGTCTGATCAGAAAATGGACAGCTCCTGAGGTTTGGCTAAATTAGACACGCTGACGACGCTTTGTATCAGGCTGCTGAATAACGTCGACCTCCCATAAAACAAGAAGGGCGCCAATTGGCGCCCTTCTTGTTTGCAGTGTTATGGCAATATTACTGCTTGCCGCCACCAAACTCCGGATAGGCTTCCATACCGCATTCAGAGTAGTCCACACCTTCGTACTCGTCCTCTTCGGAAACCCGAATGCCCATGACCGCCTTGAGGATGGCCCAGACGATCAAGCTGGCACCAAATACCCAGACGAAGATGGTCAGGGCGCCGATGATCTGGCCGCTGAAGCTGGAGTCGCCGTTGGTGATCGGCACCAGCAGCAGGCCGAGCAGACCGCAAACACCGTGAACAGAGATGGCACCAACGGGGTCGTCAATGCGCAGCTTGTCCAAAGTGACGATGCTGAAGACCACCAGCAGACCGCCAAACGCACCGAAAATGGTCGCCAACAGCGGAGTAGGTGTGTCCGGACCGGCAGTGATTGTTACCAGGCCAGCCAGCGAGCCGTTCAACAGCATGGTCAGATCGGCTTTGCCGAACATGAGACGGGCAAGAATCAGGGCTGCCAGACCGCCACCAGCTGCTGCCGCGTTGGTGTTCATGAAAACAATGGCGACGTCGTTAGCGGATTCTGCGCTCGCAGTAGCCAGGACTGAGCCACCATTGAAGCCGAACCAGCCCATCCACAGGATGAACGTACCCAGTGTGGCCAGCGGCAGGTTAGCACCAGGGATGGCGCGAATTTCACCATTCGGACCGTATTTACCTTTACGGGCGCCCAGCAACAGAACACCCGCCAAAGCGGCTGCTGCGCCAGCCATGTGAACGATGCCAGAACCCGCAAAGTCGCTAAATCCAAGATCGCCGAGGTTGTAAAGGCCGAAGACGTCCGCCTCGCCCCAGGTCCATGCGCCTTCCATCGGGTAGATGAAACCGGTCATGACCACCGCGAAGACCAGGAATGCCCACAGCTTCATGCGCTCAGCGACGGCACCGGATACGATGGACATGGCAGTGGCTACGAACACAACCTGGAAGAAGAAGTCCGCGGATGGGGCGTAGGTTGCTTCAGCCTCATACACAAAGCCTTCTTCAACACCCATGTCAGTGATGCCGCTGAGGAAGATACCGCCGCCATACATGATGGCGTAGCCGCAGATCATGTACATGGTGCAGGCAACCGCGTACAGGGCGACGTTTTTGGTCAGAATTTCAGTAGTGTTTTTGGAGCGTACAAGGCCGGATTCGAGCATGGCAAAGCCAGCTGCCATCCACATGACCAATGCGCCACAAACGAGGAAATAGAATGTGTCTAGTGCAAACTGTATCTCAAAGACAGTGCTTTCCATAGGAGGCCCTCCGCACAAGGCTCTTAGGTTATAAGTTTTTTGCGTTGGCTAGTTGCCAGGTCAGTCCGGTGTCAGACTGCCTCTTCCCCGGTCTCGCCTGTCCGGATCCGGATGGCCTGTTCCAGTTCGGTCACAAAGATCTTGCCGTCACCGATTTTTCCGGTATTGGCTGCTTTGGTAATGGATTCAATGACCTGGTCCAGCAGATTGTCGCCAATGGCAACTTCCACCTTGACCTTGGGCAGGAAATCCACCACGTATTCCGCGCCACGGTAGAGTTCCGTGTGGCCTTTTTGCCGTCCGAAGCCTTTGACTTCAGTGACGGTTACGCCTTGTACGCCAATCTCGGATAGTGCCTCACGGACATCATCCAATTTGAAAGGCTTGATGATCGCTGTCACAAGTTTCATTGCTTTCTCCTTGGTAAAGCCGTCCCAACAGTGAGGGCCCATCGGCCGGTTGTTGAGTTCGGGATGCTGCCACCTCGCACGTCAATTGTGCGGATTGCGTACGAGAGCTATAGCATCGGGTGTGCCAACGCAAAAAAATATAACAGAAACAATAATATAGGTATTGCTTGCGCCAGAGTAGCGCAATTACCTGCACCAATGTAGTGCGTAGTGCCCGCCATTGTCTCAAAACAGCGCACTGCCGGTGTCTCTGGCCGCCACTATTATAATGCCGACGGGGTACAGTATGGCAGGGGCAGCGGTGTGATACACTCCCGTGAGCATCGTAAGCGGCATGGCCAATGGTCTGATATTGCCGGGAAACTGATTATTGAAGAGGTGTCGCATGAAAGGCCCACAAGATTTTTTTGCTCAGTTGCAGGGTCAGTTTGGCCAGTTTGTTCCGGATATGGCGCGAGCTGCGAAAGACGATTTTGAGGCTCAGGCTCGGGCAACCGTGATGACCGTTCTGTCAAAGCTGGAGCTGGTTACCCGTGAAGAATTCGACGCCCAGCAAGCGGTATTGATGAAAACCCGTGAAAAGGTCGAAGCACTCGAAAAGCGCGTTGCCGATCTGGAGAAGCGGATCCAGTCGTGATTTGCTGATTGAGCCCGAGCGCAGGATGCGCATTTGGGCCTCGAATTTAAACATTGCCAAGGAAGGTTGTCATGCTTGCTGTTGTCCATTCCCGCGCCATTATTGGCGTTTCTGCTCCTGCGGTTACCGTCGAGGTGCACCTGTCCGGTGGATTGCCTGCGCTTTCGATTGTTGGCTTGCCTGAAACCGGTGTACGGGAGAGCAAAGACCGGGTGCGCAGTGCGCTGCTGAATGCCGGCTTCGAGTTCCCTGCTCGCCGAATTACCATCAACCTGGCTCCAGCCGACTTGCCTAAAGAGGGCGGTCGTTTCGATTTGCCCATTGCCCTTGGCATTCTGGCTGCCTCTGGCCAGATTGCAGGCGAGAGCCTCAAAGACCTCGAGTTTATCGGTGAGCTTTCTCTGGATGGCGCGCTACGACCTCTCAAAGGCGTATTGCCAGCGGTGTTAGCGGCGCGTGAGGCAGGGCGATCGCTTGTGCTGCCCCAAGACAACGCCGAAGAGGCCGCTCTGGCCAGTAATGGCGACGTGTTGGCGGCCAGCCACATTCTGATGGTGTGTGAGCATCTGGCGGGTCGGGCCCGGCTGGTGCCGCTTGGGCGTGGCGATTCCGGCGCTGACGCCGGCGCCGCTGCCGATGCAGCGGATCTGGCCGATGTGCGGGGCCAGCAGGTGCCACGCAGGGCGTTGGAGGTAGCCGCCGCCGGCGCGCATAACCTGTTGTTTTTTGGACCTCCGGGAACGGGGAAAAGCATGTTGGCCGGCCGGCTGCCGGGCATTCTGCCCGCCCTCGACGACGCGTCAGCCATGGAGGTGGCCAGCGTACATTCTGTAGCCGGATTGCCCCTCAAGGCGGGTGGCTGGCGCCAGCCGCCGTTCCGGGCGCCCCACCATACTGCCTCTGCGGTAGCGCTGGTGGGTGGCGGTAGCAGTCCACGACCAGGAGAAATCTCGTTGGCTCACCGTGGGGTTCTGTTTCTGGATGAGTTGCCGGAGTTTGAGCGCCGGGTTCTGGAGGTGTTGCGAGAGCCTATGGAAACCGGCGAAATCGCCATCAGTCGTGCCGCTCGCCAGGTCACCTTTCCCGCACGGTTTCAGGTGGTTGCCGCGATGAATCCCTGCCCGTGCGGCTACAGTGGCCATCCGACGATTGAGTGTCAGTGTACACCGCCGCAGATTATGCGCTATCGATCGAAAATTTCCGGCCCCTTGCTGGACCGCTTTGATCTTCATGTTGAGGTGCCCGTTCAGTCAGGGAAGGTGCTGTTGGGCTCCGGCGAGGCGGGCGAATCAAGCGCTTGTGTCAGGGAGCGGGTGCTTCAGGCCAGGGCCCTGCAAGAACAGCGGGGTGCTCTTAATGCGGGGCTGGCGGGTCGAGCGCTTGATCGTGCCTGCCGCCTGGATGCCGACAGCGAGCGGTTGTTATCCAGTGCCATGGAAAAGCTGGGCTTGTCTGCCCGGGCCTTGCATCGGATTTTGCGGGTAGCCCGAACCCTGGCCGATCTGGAGGGCCAGGCGGAGCTTTCGCGCAAGCACCTGATTGAGGCGCTGGGCTATCGGCAGCTGGATCGTCAACATGGGCACAGCTCGGTTGTCTCCTCCTGAGCCGGCAGACTCTGGTAAACTGATGGGTAAATTTCCGATAATCAGATCCATACCGACGGTTGAGGATGACAGATGACAGACCAGAACGAGACCCCCGACGCCTCCGGAGATAATCCGGTCACGACCCGCCGCGGAGTGCGTAGTTTTGTGCTGCGCCAGGGCCGGATGACCGAAGGCCAGAAAAAAGCCTACGAACGTAGCTGGTCTAAATACGGACTGAGCCGGGAAAATGGAATGATAGATCCCCGGGAGGTATTTGGCCGGGACAACATGCTGAACCTGGAGATTGGTTTTGGCATGGGCAGGTCGCTGGCAGACATGGCCGAAGCTGCCCCGGAACAGGATTTTATTGGTGTTGAGGTGCACTTGCCCGGTGTCGGGGCTCTGCTGAAGGATGTGGAAGACCGGGGACTGGAGAACGTCCGTGTATACAGTATTGATGCCAATGACGTCATTGATCTGTGCCTGCCGGATGCCAGCCTGGATCGGGTGATGGTGTTCTTCCCGGATCCCTGGCACAAAAAGAAACATAACAAGCGGCGCTTGATCCAGCATGAATTTGTTCAGCGAATCCGCCACAAATTACGGGTAGGTGGCATTCTTCACCTGGCAACGGATTGGGAGAATTACGCGGAACATATGATGGAAGTAATGGCGGATTCTGAGGGCTTTGCCAACACTCAGGAAGAGGGTGGCTTTTCACCGCGCCCGGATGATCGCCCGGTCACCAAGTTTGAAAAGCGTGGCGAAAAACTGGGGCATGGTGTTTGGGATTTGCTGTTCTACCGGACCAATTAACGCCCTGCCAGAGCTCCCCGCTCAGGATGAATGACTGAGGGGGTGCCGCCTGGCGGCCCGGATGATCACCAGCCCTGCTATGCCCAGCACAATCCCGGTAAACTTGATCAGGGCCAGTATGGTGGCCGTCATGCTCATGGAGTCGGTTGGCGGGCTCAGGTTATTCAGCAAGACAATGTTTTCTGCCACATCGCTCACGCCAGCAATCACGAACAGCAATCGCACCCAGCGCGCAACCATGCGCTCCCTGATGCCCGGCCGGTCCCGCGTTAAGTGCCGTGTCAGCTGCAGCAAAGCAGCCAGATAGGCCAGGATAAATACAAAGTCCAGCCACAGGGACAGTTGTACCCACATCAGTTTGCCGTCTCGCCAGCTCCGGATAATGGCATACGATTGCTCGGCAGTGCCTGCCAGCTGAAAGCTCACAATACCCTGCGGGGCTGACCCGGTTTTCAGAGGCTGGTTGATCGCCATAAGCACCAGGAACAGCGTCACGGCAACTGCAATGGAGATTTTTATTGACCGCCGCATAGCTCGGGGTTGGGGGTCAGAAGAGTGCTGAGTGGTGTCCATCAGAGAAAATATTCCAGCAAGCTGTTCAGGTAACGCTGCCCATGTTCCGTCGCCTGAATGCGATCGGCGGTCAGCAGTTGTTGTTTTCGTAGATGGTCAAGTTGTACCGCAACAGACGACAAGGGTAAACCTGTACGAGCAAAATACACATCCTCCGTGACCCCCTGTTTTAGCCGTAACGCGTTCATCATAAATTCCAGCGCCCGGTCCTCGGGTTCGATGGCTTCGCTGCCGGCGGTTCGGGAACCAATGCGGTTCAGGTAGGCGTCTGGCTGTCGGGTTTTCCAGTAACGCAGAATACGACCGTCGGCCAGGCTAACCTTGCCATGGCCGCCCGCACCCAAGGCCAGATAGTCGCCGAACGTCCAATAGTTCAGATTGTGGCGGCTCTCTGATCCCGGCCGGCTCCAGGCTGATACCTCGTAATCGGTGAACCCTGCCTCGTGTAGTAAGGCAGCGCCCTGCTGGTAGATATCCCAAAGCCGATCATCATTCGGCAGCTCCGGTGGGCGCGAGAAAAATTCGGTATTCGGCTCAATGGTTAACTGGTACCAGGACAGGTGGGTGGGCTGATGGGCGAGCGCCGCACGCAGGTCGGTTAAAGCCTGCTCTGGCGTCTGGCCAGGCAATCCATGCATAAGGTCAATGTTGACGTTATCAAAACCGGCCGATCGGGCAGTCGCAATCGCCTGATGTGCCATGGTCTGATCGTGAATCCGGCCAAGCGCCTTGAGATGTTCGGGTTGAAAGCTTTGTACTCCGATCGACAAGCGATTGATGCCCGCCTCGCGAAAGTGCTCGAAACGACCGGCTTCGAGTGTGCCGGGGTTGGCCTCGAGTGTGATCTCGGCGTCTGCTGAAAAGGTCAGCCGCTGGCGCAGTCTCTTAAACAGTGTCTGATAAAACTCTCCACTCATGAGCGAGGGCGTTCCGCCACCAATAAACACGCTTTCGATGGAGCGGGCCCGAACAAACTGGAGGTCCTGGTCCAGGTCTTCCAGAATCGCGTCGAGATAGGAGGTTTCCGGAATCGCACCCTGAAGGGCGTGGGAGTTAAAGTCGCAATAGGGGCACTTGCGAACGCACCAGGGTACATGGATGTAGAGGCTCAGTGGCGGAGAGACCACCGCAGGCGCAGTGGCTGTCATGCCGTCAGGTCTCCGTCTGAAGCTGAGCCAGCAGGCTGGCCAAGGCCCGGCCGCGATGGCTGATGCTGCCCTTTTGCTGGCGGGTCAACTCGGCGGCACTGCAGTTGTGTTCCGGTGCCAGAAACACCGGGTCGTAGCCGAAGCCGCCGTCGCCCCGGGGACTGGTCAGAATTTGCCCCGGCCAGCGGCCATGGCAAATGATCGGTGTCGGGTCATCGGCGTGCCGCAGGTAGACCAGCACGCAGTGGAACTGCGCACTGCGCTGGCCTTCGGGCACCTGCTGCATGGCGGTCAACAGAGCTTGAACGTTGTCGGCATCGGTGGCGTTGTCGCCGGCATAGCGGGCTGAGCGGACGCCGGGCTGGCCATTCAGCGCATCCACAGACAGCCCGCTGTCATCTGCCAGCGCCGGCAGCCCCGTGACTCTCGCAGCGTGGCGAGCCTTGAGGATGGCATTTTCAACAAAGGTAACGGCGGGCTCTTCAGCTTCGCTGACGCCCAGTTCGCCTTGCGCCACCGGTTGCAGGCCCAAGGGGCTGAGCAAGTCGCTCAGCTCGGTGATCTTGCCTTTGTTGTTGCTGGCGATGACGAGTGTCTGGTTCATGGCGTTAGTCATTAAACAGGGTGTGTGAAAAGCGAACCTGAAGATCGCGATTATGGCCGCTGGGGCGGGCTTTTATATTAAAGGTCATCAGATCGCCGGGGCGATGCTGGTACTGGGCAATGAAATAAACGGAGTCGCCTTCCTGGATACGGCGGAACGCCAGAAAGTTCACTTGTTGAATATCGTTGGCAACCTGGCCTTCCATTTGCCCGCCAACGGTGCGAATCTGGCCGTGTTCACCTTCGGTCATGATGGAGATGTTGATGGTCCCTATGCTCCGGCTGCGCTGGAGGTTGTTGTCTCTGGCAACCTCAGGGGTCAGGAACGTACTGGGAAAGACACTCCAGTGTACTTGATATTCGCCAAAATCTTCCTGGCCAGCATGAGCCTGGGCCAGCATGAAAATTCCAAAGGTCAGGATCAAAAACCGTGTTATGAGGTGAGTGATCATTTTGATTGCTCCCGTGTGATGCGATAGATAGCGATTTCCCCCAGCAAATTGGGCCACAGTCGAGCCAGCCAGCTGTTCTGGTGCTGACCGTCTACCACCCTCCGGCTTTTAACCTGAATACCTTTTTGCCGGCACAGGGCCTCAAAATCCTTAAAGGTACACAACCGGATGTTGGGGGTGTTGTACCATTTATACGGAAGTGCGTCGGATTCGGGCATACGGCCTTTCAGGGTCAGTCCCCAACGTAAGCGCCAATGGGCAAAGTTGGGAAAGGTGACAATGCCCTCGCGACCGACCCGAAGCATTTCTTCAATCACTTTATCCGGACGACGAACGGCTTGCAGGGCTTGGGTCATCAGGACAACGTCGAACATGCCATCGTCAAAGTTGTCCAGACCCTGGGTGTCCAGGTTCTGTTCGATAACGCTGACGCCGCGGCTCATGCAGGTGGTGATGTGGTCCGGGTTAATCTCCAGACCGAAGCCCGTGGCCCCGCGTTCCCGCTGCAGAAAATCGAGTAGCGTGCCATTACCACAACCCAGATCCAGAACGTGATCGCCGGGTTGGACCCACTGCTGAATGATCTGAAGATCCGGTCTCATGCGCCCACCTCCCGTGCAACGCGGTCAAGGTAGGCGGTAAAGATGTCGGTATACCTGGGCGTGGGGATCAGAAAGGCATCATGTCCCCAGGGCGCGTCGATTTCGGCGTAACTGACTTTTTTGCGGGCAAGGATCATGGCGTTCACAATTTCTTCCGAGCGGGCCGGGATGAATCGCCAGTCCGTGCTGAACGACAACACCAGAAACTCGCATTGTGCGGGTGCTAATGCTTTCGCCAGATCGCCACCGGCGGCATGTGCCGGATCAAAGTAATCCAGGGCGCGGGTCATCAGCAGATAGGTGTTGGCATCGAAGCTTTCGGAAAAGCGCTCACCCTGGTAGCGCAGATAGCTTTCGACCTGAAATTCGGCATCAAAACCGAATTTGTTGGCTGTGTCGCGCAATTCCCGCCCAAACTTTTCACCCATGGAGGCGTCAGACAAATAGGTGATGTGGCCAACCATTCTCGCGAGCATTAATCCCCGGCGTGGCAGGGTCTCAAAGTCATAGTAGCGGCCGTCATGGAACTCCCGGTCAGAGATAATGGCCTGGCGTGCCACTTCATTGAAGGCGATATTCTGAGCACTCAGCCTGGGTGTGGAGGCGATGACTAATGCGTGGCGCAGTCGGTCCGGGTAGTCGAGGCTCCATTGAAGGGCCTGCATGCCACCGAGCGACCCGCCAACCACGGCAGCCCACTGCTCGATGCCCAGATGGTCCGCCAGTCGGGCCTGGCTCTTTACCCAGTCGGCAACGGTAATGACCGGAAAGTCCGGGCCATAGGGTTTTCCGGTGTTCGGATTGGTGGAGTTTGGGCCGGTACTGCCGTGGCAGCCGCCCAGGTTGTTGAGGCTGACCACAAAAAAACGATCGGTATCAATCGGCTTTCCGGGGCCGATACAGCTGTCCCACCACCCGGGTTTGCGATCGTCCATGGTGTGATAGCCAGCGGCATGATGATGGCCGCTAAGGGCATGGCAGATCAGGATCGCGTTGCTGGCATCCGCTTTGAGCGTGCCATAGGTTTCGATAACCAGATCGTAGCGATCCAGAGTCTGGCCGCAGGCCAGCTCGATAGGCTCATCAAAAGGGATGGTTCGTGGGCTTACTAAGCCCACGGAATCCGAGGGCAGGGAATCGGGCATGGGTGCGATGAGTTCCTGGTCCGGTCCACAAGTGTCTGGCCACAGGCCGTGAATTGTGCGGAAGTTTGCGACAACGTTGCAGTTTAAAGGGGGGTGGGAGTTGCTGCAACCGGTGTGTATCGGGAGCGGGAGTTTTCGGGGCCAGGGCGGTGATCGCCCAAGCCCCGAACACTCAGATTGCGCCAGAAATATTGACGACTTTTTGCTGAATCATGGTGGGCGCCGGTTTCCGGATTTGCCGCATCATCGCGTCGGCCAGCTCAAGCTGTTTGCGAAGATCGACGATCGAATTATCCAGACGCTGACGCTCGGAGCGGCTGTCGCGGTCACTCCGGACCATATCGCGAAGCCGCCGGATCTGGTGTTCCAGCAGCTGTTTCTGCTCCATCGAGTACTGCATGATCGGCAGCAGGGCTTCTTGCGGCCAGCGCTCGACATCCTTGCGAACCCGGGCGTGCAGGGTGCGGGCCTCGCCGACCATTACGTTGAAGAAACGGCGGACCAGCAGTGACTGCTCGGTCAGCAGGTTTTTCGGGCTGATGCGGAACCGCTTGGCTTTCTTGCGAAGTTCCCGGATGGCAATGACATGGCGTCCCACACGTAAGGGAATAGGCTCCAGATGTCTGGCACGGGTATCTTCGTTGTAGCGCCGATAAATTGCGCCAACCATTTTTTCTGCCAGCCGACCTTCGGCGAGCAGGTTGCTCAGATCGCCCTCGAGCAACTCGAAGAAATGATCCATGGCCCGGTTCATGCCGGCGGTGGTCCAGCTTTTGGACATCATGTGGCGGACTTTGCTGGCATGGTTTTCAAACCGATCTTCCGTCACCAGCGTGTTCAGCATTTCGCCCTGTGAGTTCATCAGTCGCCGGGAGGAGCGCAGCGTGATCAGTTTCTTGTAGTAGAAGTCGTAATCTTTCTGGGCCCGCTCAGCCAGCCGGCTCAAGGCGGGCTTGTCTATGGTGACGCCGGCACAGGCTTGGCGCTCTTCCTCCAATGACTCCAGCCGGTACTGCATGGCCGCCTGGCTGTTCTGTAGCATGCCCAGCAGGTCGTTGATCAGGTTCTGGGTGATCAGCTGCTCTTTGTGCATCAGGATGCGCTGAATAATCAACTGCTCAAGCTGACCGATATTGCAGCGGTCGAACAGGTCGTTATCCTTGCGGACCCGCGCCAGCAAACCCTGTTTGGCGGACAGCGGAATAACATCCTGTTGGCGGATGCCGAGGTGATCAGCGGTGTAGTTGCGTACCCGCTCGATGGCATCCTGAGTGTGCTGTTCGCCCTGCAGGTCATCCCACAGCACGTCAATCTTGTTCAGCACCGCAAACCGGCCAGCGCGATGATCGGCGTGCTCGGTATCGATATGATCTTTCCAGATGGTCATATCGCTGGCGGTAACGCCAGTGTCTGCGCTCAGAACAAAAATCACCGCATGGGCACGCGGCAGCATGCTGATGGTCAGCTCCGGTTCAGACCCCAGGGCATTCAGGCCTGGGGTATCGAGTATGCGAAGGCCGCGCTCAAACAACGGGTGACGGATACTGATCTGGGCATTTCGCCACGCAGGCACCAGTACATGACCCGGATTGTTGCGGTCGTGTTCCAGCATGTCCTCATCGAAACCGAGCTTGCGCGCCTCTTCTGGCGAGACGCTCTTGACCCGGGCAACCTCGGCCAGTACCTCGCGGATGATTTCAGGATTACGCTCGTCCAGGTCATGTTTTACCCAGCGATCTGGTTGCTTGCGGAGTTGCTGCAGGGAAAGTTCGCCGGTTCTGGTCTCAATCGGGAGCAGAAGCAGATAATTCTGGTTGGCGCTGCGATCGTAAAACAGCTCGGTCGGGCACATGGTGGTCCGGCCGGCTTGTGATGGCAGCATACGCTGGCCGTATTCAGCGAAAAACAGAGCATTGATCAGCTCGGTTTTACCTCGTGAATACTCACCGACAAAGGCAATGGTCAACTCGTCTTCTATGAGTAGTTCCAGTCCGTGTCGAATGCGAGTGCTGACATCTTCCGAGAACAGGTTGTTATCTTGCAGCCACAGCCGGTACCGGCCAATCTGCCGGATCAGCTCTTTCTTCCAGTTATGATAGGCCTCAACCTGCTGCGACAGAGTTCCCTGCTGGTTCATTGGATAATCCTTCTGCGCGACTTCCGGGTGCTATCCCAGGGAGCTTGCGGACGACGTCCGGCGTATTTCTTGCCCCCTGAATTAAATGACGTTAATCATAGCCTGTTTATTCAGGCTGTTGGGGTGAGCCAGTCTGCATTTCCAGAAGGGGGTGACAGTATGTAAAAAAAAGACTGCAGTATCAGTAAGTTGATACTGCAGTCTTTATTGTGTCATTAGTGATTGATCTGTAAAGAAATGTATATTTGTGAGGTAGGTTACATCCCGAGGCCAATCGAGCCCAGGCCAACAGCCAGTTTCATGTGGTCAATCATCACGGAAATGACATTCAGGATCAGGAACACAATGATTGGCGACAGGTCCAGCCCACCCATGGATGGCATGATGCTGCGCACGGGGCGCATGACCGGCTCGGTAATCTGTGCAACCAGTTGAATGGCCGGGTGCCCGCTTTGTGGTGCAATCCAGCTCACAACCACCACGGCAATCACTGACCAGAAGTAAATTTTCACGATCAGTCCGATTACGTTCAGGACAGCCCAGACCAATAACGTTAATGGATTGACAGCGGGAATGCCTCCATTTAAGGCTACCAGGATCAGGAAGAAGGTAATCGCCTGGATAATAACCGCCAGTACCAGCGCTGCTCCGTCAACACCGCCCAAGACAGGTACAACCCTGCGCAAGGGGCGCAAAGGCGGATTGGTGGCCTTTACCACGAACTGCGTAATCGGATTGTAGAAGTCGGCCCGCGCAAGCTGAAGCAAGAAGCGCAGCAGGACAATGGTCATGTAAAAGGTCGAGGCGATCAGCAAGATCGTAATCACAATATCTGCCAGCATGAAGCTGTGTCTCCGTTATTGATTACTGTTTGTCTGCCATTTCTTTGGTCATTTCTCCGGAGCGCTCGAAGGCGGCGCCGTAAGCTTTCTTGACCAGATCTCTCAGGCCACCGTCCTCAAAGGTGTGGACCGCTCGCTCGGTGGTGCCGCCAGGCGACATCACGTTGCGTTTAAGCTGCGCAGGGTCCTGATCGCTGCGACCAGCCATTTCGGCTGCACCGGCCATGGTTTGAATGGCCAGCGCTCGCGCCGTTGTCGGCTCAATACCGGCTTCCGTGGCGGCTTCTTCCAGTGCCTCAAGCATCAGGAAGAAATAGGCAGGCCCGCTGCCAGAGAGGGCAGTTACGCCGTGCAGCAGGTTTTCATCGTCTACCCACAGGGCTGTGCCAACGCTCTCAAACATCACCTGAATCGTATCTTTCTGTGCCGGTTTGACCTGGTCGTTGGCGAACAAGCCGGCTGCGCCTTTGCCCACCAGGGAGGGCGTGTTCGGCATCACCCGCACCAGCGGCATACCGCCGCCCAGCCACTGATCCAGAGTTTCTGCGCTCAGGCCGGCGGCAATCGAGACCATCAACGGGCGAGTGTTCTGTACCACCGGGGCAATGTCTCTGCAAACTGCGGCCATTACCTGGGGTTTTACCGCCAGTACCACGATGTCTGCTTGCTGCGCACAGTAGCGATTGTCGGTGGTCACGCTCACGCCAAAGCGTTTGCGAATCGTCTGCAAGTGGTCATCATCCGGGGCGCTGACCCAGATATCTGTGGCCTGGTAACCACTGTCCAGCATGCCGCCAATGATGGCGCTGGCCATGTTGCCGGCACCGATAAAAGAAATCGTGGGTGACTTACTCAAGATTTACTCCAGGCTTGGGTCGGTTAATGAGTTGACTGCGATCATAGCAGGAACCGGTCAATTCAGCTCTGGCTGTGTTTG
Organism: Marinobacter sp.; assembly: GCF_014859525.1. Classification (GTDB taxonomy): domain Bacteria; phylum Pseudomonadota; class Gammaproteobacteria; order Pseudomonadales; family Oleiphilaceae; genus Marinobacter. The sequence goes on from NZ_JACUUB010000002.1 coordinate 62,036, forward strand.
GGCGGTCTGGCTCCGTAAAGGGCGGTGCCCACTCGAACCCAGGTTGCGCCTTCGGCAATGGCAATCTCCAGATCATCAGACATACCCATAGACAAGCTGTCCAGCGGGCCGGCCTCTGGGTGCTCGCGCCGGAGCGTTCTGAGCGTGTTGGCCAGTTTGCGAAAACTGAGCCGCAGTTCGGCTTCGGACTGGTCCGGGTCTGGTATCGCCATCAACCCCCTGAGCCGGATGTTCGGCAGCTCACCGACGTCTGATACCAGATCGGGCAGTTCGGTCAGAGTGCAGCCAGACTTGCTGTCTTCGTTGTTGATGTTGACCTGCAGGCAGAGGTTTAGCGGCGGCAGAGACGTTGGCCGCTGCTCGCTCAGGCGCCGCGCAATCTTCAGCCGGTCCACGCTGTGCACCCAGGTAAACGTTTCTGCGATTTGCCGGGTTTTGTTGGACTGGATCGGGCCGATAAAATGCCATTCGATCTGGTTCAGATCACTCAACGCGGCGATCTTGTCCAAGGCCTCTTGCAGGTAATTTTCACCAAACGCGATTTGACCCGCTTCGGCGGCGGCGCGAAGCTCGTCGGGAGTGCGGGTCTTGCTGACTGCCAGCAAGCGCACACTGCCGGGCTCGCGCCCCGCGTTCAATGTTGCTTTTTGTATGCGTCGGGTTACGCTCCCGATGTTGTCTGCTATGCTGCTCATAGTGTGAGTTTGCCGCTTCTGGACTAAAAGAAAAAGCCCTCCGAGGAATCCTATGGATATTACTGAACTGCTTGCCTTTTCGGCGAAACAGGGTGCGTCGGATTTGCACCTGTCTGCCGGTCTGCCACCCATGATCCGCGTTGACGGCGATGTGCGTCGTATCAACCTGCCCCCGATGGAGCACAAAGAAGTGCACGGGTTGATTTACGACATCATGAACGACAAGCAGCGTAAGGATTACGAAGAGTTCCTGGAAACCGATTTCTCGTTTGAGGTGCCAGGTGTCGCTCGTTTCCGGGTAAACGCGTTCAACCAGAATCGCGGTGCCGGTGCAGTATTTCGGACCATCCCCTCGAAGGTTCTGACCATGGAAGATCTGGGCATGGGCCAGGTTTTCAAGGATGTGTCGTCGGTACCCCGTGGTCTGGTGCTGGTTACAGGCCCTACGGGTTCCGGTAAGTCCACCACCCTGGCGGCGATGATCGACTACATCAACGATACCCGCTACGAACACGTCCTCACCATCGAGGACCCCATCGAATTCGTCCACGAATCCAAAAAGTGCCTGGTTAACCAGCGTGAAGTGCATCGGGACACTCTGGGCTTTAACGAGGCCCTGCGTTCAGCCCTGCGGGAAGACCCGGACATCATTCTGGTGGGCGAGCTGCGAGACCTGGAGACCATCCGCCTGGCCCTGACCGCTGCGGAAACCGGTCACTTGGTGTTCGGCACCCTGCACACCACATCGGCTGCCAAAACCATTGACCGTGTGGTCGACGTGTTCCCGGCGGAAGAAAAGTCCATGGTCCGCTCCATGTTGTCGGAATCCCTGCAAGCGGTTATTTCCCAGACCCTGATGAAGAAAATGGGCGGCGGTCGGATTGCAGCTCACGAAATTATGATCGGTACCTCGGCAATCCGGAACCTGATCCGGGAAGATAAGATTGCCCAGATGTACTCGTCGATCCAGACCGGTGCCTCTCTGGGTATGCAGACCTTGGATCAATGCTTGGAGCGGTTGTTGCAAAAAGGCCTGATATCTCGCGAAGCGGCGCGGGCAAAAGCGAAAATGCCGGATAATTTCTGATTGGCACCCTGGACTGAACAATAGGTAATAGCATGGAATTTGAAAAACTGTTGCGGCTGATGGTAGAAAAAGGTGGTTCAGACCTGTTTATTACGGCAGGCGTACCCCCCAGCATGAAAGTGAACGGCAAGGTGTTGCCTGTCACCAAGAATGCTCTGACGCCGGAGCAGACCCGGGAGTTTGTCTATGGTGCTATGAATGACAAACAGCGCGCTGAGTTCGATGAAAGCCACGAGTGCAACTTCGCCATCAGCGCCCGAGGCATTGGCCGTTTCCGTGTTAGCGCCTTCTTTCAGCGTAACCTGTGCGGCATGGTATTGCGCCGCATCGAAGTGAAAATCCCTCAGATTGATGATCTGTCCCTGCCGGAGATCATCAAGGACCTGGCCATGACAAAGCGTGGCCTGATCATGTTTGTGGGCGCCACTGGTACGGGTAAGTCCACCTCGTTGGCGGCGATGCTTGGCCACCGCAATCGCAACAGCCGCGGTCATATCATCTCCATCGAAGACCCGATCGAATTCGTACACCAGCATCAGGGCTGCATTGTCACCCAGCGGGAAGTGGGTATCGATACCGATAGCTTCGACGTGGCCCTGAAAAACACCCTGCGTCAGGCTCCGGACGTCATCCTCATCGGTGAGGTGCGTACTCGCCAGACCATGGAATACTCCGTGCAGTTTGCCGAAACCGGCCACCTGTGTCTGGCCACCCTGCACGCCAACAACGCGAACCAGGCGCTGGACCGGATTATCCAGTTCTTTCCGCCTGAACAGCACAACCAGATCTGGATGGATCTTTCCCTCAACCTGCGGGCGATCGTAGCACAGCAATTGATCCCAACACCGGATGGCAATGGCCGAAAGGCAGTCATCGAGGTTTTGATCAATACCCCTCTGGTAGCCGATATCATTCGTAAAGGCGACGTGCACAAGCTTAAAGAGCTGATGGCGAAGTCCAACGAGTCTGGCATGCAAACCTTCGATCAGGCACTTTACCGGCTATACGCAGAGGGCTCTATTACATACGAAGACGCTCTGGCCCATGCAGATTCGGCAAACGATCTGCGCCTGATGATCAAGCTGGGCGCTGACGCCCAGGGTGCAGACAAGCTTTCTTCCTCGGTCGATAAGCTGACCATCCAGGGCGATTGATCTACCCTTTCGTGTTTATAAGCGGCCCCTGCTCAGGGGTCGCAGTCATACCAAAGTCGTAATTAATTAGGAAAGTTAACCAGTAGTTTTGGCATTTGAGGCCAAGACTATGTGCTGCGTATACTCCGCGCGCGTCCAACCAAGGAGATACCATGCACAAGAATACCAATGCTCTCGTAAAGGCAATCCGCCTTGCAACTCTGGCCGTTGTGGCTGCGCCGGCCAGTGTTTTGGCCGGCGGTTTTGCGCTCAATGAGCAAAGTGCCAGTGCCATGGGTACCGCCAATGCCGGTGCCGCTGCTAATCCTGAAAATGCCAGCATTGTGTTTTTCAATCCGGCGGGCATGAGCCAGTTGTCTGGTACCAACATTTCATTTGGTGCTACCTACCTGAATATCGATGCGAAAGCTAAAGAGGGTGCTGCTGCCACCAGAATCTCTGGCAACCCGGTCAATCCTGCGGGGCGGGGAGGGGATATCGCGAGTGGGGCTTGGCTTCCGAATTTCTATCTCGCCCATGAGGTAAATGATTTCATAGATGTAGGGTTTGGTGTTCATGCACCTTACGGTTTGGCTGCTGACTATGAGGATGATTTTGTTGGTCGTTTTTTTGCGGATAAGACCGAATTGACGGCGATTGCTTTTACGCCATCCGTTGCGCTTAACAACGGCCAGGGTTTGTCCATGGGGTTGGGGCTGAATGTCATTTATGCGGAAGGGCGTTTAACCAGAAATCAGGATCTCGGACCTCAAGGTGAAATGCTTGGTTCAGAGCCCTACGCCGACATCGAAGGTGATGACGTTGCCGTGACTTTTCGTGTTGGTTTTTTGTATGAGCTTTCAGAGAAAACCCAGTTTGGTTTGACGGCGCAAACTGGTACAGAGCTCAACCTTAAGGGTGATATGGAAGTGTCAGGCCTACCTCCTCAATTGGGTATGGGTGACACGCTGGCTGAAAAAGTGGAAGTTCCGCTGGCTATTCCTGAGAGCGTCAGTGTTGGCGTTCGTCATAACGTGACAGATGACGTGACCCTATTGGCGGGTGCGACCTATTCGCGCTGGAGCCGTTTTGAGGAGCTGGACATCATCAGTCGTGATCCGAACGGGGACATTGCGGGCGTTCCCGGTGCCGTGATTAGCCACACCACGGAAAAATGGGACAATACTTGGCAACTCAATGTCGGCGGTATCTGGCAGGCAACGCCGGCATGGGCCTTCAAGGCGGGTTATGCGTATGACGAGTCGCCAGTGGGTGAATACGTTACCGCACGCATCCCGTCGACAGATCGTCATTGGTTGACCTTGGGTGCTCAGTGGAAAGATGCACAAAGCGGTTGGACGGTCGACGCTGCGATCGGAACGCTGATCTTTGATGGCAACGCTAAAGTTGATGAAGTGTTCTATCAGCATGAGAATCCTACCGAGCAGGATCCCGTTTTCGGTGACTCAAGGTATCAGGCCGAGTACGAGCTCAGTGCCTGGAGCGCAGCCATCGAATTCAGTAAAGCATTCTGATCGGCTGGCTTCAGTTCAGGGTTGGCCTGCAGTGTCGGGTCAGCCGACGACCTGGCCACGGTAGATAACCTGTTTCTTCCGTGGCCAGACAGTCTTCTCCGTTCCCCTCTTTTACCACCTTTACATCATCATCGTTTGCAATCGTTTGGCCGCGATAGGTTTTTGCCGCTGAGGCGTCGTTGCCGAGCTGGCCGAGTTCCGGCACGCGTTGTTTTAAAGCTTCCCACGTGTGCACCAGGTGCTGGGATCGAGTTTTACCCGCGTATTCAGCCAGATGTTCTTCAAGATGGTCTTCATTGAGGTGAAGCTTTACCCCGAATTCGGACTGAATCAAACGCCGGCATTGGTGCACCAGCTTCAGAAGGGAAGGGTCGAAAAGCCAGCTGCGCTCACTCGCTACGGAATTCATGATAGGCCTCGCATCGATGTCACTGCATAAGGGCATGGTTGCGCCCAGACAGAGAGTTGAGAAGCAGAATTCGTGCCGCCACCGGAATTCGCAAGTTATAACGCTTTGTACGCAGGATGGAGTGGTAACGCTGCCCTGTTTTTGTGCTGCTCCGTTTAAAACGAACAAAAACAGGGCGATACCTGATGGTGCGGGAGCGTGTGACGGGCGATCAGTGAGCCTGGTCCCAGTTGTCACCAACACCAGCTTCAACCAACAACGGTACGTTCAGGCTGGCCGCCGCCGACATCCGCTTGATCAGGCCATCTTTAACCGCGTTCACAACATCTTCCCGCACTTCTATGATCAGTTCGTCGTGCACTTGCATGGTCATACAGGCATTGTCGGCGTGCTCCTGGTGCAGCCAGTTATCCACATCAATCATTGCCCGTTTGATGATGTCTGCCGCCGTTCCCTGCATCGGGGCATTGATCGCGGTGCGCTCGGCGGCTTGTTGCAGTTGCTTGTTGCGAGCATTGATCTCGGGCAGGTAGAGGCGACGGCCAAACAGGGTTTCAACGTAGCCGTCGTCGTGAGCCTGCTTGCGAATGTTGTCCATGTACTTCAATACGCCGGGGTAACGATCAAAGTAGCGGTCAATGTACTCCTGCGCAACGTTGCGATTTACATCCAGCTGGCGGGCCAGGCCAAAAGCCGACATGCCGTAGATCAGGCCGAAGTTGATGGCTTTGGCGCTGCGGCGTTGGTCAGACGTGACTTCAATCAGACTGACCCCGAAAACTTCTGCGGCAGTGGCTTTGTGGATGTCTTCGCCGTGTTCAAACGCTTTCAGCAGGCCCTTGTCGCCAGACAGGTGCGCCATGATACGCAATTCAATCTGGGAGTAGTCCGCCGCCAGCAGTTTGTACCCTTTCGGCGCTATAAAAGCCTGTCGAATTCGGCGGCCTTCGGGGCTACGAATGGGAATGTTCTGAAGGTTGGGCTCGGACGACGACAGCCGGCCGGTTGCGGTCACGGCTTGATGATAAGACGTATGCACGCGCCCGGTACGATGGTGAATCAGTTCTGGCAGGGTGTCGGTATACGTCGACTTGAGCTTGCTCAGGCTACGATGCTCCACGATCAGCCGGGGCAATTCGTGCTCATGGGCGAGTTCCTGCAACACCGGCTCGGCGGTGGAGGGCGCGCCTTTCGGGGTCTTCTTGATCACTCTGAGGCCGAACTTATCGTAAAGAATGGCCTGCAATTGTTTGGTGGAGCCCAGGTTGAACGCTTCGCCGGCCACCTCGTGGGCTTCTTTCTCCAGCTCGGCCATGCGCTCGGCCAATTCCTGGCTGTGCTGGCGCAGGGTGCTGGCGCTGATCAGAGTGCCCCGTTGTTCCATGCGAGCCAATACCGGTACCAGGGGCAGATCGATGTCCCGGTACACCGATTCCAGCCGGCCGGTGTTCTTCAGTCTGGGGCTGAGGACTTGATGCAGTCGCAGAGTAATGTCTGCGTCTTCCGCCGCATAGGGACCAGCCTTGTCCAGATCAATCTGATTGAATGTAAGCTGCTTGGCGCCTTTGCCGGCAATGGATTCAAAGGTAATGGTTTGCTCACCCAGATACTCCCGGGCCAGACTGTCCATATCGTGGCGTGTGACCACGGAGTTGAGCACGTAAGACTCCACCATGGTGTCGTCGCTGATGCCTTCCAGCTGAATGCCATGGTTGGCCAGCACGTTTTTGTCGTATTTCAGATTTTGGCCGATTTTCTTCTGTGCGGGGTCTTCCAGTAACGGTTTGAGCTGTGCCAGCACGCCATCGCGGTCGAGCTGATCTGGCGCGCCCATGTAATCGTGAGCCAAGGGCACATAAGCGGCTTCGCCCGGCTCTGCGGCAAACGATACGCCCACCACGTCGGCGTCCATGTAGCGCAGGCTGGTGGTTTCAGTATCGAAGGCAAATTGGTCGGCGGCTTTCAGTCGTTGGAGCCAGCGGTCGAATTCGGCCTGGTCGGTGATCACCGAGTAACGTTTCTCCACGGCCTTCTGGGGTTCTGATGCAGGGGCGGGCGCTGCTGAGGGTTGGCTGCTGGTGTTTTCCAGTTCGGCGACCCAGCCCCGGAATTCGTATTCACGGAACAGGTCCAGCAACGCTTCGTTTTGCTGTTGACGGTGTTCCAGGTCTTCCAGCCCGAACTCAAGTTCCACGTCCAGGCGGATGGTCGCCAGCTCGCGGCTCAGGGGCAGGGTTTCGATGGCTTCCCGGAGATACTCACCGATTTTGCCTTTGATTTCGCTGGCATGGTCAATCAGGTTGTCCAGGTCGTTGTAGGTTTCGAGCCATTTAACGGCGGTTTTCGGGCCGCATTTGTTCACACCCGGGATGTTATCTACTTTGTCGCCCACCAGGGCCAGGTAGTCGATGATTTGCTCTGGCGTTACGCCAAATTTTTCGATCACCCCGTCTCGGTCCATGGCCGTTTCGGTCATGGTGTTGATCAGGGTAACGTGGTCGCTCACCAGCTGGGCCATATCTTTGTCGCCCGTAGATACCACCACGTCAATGCCCTTACTGGTGGCCTCAAAGGCCAGAGTGCCGATGACATCGTCGGCCTCCACACCGGGCACAATCAAAAGTGGCAGGCCCATGGCGCGGACGATCTCATGAATGGGCGCTATCTGCATCGCCAGGTCTTCCGGCATTGGCGGCCGGTTGGCTTTGTACGCTTCATACATATCATGGCGAAAGGTCTTGCCCTTGGCGTCAAATACCACCACCACTTTTGATCCCGGAAAATCCTGCTCCAGCCGGCGTAACATGCTGACAACGCCCTTGATGGCGCCGGTGGGGTGGTTCTTGCTGGTGGTCAACGGTGGCAGCGCATGGTACGCGCGAAACAGGTAGGACGATCCGTCCACAAGCACCACAGGTGGAGTCTTTTTCTCAGTCATGTCAAAGCAGGCCCGGAATCTGATTGAAGCGTGGGTTGGCTTGTGCAACTCTTTAAACAGAGGGCAATTTTGTAGCCAGAAAGATTAACCAAAGGGTATCACGAAAATGAAGCGAATCGCCTGTTCCGCCATGCTGGTTGGGTTTGTGTCAGCACCTGTTATGGCTCAGCAAGAAGGTGCGCTGGACGCCACTCCGGTGGTGACGCCGCAGGACCCCGTTGTCATTTCGGATTATCAGCCACCGGAGGGTGGCCCCGAAATCGTCATCCGGCCGGGCGAAAACGAGATATTCTACGAATATCGGGTCAACGGCCAGCTGATGGAAATCAAAGTGGTGCCAGAGGTTGGCCCCGAGTATTACCTGGTGCCGTCAGATGGTGGCTGGATCCAGGATTCTGAGTCAGACCTGCTGATTCCGAGCTGGGTCATTTTTCGCTGGTAACCTCGCCCTGTACGGTGCTCAGGTCAAGTCAACATGTACCGGGTCTGAGCGCCGGCTTTCCAGGCCATCAACATCCACGGTGCTGATGGCAAACTCGCACGCCCCTGTGTTTTTCAGTCGTAACGAGCCTGAATAAAACCGGGAGACGGGCTGCAAAAATTCGGGAGCGAATACGCCAGCGCTTATCTGACGATCAAGTGAACAATCGGCAAAAACGACCGCAGAGTTTTAGTATGAACATTCTAATTTTTATCCGTACCTTGAGAGGTGAAAGTTACTGAAGGCGCGCCGAATCATCGCCAGCGCCGGAACGATCCGATAAATCAAGGAGACATACCATGGGTAAACTGAAATCCTACCAGGAACAACTGCAGGACATCGTAGAGAAAGGCATCAATGCGGCTGAAGAGCAGCAGAAGAAGCTGGCGGCCAAGCCGTTCGACTACGCCGAGAAGCTGGAAACAGAAGTTCGTGAATACAGCGTTAAGGGCCTGCGTAAGCGTTACACTGGCTACTCCGAGAACCTGTTCGGACAGCTGCGCACCTTGAACAGCCGTTTCGGCAACTTCGCCGCTGAACTGGTTGCCAAGCTGGAAAAGGAAGCTGCCGAAGGTGCTGACGCTGTTTCTGAAGCCGCTCAGGATGCCAAGAAGTCCGTTACCGCAAAGAAGCCGGCCGCTCGTAAGACCGCTGCTCGTAAGGCTCCTGCTGCGAAGACGGAAACCGCTTCTGCCTGATCAAAAGGCTGAGTGGTTGTCCAACAAAAAGGGCGCTCATTTGAGCGCCCTTTTTGTGGGTGAAGAGGGGTCTGTTATTCGGGATCCAGAGGAAGCGTGCGAGCCTTTTCGGTAATTACCTCAAGGCGCTCAATCTCTGCTTCAAACTCTCTTTTCATCGCGCCGATATCCTGTCGCTGAGCAGCAATTTCTCTCTCAATATCCCGAGCTTGTGATTCCAGCCGGCGGATTCTGTCCAGTGTGGCTTCCGGAATGTCCCGGCCTGCCCGTTCAAGATCGGCGGCTCGGCTTTGTTCGCTATCCAGTTGGCTGGTGATCACCGAGATGTTGCCTCGCTTAAGCTGGATAATGCCTTCCAGTTCGCGAACCTTCCGATGCATGGCGCGAACGGCCTGGTCGGGGTGGCTGTAGCGCTTGAGCAGTTCGCGGTCTTGGGCGCGCTGCAGTTCTAGCTGCTTTTGGCGTTCTTTTTCGGCTTCACGAGCGGCGATTTCATCGGCCGTTGGAGCTGGTGGAATGCTTTCAAGCACCCGCCCGTTGTTGCTGAGGATGTCGTAGCCGCGCTGAGTTGCTTCCTGCGGGATGGTGTTGCTGATCACCAGTTGACCGTTTTCGTCCGTGTAACGATACATGGTGGCCTGCACGCTGGTGGCAAACAGTAATCCTGCAGCCGCCAGGCCGGTAATAACCGTCGATTTGGTCACACGGTGTGGCATGAATCAGACTCCGTAACGGTCCCGGTAGCTGGCCACGGCATCCGCGTGGCCGGCAAACTCCGGATTAGACTTCAGGTAATCGAGCACCTGTTCAAGGCAAATAATACTGACAACGGGAATGCCAAACTCCTGTTCAACTTCCTGAATGGCAGAGCGTTCACCGTTGCCTTTTTCCTGGCGATCCAGCGCAATCAGCACACCTGCCGGCTCGGCACCAGCTGCGCGGATAATGTCGATGGATTCGCGAATGGCGGTGCCGGCGGTAATGACATCATCAACGATCAGCACTTTGCCTTCCAGCGGGGCGCCCACAATACTGCCACCCTCACCATGATTTTTCTTTTCTTTGCGGTTGAAGGCAAAGGGTTTGCTGTTACCGTCTGTTGCCAGCGCCATCGCGGTTACTGTGGCCAACGGAATGCCCTTATAGGCGGGCCCGAAAATAATGTCATAATTCAGGCCGCTGCGTTCTATTGCAGCGGCATAGGCCTTGCTTAGTTGTAGCAGGTCATCACCGGTGTTAAACAGCCCGGCGTTAAAAAAATAGGGGCTGGTGCGCCCGGATTTGAGTGTAAATTCTCCAAAGCGCAGAACGTTCCGGTCAATGGCAAACTCGATAAATTTTTGCTGATAGTCATGCATGGCAAGGCTTCTGGCGGGGTTTGATCTTTAATTAAAGTGGAAAACCGGTATCATACACACAAACCGAATCAGGGAACACGTATGCGGGTAGTATCAATCAGCGTCAATGGTCTTGAACAGGCCGTTGAAAAAGGCTTTTTCGACTGGCTGGCCGAGCAAGACGCTGACGTCGTCTGTGTTCAGGACCACCGCATGCGCGCCTACGAGATTGAGGACAAGCACCTGATCCCGGAAGGTTACGAGGCTTACTTTATTGACGGTGAGCTGAATGAGCACGGTGGCGTGGGTATCTACACCCGGCATTTCCCGAAGGCGATCATGTACGGTTTTGCCAATGAGCAGGCGGATCGTGAGGGCCGGTTTATTCAGGCCGACTTCGACAAGGTGTCGGTGGCCTGCGTGCTGGCCCCCAATGCACTCGGCCGCGAAGATGAATTAATCGGCGACGACGACCTGACCGTGCTGGACCATAAGGACGAGTTTCTGGAGGCTTTCGGCTTGCATATGCAGAAGACTCTGCGCAAGCGCCGGCAGTTTATTTTCTGCGCCAACCTGCAGACGGCTCATCACGTTACGGATGCCAGCCCGCTTTATCACAAGCTCGACTTTTCGGGCTTCCTGCCCCATGAACGTGCCTGGCTGGATCGGTTGTTTGATGAAATGGGCTGTATTGATGGCTTCCGTGAGATCAACAAGCAGAGCAATCAGTTTACCTGGTGGCCGGAGAGTGCTGAGGGTTCCCGCAAGAAGGCGGGCATTCGGGTAGATTACCAGCTGCTGACCCCCGGGATCCGCAAGACCATTCGCGATGGCTGGATCGACGAGGACACCCGGTTCTCCGATCACGCGCCGGTGATCATGGATTACGACATCGAAATCGGGCTCTAGGAAGGCCGGCCGCGTGTCCGGAAAGGTCTCCCCCTCCGAACCCGCTACCTGTGCAGTTGTCGTCTGATTTATTCGGCCAGCGCTTCTTTCTGCAGCTTAAACAGCTTATCAATCGCCTGCCGTGCCAGTACCAGCATCGAGTCTAGCTCCGACTGCTCGAACGGTGCGCCTTCCGCAGTTCCCTGAATCTCGATGAAGCCACCCTGATCGGTCATGATCACGTTCATGTCGGTTTCGGCCTCGGAATCTTCCGGGTAGTCCAGGTCGGCCACCGGCGTACCTTTGTAAACGCCCACCGACACCGCCGCCACCATCTGCTTCAGCGGAGATTTTTTCAGACGCTTGGTGGCGACCAGGTGGTTCAGGGCATCGACCAGAGCCACGCAGCCACCAGTGATCGCTGCGGTGCGAGTGCCGCCATCGGCCTGGATGACGTCACAGTCGATGGTGATGGTGTGTTCACCCAGGGCTTTCATGTCGACCGCAGCGCGCAGTGAGCGCCCGATCAGTCGCTGGATTTCTACGGTGCGGCCACCCTGTTTGCCGCGGGCGGCTTCACGGCCCATGCGGCTGCCGGTGGAGCGGGGCAGCATGCCGTATTCAGCGGTGATCCAGCCTTTGCCTTCGCCGCGCAGGAACGGTGGTACCTTGTTCTCTACGGAGGCGGTGCAGATCACCTTGGTGTCGCCGAACTCTACCAGTACAGAGCCTTCAGCATGGCGAGTGTAGTTGCGCGTAATGCGGACGTCTCTGGGTTGCTCGGGCGTTCTGCCACTTGGTCGCATGGTGTGTCCTGTTTGTTGATCATTAGTGTCCGGACTGCTGCCGGGCGGAATGTTGAAAAGGCGTTGAGTATATCATGGTGCAGCGTAAGGGCGGGGAGGGCGGCCGTTGATCTTTGGTTGGGTTCGCCGCCCGGGCGGATACCCTGTTAGACTCGGAGCGTCTGTTTACCCGTACTGGAGCCAATATGATCCGCAGCATGACAGCTTTTGCCCGCAAGGATACCCGAGGTGACTGGGGAACCCTGACCTGTGAGATCCGGACGGTGAATCACCGTTACCTGGAGCCTTCGTTTCGATTGCCCGAGGCCTTCCGAGAACTGGAAAACCGCTTTCGGGAAGAGCTGCGTAAGGGGTTGAAGCGTGGCAAGGTGGATGTGTCGATGCGCCTGCAGTCAACAGAGAATGAGGTACAGAGCTTTGAAATCAGCGATGAAATGGCGAAGGCGGTAAACGAGGCTGCCAACCACATTAATCGAATGCTGGATAATCCGGCCCATATCAATGCCCTGGATATTCTGCGCTGGCCTGGCGTACTGTCGGTTCCTGAAACAGACTACAGTGCCGCCAAAGAAGCTGCCGCCAACCTGTTTGCGGATACCGTTGCCGATCTGGTGAGCGTGAGAGAGCGTGAAGGCGACCGCCTGCGGCCGTTATTCGACGATCGCTTGGCTACCATGAGCCGACTGGTCGCCGAGGTGCGCGAGCGGATGCCCGATTTGCTGGCGGCACAGGAAACCAGTCTGCGTGAGCGTTTTGCCAAGGCGAAAGTCGAGCTTGATGCCGACCGTGTGGCTCAGGAAATGGTGATGTTGGCGCAGAAAAGTGACGTTGCTGAGGAGTTGGACCGCCTGGATGCCCACGTCAGCGAAGTGACTGAAACCCTGCACAGCGACGACGCCATCGGCCGACGACTGGATTTTCTGATGCAGGAATTGAACCGGGAGGCCAATACTCTCAGCAGTAAAAGCATAGATGCTGCAGTCACTCGCGCCGCAGTCGACCTGAAGGTGCTGATCGAACAGATGCGCGAGCAGGTGCAGAACCTGGAGTAAGCGGTGGTTCGGTCACTCTGCTGGCTTGATGGCCAGCAGATCGGTTCGCAGGTGCGTTAGAACTTTCTCCGCGGTATTGCCGATCACTCGGGCGGCGAGTCCGGTTTTACCGGTCGTGCCAATCACCAGCATATCGGCCTTGATGGTGTTGGCAACACTGGGGATGACCTTCTGGGCCGGGCCGGAAACGATGTGTACATGCTCAGGCTGGATCTGCCAGGTGTGGCAGAGGTGCTCGATTTTCGGTTTTAGCGTTTCTTCGCGTTTCTGAGCCTGGGCGACCGGGTCAATAATGTCCAGATCGGCCAGTACCACTGAGGTGTGTAGAGCGTGTACCAGATGCAGGTCGGTGCCCATGGCTTTTGCCAGATGCCAGGCTTGATCAATAATCCGATTGTTCAGTGCGCTTTTAACCGGCTTGTCTGAGCTCAGATCAATCGCCGCCAGAATGGGGTGGGCTTTGTTCCACTTGTTGGCCGCGACCAGCATCACCGGGGCCGGGCATTCGCGAATCAGGTGCCAGTCGGTGGGTGTGTACAGGAACGTTTCTGACCGGTTGCCGGTTTTCACTACGGCCGTGATGGCGTTGTTCTGGCAGCGCTCGGTAATCCACCGGTGGATGTGCTTTTCCCAAACCGTCTGGGTGGTGATGCTCAGATCGGTGCACTCTGCCAAAGCCAGCATTTGCTCCAGCCACTGCTGGCGGAGCTCAATCAGTGACTCTTTGGCGGTTTTATGGACCGCTGGGTCCGGTGGCAAGACCTCGAGGTACTCATGCACAAAAGCGACCACCTCCAGGCTGGCACCGGTTGCCCGGGCCAGTTCAATTCCGCGGGACAGTGCGGTCTGTTGCTTGTGTTTGGGGTCCATGATGATCAGAAGTTTGTTCATGCTGCGCATCCGTCTGTTCCTGGTTAGTTTGGCCATATTAACATCTCAGGATTGTGCGGGATGCGCAGATACGTCAAACCCCGTATAATTTGCCGCTTTCTGGCCACCTAAGGCGGCCATAAACCGTATTTCGGGAGTCAGTTAGCGATGAGTCAGGCCGGTGAGCAGGGAACCCTGTTTGTAATTTCCGCACCCTCGGGTGCAGGTAAAACCAGCCTCGTGTCGGAAATGCTTCGACAGGACGCTCAGTTGAGGGTGTCGATATCACACACCACCCGCCCCATGCGTGAAGGCGAACAGGATGGGGTGAACTATCACTTTGTCAGCCGTAATGAGTTCGAGGCCATGATCGCCCGTGGTGATTTTCTTGAGCATGCCGATGTGTTCGGGAATTATTACGGCACGTCTCAGGTGTGGGTGCGAGAAGCCCTGGCGAAAGGCCAGGACGTGATCCTGGAAATTGACTGGCAGGGTGCTGAACAGGTGCGCCGGTTGATTCCTGAATGTGTCAGTATTTTTATCGTTCCGCCGTCTGCCGAGGTATTGCGCCAGCGACTGGTCGGCCGCGGTACCGATGCTCCGGATGTGGTAGAGCGCCGGTTATCAGAAGCCGAGGAAGAGTGTCGCCATGCGGTAGCGTTCGATTACCTGGTGGTGAACGACGACTTTGCGGTTGCCCTTGCAGATTTGTTGGCCATCGCCCGCGCCCGCAGGCTAGCCATGCCGGTGCAGCAGGCTCGGCATCATCGCTTATTGGCCGGGCTGGCCGGTAGCGCTTGATCGTGGCTTTCGCTGTATACAAATTGAACCGGGCGCAGTAAACTACTCGGTCTGCTAAATCAGTGATTCTTTTTGTCGGGGAAGATAATGGCACGAGTTACCGTTGAAGATTGTCTGGAACACGTTGATAACCGCTTCCAGTTGGTGATGCTGGCGACCAAACGAGCGCGCCAGATTGCCACTAAGGGTTCGGAGCCAATGGTGCCGGAAGAAAATGACAAGCCGACGGTGATCGCACTGCGCGAAATTGCCGAAGGTCTGGTGAGTCGCGATCTTTTGAAAGAAGATGACGACGAGTAAAGAATTGCCGGCAGGGTTCATATAAATACCTGTTAGTGATGAAGAACCATTGAAATGTGTCCCGGCAGTTTATAGTGTATCTATAAGAGTCTGCTGGAAGGACAAAGGAAAGCCCGGATGCATGCATTCGGGCTTTTTTGTCCCTGGCGTATCAATAAAATGGTGGAGGCGCGGTGTCGGCAGAGGCAACGGTTGAAGAGCTGGCCAAAGAGCTAAGCTCATATCTGGATACCAGTCGCATCAATCAGGTGCGAAGGGCCTACTATTACGCTGAGCAAGCCCACGAAGGGCAAATGCGCAAAAGCGGCGACCGTTACATCACCCATCCCCTTGCGGTGGCCCATATTCTGGCCGATCTCAGGCTGGACCATCAAAGCCTGATGGCGGCGATGCTCCACGATGTTATCGAAGATACCGGTATTCCCAAAGATGCGTTGTCAGAGCAGTTTGGAGAAGACGTAGCGGAGCTGGTCGATGGCGTTTCCAAGCTAACCCAGATTGAGTTCCGCTCCCGGGCCGAGGCCCAGGCAGAGAACTTCCAGAAAATGACCCTGGCCATGGCCAAGGACATTCGGGTGATTTTGGTCAAGCTGGCCGACCGTCTGCACAATATGCGCACGTTGGGGCCCATGCCCTATGAAAAGCGCCAGCGCATCGCCACGGAAACCCTCGACATTTATGCCCCTATCGCCAACCGATTGGGCATGCGCTCCATATCCACAGAGCTGGAGGACCTGGGTTTCAGCTCGCTTTACCCGATGCGTTCCAAATACATTTCCAAGGCAGTAGATAAACTGCGGGGCAGTCACCGGGAAATCATTGATGACATCCGTGGCAAATTGCAGGAAAAACTTGAAGAGCGCGGCCTGCCGGGGCGAATTCTGGGGCGCGAGAAGCACCTGAACTCGATCTATAATAAGATGAAGTTCAAGCAGAAATCCTTCCATGAAATCATGGATGTTTACGCCTTTCGTATCATCACCGATACCGAAGACGACTGTTATCGCATCATGGGCGCCGTTCACAGCCTGTACAAGCCTCTCCCCGGTCGCTTCAAAGATTACATTGCCATGCCCAAGGCCAACGGGTATCAGTCGCTACACACGACATTGTTTGGCATGCACGTGAACATCGAGATCCAGATCCGTACAGAAGAAATGGAGCATATCGCCAACAATGGCATTGCGGCCCATTGGATGTACAAGCATGAAGAGCCAGGTCTTTCCAACATCAACCAGTCGAGAGTTGACCGCTGGGTAGAAGGCCTGATGGAAATGCGGGAGCGGGCCGATGATTCTATGGAGTTTATCGAGCATGTGAAGGTTGATCTGTTTCCGGATGAGATCTACGTGTTCACCCCCAAAGGTCGCATCATGGAGCTGCCCAGTGGCGCTACGCCGGTGGACTTTGCCTACGCGATTCACACCGACATTGGCAACGCCTCGGTCGCCTGCCGCATTAACCGCAACCTGGCCTCTTTGAGCCAACCCCTGCAGAGCGGCCAGACTGTGGAAGTTATCACCGCTCCGGGTGCCAAACCCAACCCGGCCTGGCTCAGCTTTGTGGTGACTGGCAAGGCCAGGAGCAGCATCCGCCACGTTCTGAAAACCCGTAAACGGGCTGAATCGATTGAACTCGGGCGCGCTCTGCTCAAGAAGTCTCTGAAAGGCTTCGGTGCCAAGCTTTCCGATATCAGTGACGCCCAGAAACAGTCGGTGGTGAATCACAATCAGGTTAACAGTTTTGATGACCTGATCAGTGATATTGGTCTTGGCAATCGAATGGCCTACCTGGTTGCACGCCAGTTAGTGTCGGGCAACGAATCCCTGGATACACCCTCTAGCCTGGAAGCCGTTCCGGGCAGCAAGCAGGGCGCGGTAACCATTCGTGGTACCGAGGGCTTGTTGGTGAAGTTTGCCAACTGTTGCAAGCCGATCCCGGGCGATCCGGTGCTGGGCGTGATGGACTCCGGCAAAGGCATGGTGATTCACTCGGATACCTGCTCAAAATTGCCGGAGGACGATGAAAGCCGGGCGCGCCTGACCCATCTGAAGTGGGCCAAGGATATTACCGATGAGTTTTCGGTCGAGTTGCGTGTCGAATTTGAGCGGCAGCGCGGCGTGATTGCCGAAGTGGCTAATGCGGTGGCGATTGCCGATGGCAACATCGAGCGGATCAGCGTTGAAGATCAGAATGCCAAATTCGGCATTGTCAGCCTCGTGGTGCATGTGCATGGCCGCCGGCACCTGGCCAGAGTGATGCGCCGGGTGCGGAATGTTCGGGCAGTGACTCATATCAGCCGGGTTCGCCACTGAGCAGGTGCAGGTATGGTTGACAGGCACCGCAGCCAAGGGCGACGATTGGCGTTTTAGACGAAAGGAAAGTACACGTCATGACCAACAAATCTGTTATCCAGACCGAAAATGCCCCGCAGGCGATCGGCACATACTCCCAGGCCGTCAAAGCAGGGGACACCGTGTATCTGTCTGGCCAGATTCCGTTAGACCCGGCGACCATGGAGGTGGTAGCTGGTGATTTTGCGGCCAAAACCCGTCAGGTGTTTGAAAACCTCAAAGCCGTGTGCGAGGCCGCCGGTGGCGAGCTCAAAGACATCGTCAAACTGAACATTTACATGACCGATCTGGCGAACTTTGCCACCGTTAACGAAGTCATGGCGACCTATTTCCAGGAGCCTTACCCGGCCCGCGCTGCAGTGGGCGTGTCAGCATTGCCGAAGGGTGTTCCTGTAGAAATGGAAGCGGTGATGGTGCTCAGTTAAGGCTGTTGATCATCTCCCGGTACCCGGCACGATAGTCCGGGTACCGGAACTGAAAGCCACCCTCAAGCAATCTCCGATTGTCACACCGCTTGCTCCCCGCTCGACCACCTTTGCGAGCGCTTTCCACCGGTTGCTTGCACGGTACCTGCTGCCGAACCCACGCTACGACCTCGTCCAGCCTGACCGGCTCGCAGTCCGTGCCAATGTACAGGTTGTCTATTTCCTTGCCTGCCAGGGCTTGTTCGCTCAGCCAGGCCACCGCTCTGGCGGCATCTTTCTCGTGAATGCGATTGCTGAAGGGTGCTGGTGCCTGCGGATTCATCCGGCCCTCGAGCACTTCTTCCAGAAAACGCTGTCGGCCAGGACCATAAATGCCACTAAAGCGGACCACGGTAGCCGGATGGATGCTGTTCAGTGCGGTTTGCTCGCCTTTCAGGATGTACTGGCCGGTGAATCGGTCTGGCTCTGTCGGGCTGGTTTCGTCTACCCATCCGTCATCATTCTGGGCATACACACTGGTGCTGCTGATAAAAATCAGCCTGGTCAGGGGCTCGTTTCCGAGTGCATCGAGCAGATTCTGCAGTCCGGTCACGTAGGCATCGTGGTAGCCCTGTTCGTCATAGCTTGAAGGGGTCAGGCAATAAATGACTACATCAAGTGACTTTGGCAGGCGGCCGGTGAGCGTCTCGGGTTGGGTCAGGTCGGCAGCGATTCCGGTTACGCCTACCGGAACCTGGTCCGGATTGCGGCGCAGTCCGTACACCTCGGCATCTGTCGAAAGTAGAGTTGCTATGTCGCCACCTAACTTGCCACAGCCGGCCACCAGTATTCGCGCAGATTGCTTGTGATCTGTCATTGCCATAGACAATTTCAATCCTTATGCTTTCGCTGATAAAGTATGTAAAACTTCGACCCGCACCCACTGACCGGAGCTCAACATGACACTCACCGAGTTACGATACGTCGTTACGCTTGCCCGGGAAAGGCATTTTGGCCGTGCGGCGGAGCGTTGTCACGTTAGTCAGCCCACTCTGAGTGTGGCGGTAAAAAAACTGGAAGAAGAGCTTGGTATTCCGCTGTTTGAACGGAGCAAAAGCAGCATCCGCGTCACTGAGGTAGGTCAGCGAATTATCGAGCAGGCCCAACGCGTGCTTGATCAGGTGGGCGTTATCAAAGACATGGCTCAGGATGGTAAAAACCAGCTTAACTCACCGTTGAAGGTCGGCGCCATCTACACCATTGGCCCTTACCTGTTCCCGCATCTGTTGCCGGAACTGCGCCGGGCCGCGCCCAGCATGCCGCTCTATATCGAAGAAAATTACACGGCCAGTCTGCGCCAGAAACTGAGGCATTCAGACCTGGACGCGATCATTATTGCGTTACCGTTTGAAGAGCCCGAAGTGGTAACGCTGCCGCTGTATGACGAGCCGTTTGTGGTGCTGCTGCCGGCCGATCACGCGCTGGCGAAAAAAGATCAGATTACCCCTGAAGAACTGTCGAAAGAACCGCTGTTGTTGCTGGGCCCGGGGCACTGTTTCCGGGATCAGGTGCTGGAATCCTGCCCGCCACTTGTGGATGCGATCACCAAGCGGGTTGATCATGGCACGCCCGAACTCGTCACCGAAGGCAGTTCACTTGAAACCATCCGCCATATGGTGGCGTCCGGTCTTGGCATTACGGTACTGCCGTTGTCAGCCGCCACCGGCATGAAGTACCAGGAAGACATTCTGGTGGTACGCCCGTTTGCTGCGCCAGTGCCATTCCGAACCGTCGCGCTGGCCTGGCGTGTTACGTTTCCCCGCCCCAAAGCGATTGATGTGCTATCACTGGCCGCCAGTCAGTGCCGCGTGATGGAGCGGGCCAAAACTGAGCCGCCGGCGGTCGCTTAGCGCGCCGGAGGGTACTTATGACGTCACTGGATGACATCCCGGTTACCCAGCTCAAGGGCGTAGGAAGCGCCCTCGCGGACAAGCTTGCCAAGCTGGGCATCCACTCCGTTCAGGATCTCCTGTTCCACCTTCCCCACCGGTACGAAGACCGCACTCGGATAGTGCCCATGGGTAGCCTGCGCATCGGCGACGTTGCTGTGGTTGAAGGCGAAGTGATGAAAACCGACCTGGTCATGGGGCGCCGGCGCTCACTGCAGGTGACGTTGCGCGATGACACCGGTTTTCTGGTGATGCGCTTTTTCCATTTCAATGCCGCCCAAAAGAACCAGTTGGTTGAAGGCACCAGAGTTCGGTGCTTTGGTGAGGTCCGCCCCGGTCGGGCGGGTTATGAATTCTATCATCCGGAATACCAGACCAACCCACCGCCCATGCCCGCCGCCAGTGAAGCCACCCTGACTCCGGTCTACCCACTGACTGAGGGTATTCAGCAGCCAAGGGTAAGGGGGCTGTGCCAACAGGCGCTGGGTTATCTTGAGCGTTTCCCGATTAAAGACTGGTTGCCAGAGGCGTTGATGGCAGATTACCAGCTGCCCGGAATCACTGAGGCGGTAAAGCTGGTGCATTTGCCGCCTGCCGGCTCGCCAGTCCATTTATTGATGGAAGGTTGTCATCCCGCCCAGCAGCGACTTGTTATGGAGGAGTTACTCGCGCACCAGCTCAGTTTGTTGCGTGTTCGACAGCAAATACAGGCCCGGCACGCATTACCGCTATTGCCTGCGGGCGACTTGGCGGAGCGTTTTCTGGAACAATTGCCTTTTGCACTGACCGGTGCGCAAAAATACGTTGTGAAGGACATCCGCCAGGATCTCAGCCAGCCAATACCCATGTTGCGTCTGGTTCAGGGTGATGTCGGCTCCGGCAAAACCGTGGTTGCCGCGCTGGCTGCTATACAGGCCCTGGGGGCGGGCGCGCAGGTGGCCCTGATGGCACCTACCGAGATCCTGGCGGAGCAACACTACCGGAACTTTTCAGACTGGCTTGAGCCGTTGGGTGTCAGGCTTGCCTGGTTATCAGGCAAGGTCAAAGGCAAAGCCCGGCAAGAAGCGCTGGCGGCGGTGGCAGAGGGTCGTGCGCAAGTGGTCATCGGCACTCATGCGCTGTTCCAGCACGAAGTCCGGTTTCAGCGACTGGCTCTGGTGATCGTTGATGAACAGCACCGCTTTGGCGTGCACCAGCGTCTTGCCCTGCGGGAAAAGGGCGTTGGCGGCAGCCTGGCACCTCACCAGTTGATCATGACGGCAACGCCGATCCCCAGAACTCTCGCCATGAGCGCCTACGCCGATCTGGATACCTCGGTCATTGACGAGCTGCCTCCGGGGCGCAAGCCTATCGAAACAATCGTGCTGCCAGACAGTCGCCGTGACGACATCGTTGAGCGAGTGCGCGGTGCTTGTCAGGCTGGCCGCCAGGCCTACTGGGTCTGTACCCTGATCGAAGAATCCGAGGCATTGCAGTGTCAGGCTGCAGAAGTGACCGCACAGGAGTTATCCGAACGCCTGCCAGACCTGAAAATCGGACTGGTGCACGGGCGATTGAAGGCCCAGGAAAAGGCCGATGTGATGGCGAGTTTTAAGACCGGTGAGCTTGATCTTCTGGTGGCGACGACGGTAATTGAGGTGGGTGTGGATGTGCCCAACGCCTCACTGATCATTATTGAAAACCCGGAACGCCTCGGCCTGGCACAGCTGCATCAGTTGCGGGGCAGGGTAGGCCGGGGCGAGCAGGCGAGTTTCTGTGTGTTGATGTACCACCCGCCCTTGTCTAATAACGGTAAAGCCAGGTTGCAGGCGCTGAGAGACAGCCAGGACGGCTTTTTCATTGCGGAAAAGGATCTTGAGATTCGCGGTCCCGGTGAGGTGCTGGGTACCCGTCAAACCGGCTTGATGCAATTCCGGCTGGCAGAGTTTGAGCGGGACAAGGGCTGGATAGAACCGGTCAAGGAGATGGCACCGGGTTTGATGGCGCAGCCGAAAGCGGTTGACGCTCTGATTCGTCGATGGCTTGGAGAAAACAGTCGTTACGGTGAGGTATGAGCCCGTGGTGCCATAGCGACAGCGAGTCTTGCGCTGAGTCAGTTATTGTTGGTTGTTACCTTGATAATACCTGCGAAATGCAGCCAAATAGAAATTGAACATTCATTCGGAGATAGTTATGGAACTGCCTGTCGTGGTTCAACAAGCTCTTGGCGACAATGCCGCCGGTGTGTCATTGCGGAGCGTGAGCCAGGTCCAAGCCCACCATGTGTTACGAATGGTGTTGCTGACCGACAGCGACGGTAATCTGCAGGTTATTTGCCGTCGTGACGATATGCTCGATCTTGAGCTGCTAAACAAGCGCCTGGGCCGGGATCTGAGAATGATGCAGCGCCGCGAACAGGTACGAGTGCGCCAGCGGTCAGGGTTGCAGGAGCTGCCGGCATTACCCTCATTAACCGGTTGGCCCACGGTGGTGGATCGCCGCGTTGACCAGCTGGCCTCTGTAGCTCTGGAATTGACGGACCAGAACCTGGCCATTGTGATGCCGGCCGAGGATTTTGCGCAGTTGACGGTCAATGCCGATCGTTTTGATTGCGCGGTAGAGACCGGCACCGTCTGTGTGAATCTGGACAACCATGGCGCGGATCGCGATCAATTGCATTCGGCCATCAAGAAGTTTACCGGTTTGCGCATCCAGCAGCGGCTGGAAGACACTCTGGAGCTGCCGCCGCTGCCTGAAACCGCCCAGCGCATTATCCACTTGCGGGTGAACCCCAATGCGGTGATGGGTGACCTGGTCGATGTGGTGGAGAGTGACCCCAGCCTGGCGGCACAGGTGGTCAGTTGGGCGTCTTCGTCTTTCTATGCGGCAGCGGGGCAAGTGCGCTCTGTGCACGATGCAGTCTCCAGAGTGCTGGGCTTTGATCTGGTTATGAACCTGGCGATGGGGCTGGCGCTTGGCCGGGCCCTGAAGCACCCCAAGGATCATCCCGACGGTTACGTGGATTATTGGCAGCAGGCGATCTGGCAGGCCCAGTCAGCGGGCATCCTGGCCAGTATGATGCCCAGAGGCCAGCGGCCATTGTTTGGCCTGGCCTATTTGGCAGGACTGCTTCACAACTTTGGCCATCTAGTCCTCGCCCAGGTTTTTCCGCCTCACTTCAAACTGGTGTGCCGGTCGTTGGAGGTGAATCCTAATATTGATTCCAGTGTGATAGAGCACTTTCTGCTGGGCATCACCCGTGAACAGATCGCGGCGCAACTGATGGAAAACTGGGGCATGCCAGACGAGGTAACCCTGGCCATCCGTTACCAAAAAAACCCGGCCTACGATGGGCTCCACAACGTCTATTCACGTCTTTTATGGTTGGGGCGGCAGCTGTTGACAGAACGCGGCGTGGCATTAGGTGCGGGTGAGACGGTGGCCCAGTCCGTCTACGATCAATTGGGCTTGGACCGGGAGGCAGTCGAGGCGCAGTTTGATGAGTTGGTCAACAGCAAAGACAGCATCATGGCGATGGCCGGCATGATGGGCCAAAACTAACGAAAAAAGCCGGCACGTTAGGCCGGCAAGATCACCCGCTTGTTGCAGAGTTGTCCAAAACGCTCAGGAGAAAACAACACCAACCATCGCCCGGAGGCATGGTGCAGGGTCTTGATCTAAAGTTAGACAAACTTGGGAAAAAGAAAAGCAGAAAACGGTGCCGCAACAGAAATGAGCGCGGCGTCAGTTTTTCGAGGCGACGAAACCTGTTGTTTTGACGTGTGATATTTTTCGTGGCGACGATTCTCTGTTACAAAAAATTACATAAAGGGGGTGGTTTCAGTCAAACCGGTAATGCCGAATAGCCGTTGCCGCCCGCCGTACCTCATCGGAATGCAGTTCTTCTACCGCAAGACGCTCTTTGTCCATCTTCTGAACAAATTTGGTATCGGTGCTTTGCCGGGCACGATGGGTGGGCATGTGCTGGATTTTTTCATGAACCTCCTGGAACACCCGGTAAGGCGATTTATTCAGTAGGTCTGGGGCTACATAGTCCAGCAGTCCCTTCAATCGCAGGCAGGCCTCAGAGTGCTCCACCTGATCTTCTTCAACCGCCATGGCAATAATGCGGATGCTTTCGATCATCTCGTCCCGTCGTTTGGCCTGGAATTCTGCTGTTTTTCTCTGGCGTAAGCGGTGCTCAGAAAGGGCCTTTGCTTGCCGCCAGATGTAGAACAACAAAATCGCGATTACGACCAGGCCGATGGCTATGATGGCCAGTTGAAGCCCTCTGGGCATAGTGAATCTCCCGGTTCAGAATGGGTCACGCCTTCTCGCGTTGAACCTCAGTTTGCCAGACTTTGACGTCCACTACCTGCCCATTCAACACCGAGGTGCCAGAAACCGGATCAACCTGGGCGTCGTCCAGCACATCATTGATGCTGGCACCAGCATGGGCGGTGGCAATGGACTGGCCAGTGCCCGGGCGGTTATGCCCCCAGCCGTGGGGAATGGAAACCACACCGGGCATTATGTCACTCGTTATTTCTACGGGTAATATCACAGATCGATCAGCAGACCCGATGTGTGCCTGCTGGCCCTCTTCAAGACCGCGAGCATCCGCATCCTGCGGGTGAATCATTAATGTGCAGCGGTTCTTTCCTTTTACCAGTCGCTGGCTGTTGTGCATCCAGGAGTTGTTGCTCCGGACATGGCGCCGGCCAATCATCAGCAAACCGTCAGTTGCCGGTTGCTCCAGCAACGCTTTCAGGCGTTCCACATCGGCCAGGTAGCGGCGAGGCGCAATCTGGATCTTGCCATCCCGGGTGAACAGGCGTTCCGGCAAACTTGGTTGCAGCGGGCCCAGATCGACCCCGCTCGGATAGCCTTTCAGTAACGACAATGACAGGCCCTTGGGCAGATCCTGCCAGCGCCGGTTCAAAGGGCTCAGGTTTGCCAGCCCTTTCAGCGGATGACGCTTGGGCAGAATATCCATAACCAGATCCAGAGCGGGTTGCGCCAGCTTGCCCGCCTTGCCCAGGTTGGCGCCGTAGGGCCCGGTTCTTAACAGCATATCAAGTATCGGGTCGGGCCCGATTTGTTTAAAGGCCCGCCACCCCAGCTCTGCGCGCAAGGGCAGGCTGCCACCCGCGCGCTCTTTTTCCAGGCGGTGGGCGAGTTCCAGAAGAATCTGCCAGTCGTGACGGGTGTCGGCACCCGGGTCAAACAGCGCCTCGCTGTACTTGGCCACATTACGAACCGCAAACATGCTGAAAATCAGATCGTAATGGCTACGCTCAAGTGCCGCTGTCGGTGGCAAAATAACATCGGCGTGGCGGGTGGTTTCATTCAGGTAGTAATCGATCGATACCATGAAGTCCAGCTCGCCCAGCGCTTGATCCAGGCGCTGGCCATTAGGGCTTGATAGCACAGGATTGCCAGCTACTGTCACAAAGGCACGGACCTGGCCTTCGCCCGGTGTCAGTATCTCGTCCGCCATGGTACTGGCCGGGTATTCGCCGGCAAACTCCGGTAGCTTCTTTACCCGGCTGTGGCGTTTGCCAAAATGACCGTTCTGGCCAGACATAGCGCCCAAAGCGATCAGATCCACAGCGGGCTGAGTGAACAGTACACCACCCGGAATATCCAGTTTGCCGGTAAGAATATTCAGACAGTAGGCCAGCCAGGTGGTGGTGCCACCAAAGGCCTGAGTGCTGGTGCCCATGCGAGTGTACAACGCGGCCTTGCGAGTGTTGGCAAGGTCGCGGGCCAGCTGGCGGATGGTCTCTGCAGACAGGCCGGTGTGGTCCGCTACAGACTCTGGTGCAAAGCTCAGGCAGGCGAGGTGCAGCAGGTCAAGATCTTTGAGTAAACGCTCGGCCGCACCGGTGTTGACCAGCTTTTCATCAAACAACGTGTATACCATGGCCATCAGCACCAAGGCATCGGTGCCCGGGCGCACAAAGTGGAACGCGTCGGCCAGCTTTGCGGTCTCGGTGCGCCGAGGGTCGATGACCACCAGCTTGCCGCCCCGTTGCTTGAGCGCTTTCAGTCGCCCGCGCACATCCGGAACCGTCATCAGGCTGCCGTTAGAGGCCATTGGGTTGCCACCAATACAGATAAACAGATCAGTATTGTCGATGTCGGGAATAGGGAACAGAATTTGGTGCCCGAACATCTCCAGGCTTGCCAGCATGTGGGGTAGCTGGTCATTGGACGTTGCCGAGAACCGGTTTTGGGTGCCGATGGCCCGCAGGAACGGCATGGTGGTCATCATGGCACCGTGATTATGCACATTGGGGTTGCCCAGATACACACCAACGCTGTTTTTGCCGTGCTGACGGCGAACCTGATGCAGACGGCTGGCGACCAGGTCAAAAGCCTCATCCCAGGATATTTCTTGCCAACCGTCAGCGGTTTTGCGTACCGGCTTCCTGAGCCGTTCCGGGTCCTCGTGCAAATCCTGCAGCGCCACTGCTTTCGGACAGATGTGGCCTTGGCTGAGCGGGTCTTGCTCGTCGCCTTTTATGGATGCAATCTTGCCATCCTTCACCTCAATGGCGACGCCACACATGGCCTCACAAAGATGACAGGTACGGTAGTGTGTGCCGTTTTGCATCGGATTCTCCCGGATTTTTGTTTTAAGTTTCAAGTTGCAACCAGATTATCAGGAAATGGCTGTCAGTTGAAAGCAAGGATAATAGAGGGGTATGACCTTTGTTCATAAAAAAGGCCAGTCCGGAGACTGGCCTGAACGTCTATCGAGAGGTTGATAGAAGACTTAATGCTCGATCGGCAGTTCCTTTATGGGGTTTGAGATGAAGTTCAGGTAGATGCCGCCTTCCGGAATCGTCAGCGGAATCAAGACTGCCCCTGAGTCCGCTGACGACCCGTCAAGAAGGTTCTCACAATCCGAGGTATCACCGAACAGGAGTCCCCCCAGACAGCTGATCAGCCCGATGCCGGAATTAACAATCGCACTTTCGGTACTGACCAGCACGTTGATGTCGGGCGCGTTTTTGTTGCGCTGTTCGATCTGCATCCGGCCATCGTCGAAGAAGGTGATGGGGCCATCCAGGCTCAATGTAATCGGCAGATTGTACAGGTTATGCTGGAGCACCCCCTGGAGCGGTACGGAGAGGTTTGGCGCATCGAGGGTCAGCTCTGCCGTGGTTTTGAAGATAGGGCCACCGTTGGCATCTTCTATAATAATGCCTTCAATGAGTTGGTCCCTGCGGCCTTCTGCACCCTCGCTGTAGCGCATTCTCAGTACCTGCGGGCCGGTAACCTGATCGCCAAGGCCGTCCAGCACTACGGTTGCGGACGTTGCAACGAGCATAGTCGGGTACAGTAAAATCTTGATGCCCGCTTTGTTGGTTTCCGGGTCGATGGCGGGACCAACGACTTCGGTGTTCAAACCGTAGGTCTGATAAATGAACTTGTCGCGGGGGCAGCCACCTTCGGTATCGGCCGCACATCCCACGGCGGCCCCTGCCGGTGCGCCCAGGACGGTTGCCTGTTTCCCTTTAACAAGAAGCTTCGCGGCATTGGCCGAAGGCAGGAAACCGCCCATTCCATCACTTTCGTGCTCGAATGGTTCCAGGCAACTTTCTCCGCCAAGAGTGGGACAATCAACTTCAAAGTTTGAATTGGTATCCCTGACAGGCAAGTTCCGGAGTGGTGTAAACACCGACGCAATGGACTCGGCGCCCCGAAAGTAGATGGTCATGTCCGGGCCGCCAACAGCCTCCGGGTTGACCAGGAGATCCGTTTTCAGGGGATAACCCGGCCCCTGGTCGGAGCAAATAGCTTGAGCACAATTGCCCACGGCGGTAGACGAACGCAGCGTGTAGCGGTAAAAGCTGCCTGGTTCCCATGGCTGATCCGGGAAGAACCGGATGCGCTGGTTGTTCTTTTCAATGCGGCCGCTGACGATCTCGCCGGCGCCGACAGCGGTTGCCGGGTCGCTGACCTTTTCAACAACCAATGTCTCTCTGTTGATCGTGTCAACACGCATGGACTGGGAGAACACGACAATGATCGGGCGGTCTGCCGGCATGTCTGTAATTGGCAACATGTCGCCAGCAGGGCCGCTGGGCGCTGCATCAAGACATTGGCCATGGCTCAGAGTCCCGAAATCAGCAGCCGTGGTCACGCAGGGGAAGCCGGGATAAGTCGTCAAGGCAATCGGCGAGCGTTTCGTTACGCTGTCATCGTTGTCGCCGGTTGAGGCCATGACGAAATCGAGGTCCTGGAAGAGGGCTTGGTTGCCTGCCAGGTCCGAGAGCCCGTTCGGAGAGACCCGGTACGCCAGGCCATGTTTCAGGCCGCCCTCAGGATTGATGGTGAGCGTTGTGCCGTCCACTTTCACATGAAGATTCTCAACAACGGTTCCAGCTTCAAACAGGGTAACGCCATTCGAGGCCGTCGCTGGGTCCAGTGGTTCATCAAAATTCAGAATCACGGGATCACCCGGGCGCTGCATGGCCTGGCGAGTGCGGGGAATGGCACTCTCCGGGCCGGGCATCCAGCTGACCAGCTGCGGCGATGTGGTGTCCAGTTCGCGTATTGAATCGGCGTCCAGTACAGAGTCCACATCGGTGGCCGCCTGTAAGTGGAAGGCAATGGTGGAGTCGGTAAATTCCTGACCCAAAAGGTTAGGCTCGACTATGCCGATGGCATCAATCGTCAGAATGCCATCCTGGACCAGCGCAATCCCGCGCAGCTCCACCCCCATCAGATCCTGAGACAGCGATGCATTGGGCTGGGCCTCTTCGGTGTTCATGGAGACATCCATAAACAGGGTGATATGGCGCGGTGCGTTCAGGTCGTCGGTATAGGGATTCGGGCTGAGGTAGCCAGACGCATCCGACAGCATGGTGACCTTGATGTTACCTGTCGTCTGCAGCTGGCCCGTAGCGGCGTCCAGGATGGGAACCTCGCCGCCTATGCGAACATCCAGGCTGGTGCTGTTCAGCACACTGCCTTTGGGTACCCGCAATGGCAGCGCCTCATCCGACTTGAAAGCAGGGGCATAAGCCAGCTCAACAAACAGATCGCCTGTTTGCTGGGAGGGGCCTGCTACGCCCTGAAGTACAGAGTTCAGGGTAACACCGTTGATAATCTGGCCGTTCAGGATAGAGCGTTGCGCGGCATCTTCCGATGCTCCCTGGGCCAGGCCGGAATCTACCGCAGTCTGTTGCAGAACCACGGTCGGGCCGGTAGCGCGGGGCTGGAAACTGAATTCCTGGCTGAAGCGGTCACCGTCCGGGCCGTTGGTCAGGCTGGTCAGGTTATTCAGCCTAAGTGTATAGGTCTGGCCTGACTGCAGCACATCGGCCTTGCTGCCGCAGTCTTCAATATTCGCTGTCAGGCACGGATCAACCGTAATGCGATTGCCTTTGACCAGTAAGGTGGCGGGCACAGCCTGATTGTCTGAATCCAGCAGTTCAATGGTGCCGCCGAGTTTTTTCCAGTCCGGATGGACCGGATGGGTCATCGCGAGGCGGAAGGTGGAGAAATTCATCGCCCGGAAGGCGCTGCCCTCATCCGGCACCTGCCAGGCCACCCGGAATGTTTCGTCTGTGTTGGTCAGGCTGGCGATGGCGGTAAAATCGCCCCGCGTGTCGAACTGAATGCCCGGCTCGCCGACGGCGTTCGGGGTGGCGATGGTGCGGCCACCCTGGGTCGAAAGCGGCTGCTCGAAGGTGACGGAGTAGCGTGTCAGGGTATCGAGCCTGTTCACCGGTTGGAGCTTCAGGCTTTTGCCGCCGTCGATTTTTTCGACGCTAACGTCATGAGAAGTATCGCCAGACATGATGCGGATTTTCTCGCGCAGTGTGGCCTCATCGTCGGTAATGGCGTGGGAGAACCGCAGCACCAGTTCGGTTTTCGGGCTCACATCGGCTTGCCCGTCCATCGGAAAGGAATACACCACCGAACCCGGCGCGGTGTGCTCATTCATGGTTTGTTCATCACTACCACCGCAGGCGGCGAGCAGAATTGCGGGAACAAGAGCCAGCGTTTTATTGTATTTCATGGCCTGCTTCTCCTCAGAACTTCAGCGTGATGGAGCCGCTGAATACGTGAACGTCACCGTCTGCCGTAACGTCGGTTTCGTTGCCGTCGAAATCAACCAGCGTGAAATCGCGCTTTTGGAGCTGCTGATACTGATAACCCAGGTCCAGGCGCACCGGATACGCGAGCAGCCGGGTTCGGTCATAGGTGGCACTGATACCCAGCCCGGCCACAATCTTGTCGGTATCCAGATAGTTCAGTTCCGGGTTGCGTGTGGTCTTCAAGGGCGACTCTTCATAAGCTACACCACCACGTACCGCAAAGTTTCGATTGAGCTGATACTCGGCGCCCAGACGGGGGATGAGCACATCATCAAATCGGATTCGGTCGCCCGCGGCAACGGACGACTGATTTCTGATGGTATCCCCAGCAAAGATATCTTCGAGTTCTGACCAGTTCTGCTGCTCGATGCTGCCACCGACGCGCCAGCCGTCACCGACATATTGCGTCCCAATGGCAAAGGTTTCCGGCTGGAAGGAGTCAATAGTGGTCACCGCCAGGTTCAGGCCGGGGTCCGGGATGGTTTGGGTGACTATAAAGTTGGAATCTACCGCAGTGGAGGCTGAGGATTTGGTGCGGTAGGTGATGGCGGTTTCCCAGCCGTTCAGGAAGCAATTGCGGTCAGGACAGAATGTGCTGCCCAGATCGATCTTGGTGCCGAGAATCGATTTCATGGACGGTTCGGCGTTTACCTCCAGCCGCTCACGGCTGGTTTCACCGTTCAGGGTAGTGACTGCATCGAGATTGGCGGTGGCTTCCAGGGTGATTCGTACAGAGGCACCCACGGAAATGCCGCGCCAGATTGGTGTGGCACCGCCAATGTTCAGAAACAGTGGCTCTCTGCCGTACTGCAGGTACTGACCGTTTTCGCTGGTTTCGGAGCCGAATGCCAGCATTTCCTTACCGTACTTCTCCACACCGGCCACAAACCCCAGGTAGATGGGGTGTTTGAAGCGGGTGAGTGAGCCCAGGTTGGTCTTCATGCCGATCAGCACATGCTGGCTGGGTGAGTTGGAGAGTACATCGCCATTGGCGCTGGGGTTGGCGGATCGCAGTTCCTGTTCGGCATGCAAAATGCCTGCTGTCAGCTCACCCCGCTCATCACTGGTAAGCGATGCCGGGTTGTAATAGGTTGCCGATACCTGGTCGTTGAACATGGAGAGGGATTGTGCGGTTGCCACGTCTACGGGCATAACGCCGTAGCTGGTGCCCAGGTTGCCCATGCTGGCATGAGCATTAACGGATAAGCCGGCTGTGGTTGCGGCGACTGCAAGAGTTAGTGCCCGCAAGGAAAAACGATGAGAACCTGGCATAAATAAAACCTCTATTGTTTTTGTAGTATTTATACATCTATGCTGGAGTTTAGACAGCTTGTCTTTTTAGGACGTTGGCCGGAGTGACACTCATGGCCCGTCGGAATGATCACGAGAATTTCTCAGCTTCATCTTTGTTGATAACGGCGGGCTTGGGTAGGGCAGTTCAGGCCGGGTTTGTTGGGGGTTTGTGAGTAAATGCGACGTTTTGTATGAAAAAAGGCCAGCGGATGGCTGACCATGAGGAAGGTTCGGTGAAGTAGCGTGCCCGGTTGCCCGGGCACGCTTGCCCTCAATTCTGGGTGTAGGGGGAGAGGTACCTCACGTGAAGCTCGTCAGGTGCAATGGTCATCGTGATATCGGTATTCACATCGATAATCACGTTGGTAATACGATTAACCACGTTACAGAAGAACTGGAAGATACCGCAGTTTTCCAGAAAGCTTACGGTAGCCTCGCCCCGCAGCTGGATATCAACGTTAATCGGCTCAACATTGCGCTGTTCAATGACCATACGGCCATCGTCGAGGAATGTGATTGCTCCTCGTAGCTTTAGTCCGTCAATCGGAAAGCTTCGGAGGTTGTCCTCAAGCCTGGTGTTTGCCAGCCCACTCAGCCTCGAGTTCAGATAAGGCGCATCCAGGTAGATGTCCAGCTCTGTCTCAAAGGTAAGTTGGCCATCAATTTCGGAGATAACGCCATCGATCAGCTGGTTCCGGTTCTCACCTTGATAGCGCATTCGCATTAACATCGGGCCAGTTGGCAAAACCTGATTCGGGTCGCCGGTCTCAGTCGCCAAGCTCGCGAGGAAGTTGTTGTCTAACTGAATCCACACGTCACTCGACGTTGTAAGGAGAATGGAGGGATGTAGCTTTACCGGAACTCTTTTTATTCCATCGCTCCCTTCGATGGCATCAGAAGCGACGGCAACGTCAAGTTTGGCCGTTTTGGCGATGAATTCCCTGGATCTGTCGCATGAGGCTGAGCCGACTGAGCAGCCGATTCTGGCTGACCCAAGCACACCACTGTCTACCCCAGTAATCTCGAGGCGTCCCGAGTTTGCCGGGATGTTCTCGAATCCGGTCGCCTCGCTTGGTCTGTCCAGCCGCAAGTTGCTGTTAACATCCTTGGAGGGGAGGTTGTTTAATGGCAAGAAAAGGCGTTCTTCACCAGGCGCCGAGGCAACAAAACGGTTCTCCAGACTATGCCCGCCCGCTTTTAAGGCACTGAGGGGCCTGCCAGGATCCTGATACTGGTTAAGGAGGCGTGAATAAAGCGGCACATTCTCGGTATTGGTAATGGCATCGGTAAGAATGTATCGATAGGTTACTGATGGCTCCCAACTTTCCAAGGGTCTGGCTACAATCGTTCGAGCATCGATTTCCAGCTGGTAGTCGTCTTGACCCTCGACCTCACGCCAGGCTCCGTCGACACGCTTCTCAATCCTGAAGCTCTCTCCTTTTATAACGGAGGCCTGGTCAATGTTCTGTGAAAATCTTACCAGGATTGGCTTGTCTGCCGGGTGTTGATCGATAGGGAGCAGGTCGTCTAGTAAGCGCGCTCCGAAGTTAGGTGAGCTAGGCGTGAGGCTAGTGATCCCGCCGAGGCAGCGCCCCTGCCTGTCTGGCGTCTGGTCCATGTCGGTTTTAGCGCAGGGGTAGCCGGGCAGGGTTGTTAAGGCAACCGGACCCACATCCGTTGGAGTGGTTTCGCTGGTCTCAGGCAGCTGGAAAGGTAAGGACATGTTGCCCGCCAGGTTGCCGGAAAGGTCTGTTACGCGCTCGATTTGCAGAGTGTAATCCAGTCCATGCTCAAGCGGCTCATGGGGATTCATGATCAGCACCGAACCATTCACGCTCAGATCTGCTGCAATGGCGCTTGTGACAGCTCCATCGTTACCAATTAGCTGGATGTTTTCGGTGTTTATCGACGATGGCAGCACGGGCTCTGAAAAGTAAACGATAATGGGATCGCCGGAACGGAAATTGTCGGTATTGTCACCTGGCACCCAGCTTTTGACGAATGGCGACGTCTGGTCCGCAAACTCCCCTGGCGTTGGGGCATCCTTCTCGAAGCGGAATCCCTCCAGTCTGAAAGATATCAGTCCTGAGGCTTGGTCTACGCCCATAACATCTGGTTCAATCACTCCGACAGCCTCAATGGTCAAAGTCCCATCTTCCACGATGGCGGTGCCGACTAAGTGTACATGCAGCATTTGCTGAGCAAGTGCTGCGTTGGCAACCGGATTCTCGGTGTTGAGCGCCATATCGATGAACAGTTCGACGAGCCTCGGAGCATCCTCTGCCGTTGTGTAGGGGTTAGGCATCAGGAATCCGTTGGCGTCAGAGATGAAACGAACGCTGACGGTATCGGATTCGAAACCTGCGGGTACTGCCCCGGCAACATTGACGACAACACTTGAGCCTGTCATCAGTGATCCACGGCTTATTGCCAGTGGCACACTCTTCCCGGCCCTGTCGAAGCCAGGAATGTATCCGAGCTCCGCAAACACCACGCCGCTTGCAGTGGTAGGATTCTTCTCGCCCAAAAGTTTTGATTGCAGATTTACAGTATTGAACTTTTCACCTGACAGCGCGACTTCTCCAGCATTTGTCGAAGCTTTCTGGGCTGAAAACTGCCGTTCTCCATTTGGAGAGCGGGTGTCGGCAGGTTGAAAGGTCCAGGGGGCTTCTTCAGGCACGTGCAGTTTTGCCCCGAGTATTTCGCTTTCAATGCCGTCAGTGACTTCAATAGAGTAGGTTTGTGATGGGTCCAGGTAGTCGTCGGGGTCAATCGTTAAACGGTGTCCGCGGAGAAATACTTCGGCTGGAACCAGATTACCCGCGCCATCACGAAGACTGATGGTTTCCCCATAGATCAAGGTTGAAGATTTAACCGGTTCTGTAAACTGAATCCTGAGCACCGATAGGTCTGTTGCAGGGTACCGGTTGTCATCGAACGGGATAAACCGTGCGATACGGAAATCGACGTCTTCAGTCTGATTAACCAGAGGCCCCCTGGTTGCGGGTTCTGTCTTGAAAACAATGCCATCGCTAGTGAGCGTAACCGGCTGGCCCGCGACTTCCAGTCCGTTTGCTTTGAGCGTGTAGACCTGGCGTGGCGCCAGAGGGGATGCGGGTTTGACCGCGAGGCCTTTATTACCTGCGGTCATGGTCGCAACACCCAACGGGACGGCATTGCCTTGGCTGTCAGTAAGGATAAGTGCGTCTGAAAGTTCGTCTTCCGGTGTGGTGATCTGGTCGGTAAAGCGCAGAAAAATCGGAGCCGACACCGGCACCGTATTGGTAAACAGTTGGTTGCCGTCAGCCATCACCGGGGTGTCAGCCGGGTAGGCGAAATACAGCTCAGGAGCTGAAGCTGCCTTGCTCACAGTCTGTTTTTCACCACCACAGCCCGTCAAGCCCAAACCTGTCAATGCAAGCGCAAGAATTGTCTTGTTCATGATTAGCCTCGTCAGAACTTGAAGGTCACAGAGCCCGCGACAACGTGAACGTCGCCATCGGTTTCGACGGTTTCATTGGCGGTTTCGCTACCAAACGGGGTTACCTGAAAATCCCGCTTCTGCAGTTGCTGGTACTGGTAGCCGAGATCAAACCGGACCGGATAGGCAAACAGGCGGGTGCGCTCGTATTCAGCGCTGACACCCAGGCCGATCACGATCTTGTCGTTGTCGAAATAGTTGACCTCCGGATTCTGGGTGGTGCGCAGGGGCGATTCTTCATAAGCGATGCCCGCGGTGACAGCAAACGCTCTGGTCAGCTGGTATTCACCGCCAATTCTGGGTACCAGAATGTCGTCGAAAGACATTCTCAACCCTTCACTGACTCCGCTTTGATTCTTGATGGTGTCCTTGGCGAAGGCATCTTCAAGTTCCGACCACTTCTGATGTTCGAGGCTGGCCCCGATCCGCCACCCGTCTCCCTGGTAATGCAGGCCGAAAGCGATGATCTCGGGCTGGAAGGAGTCGATGGTGGAGACCGCCAGAGGCAATCCCGGCTCAGGAATCACTTGAGGGACCACCACATTGGCGTCCACCGTGGTTTTGGTGTTGGAGCGGGCGCGATAGGCGAGGGCTGTCTCGAAGCCGCTCACGATGCACGCCCGCTCTGGACAGATCGTTTCGCCAAGATCGACGTTAACGCTGCCAATGCCTTTGATGGACGGTTTGGCGCTAACGCCCAGTCTTTCCTGGCTAGTCTCGCCGCCGAGGGTAGAGCGAGCATCGAGGCTGGCTTCAGCCTGCAGGGTAATCCGTGCTGCCACCCCCGCATCGATGCCGCGCCATATCCTGGTTGCGCCGCCGATGTTCAGAAAAAGAGGCTCGCGGCCGTACTGCAGGAACTGGCCGTCTTCGGAGGTTTCCGATTCAAAGGCGAGCATTTCCTTACCGTATTTCTCAACGCCGGCCACAAAGCCCAGATACAGAGGATGGCCGAAACGAGTCAGCGAGCCCAGATTGGTTTTCATGCCAATGAGTACGTGCTGGCTTGGGGAGTTAGACACTACATCGCCGTCCCGGGTGGGGCTGCTGGCGCGTAGTTCCTGCTCGGCATGCAACAGGCCGGCAGTGAGTTCGCCCCGGGGGTCTTTGGTCAGGTAGGCAGGATTGTAATAAGTGGCAGACACTTGTGTATTAAACATTGACAGTGCCTGCGCTGAGGCTATGTCACTGGGCATCACACCGTAGGTGGTGCCAAGGTTACCCATGCTGGCAAACACGGGGAACGACAGGGATAGACTGATCGCCGAAACAGAGGCGCAGAGAATCCGCTTACCTGCGAAATCAAAGCCGTGCATTTTGATACTCCGTTGTTTTTTGTTTAGTCGCTTGCCGGTCTTCTGACCGATTTATCGTTATGGTCTGATCATAAATCGGGAGCGGGAGGATGCGGTGTGGCTTTGGAGACGCGCATTAAGACGTTGGAGGGCCAAAGTTGATATAAGTATCTGACTAAAAAGAAGTTGTTTTTCAGAGCAGAGGCGAGGCTTGGAGTGCAAATTCTGTTTTTGAGATGCAGTTCACATTTGTCCGGGTTTGATGTGCTTGATAAGGATGGTCGCGGCGTGAAGTGTAAAGAAGCCTGACATCTTGGCGAGTTTGGGCGGAAGATGGATCCTATAGCCCAAAAAACAAAACTCCCCAAGAGGAGAGTTTTGTAGGTTAGCTAACTGATGTTACCCGTTAAGCATTGTGCTGCAACTTCCGGCGAACTGTCAGCAGGCCCAGGATACCGAGACCAAGAAGACCCAGTGTGCCCGGCTCAGGCACTTTAACAGTGTTGCCGTTAAACTCGGTCAAGTGGCTGAGTTCAAGATCTTCCAGTTTGTTGGAGCCGAAGTAGCTCAGCAGGTTGAACACACCCCAATCCATGCTTTGCTCGTTTTTGAACAGAACGTGTTTCTGGGCGTCTTTCACCAGGAAGTAAGTCGGCATGGTCATCAGCTCGAACGCAATGACGCCGGCGTCTTCTTCCGTCACGATAAAGCTGGCAGGTTCGGTTCTACCGGCAAAGGTAAGTTGAGTACCGGCGATTCCTGATGCCCACTCAGTTTCTGACGCTTCTCCTGAGTTAAGACCAATGGCTTCAGCGAGAAAGGTATCCTCACCACCCACGTCAATACCACCGGCGATGGTGTAGGCAAAGGCGCTGCCGCTGACACTGAAGGCCAGTAACGCACCGAATAACATAGTTTTGATTTTCATCATGACACACTCCTTGAGATCAACACCTGTCGGTGACCAACGGCACCCTGTATCGGTTTTGCCACTACTCGTTCCCTCGGGCTCTGTAGTGTCGAGTTTCCATACGGATGACATAGTAGGTTTAGCAATCGGCGTGCCAAGGTTGCGGCACGTTGATTGATATGAGATTTTTGTCTCGCCAGATATCGGGAGTGTAAAGTTATTTGACGTGGAAGAGTGGTGGGCCCAGCTGGGCGAAGCAGGATAAAGCGGAAGCGAAGCTTTCGCCCTGCGAAGCGACAGAAATCTGTGATTTGTGGCTGGAGTAGTCCGATGAGATTCAGCGCGACTGAAAGGAGTGGTGGGCCCAGCTGGACTCGAACCAGCGACCAAGGGATTATGAGTCCCCTGCTCTAACCAACTGAGCTATAGGCCCTGAAAAGAAAGCGGGCGCCATTATACCCACGAGGGGTGGCGCCCGCTACTGTCTTTCGGATTAACCGTTGCCCTGGTCGTCAATAAAGCCGCGCAGGTGATCGGAGCGGGAAGGGTGGCGCAGTTTGCGCAGGGCCTTGGCTTCGATCTGTCGGATACGCTCCCGGGTTACGTCGAACTGTTTGCCGACTTCCTCCAGGGTGTGGTCGGTGTTCATTTCAATACCGAAACGCATACGCAGTACTTTGGATTCCCGAGCGGTCAGGCCGGCCAGCACAGAGCGGGTGGCTTCGCGCAGACCTTCAGCCGTGGCGGAATCCACCGGCGACAGGGCCTGGATGTCTTCGATGAAATCGCCCAGATGGCTGTCTTCGTCATCACCGATCGGGGTTTCCATGGAGATCGGCTCTTTGGCGATCTTCAGGACCTTGCGGATCTTGTCTTCCGGCATTTCCATGCGCTCGCCAAGCTCTTCCGGCGTGGGCTCGCGGCCCATTTCCTGCAGCATCTGGCGGGAAATACGGTTGAGCTTGTTGATGGTCTCGATCATGTGCACCGGAATCCGGATGGTCCGGGCCTGGTCCGCGATGGAGCGGGTAATGGCCTGGCGAATCCACCAGGTGGCGTAGGTTGAGAACTTGTAGCCACGGCGGTATTCAAACTTGTCCACGGCCTTCATCAGGCCAATGTTGCCTTCCTGGATCAGGTCAAGGAACTGCAAGCCGCGGTTGGTGTACTTCTTGGCAATGGAAATAACCAGACGCAGGTTGGCCTCGACCATTTCTTTCTTGGCACGGCGGGCCTTGGCTTCGCCGATGGAGACGCGACGGTTGATTTCCTTGATGTCGACTACATCCAGATCCACTTCGGTCTGTACGTTGTGGATACGCTTTTGCAGTCGAACAATTTCGTCCAGACGTTCGCCGATGGCAGCACCGTAGGCCTTTTTGCTCTTGGCAATCTGCGGCGCCCAGTCCAGATTCACTTCGTTGCCGGGGAACTCTTTGATGAAATCCTTACGGGGCATTTTGCAGTCGCGGATGCAGATCTGCATGATGGCACGTTCGTTTTCGCGAACCAAATCGTTGGTGGAGCGAACAACCCGGACCAGCTCATCAAAGGCCTTGTTGCCCAGCTTGAACGGCGCAAACACCTGGCCCAGTTCATTCAGTGCTTCCTGGGTTTTCTTGTGGCTGCGACCATGCTTGGCCAGTGCAGCGCCAGCGGCATCCAGCTTTTCTTTAAGCAGCTCAAAGCGCAGACGGGTCTCTTCGGGATCCGGACCGCTCTCTTTCTCTTCTTCGTCACCGTTGTCATCGTCGTCGACATCGTTGTTATCGCTGTCGTCGGAGGCGGTGTCTTCGCTGGCGTCTTCGCCCATGAACGGCTCGGCGTCGTCCGGGTCGAGGAAGCCGGTCACGATGTCGCTGATGCGACCTT
Source organism: Marinobacter sp. (assembly GCF_014859525.1). Lineage (GTDB taxonomy): Bacteria > Pseudomonadota > Gammaproteobacteria > Pseudomonadales > Oleiphilaceae > Marinobacter. The sequence continues at coordinate 100,721 of NZ_JACUUB010000002.1, forward strand.
CGTTCTCGATGATGCGCTCGTAAGCCTGCAAAACGGTGCCAGCAGTACCGGGGAAGTGAGCAACCGCCGCCATAACGTCGCGTATGCCTTCTTCGATGCGCTTGGCAATAACGATTTCGCCTTCGCGGGTCAGCAGCTCAACGGTGCCCATTTCACGCATGTACATGCGCACAGGGTCGGTGGTGCGCCCAGCGTCAGTTTCTACAGCGGCGAGTGCGGCTGCAGCTTCAGCCGCTGCGGCTTCGTCGGCAGTAGAGTCGCCTTCGGTCATCAGCAGCGTATCGGCGTCCGGTGTTTCTTCGCACACCTGAATGCCCATGTCGTTGATCATCCGGATGATGTCTTCAACCTGATCCGGATCTGCGATATCTTCTGGCAGGTGGTCATTGACCTCGGCGTAAGTCAGGTAACCTTGTTCCTTGCCCCGTGCGATGAGGTCTTTCAAACGTGATTTCTGCGAATTGCCTGACATAGACACCCTGTGAACTCGCTTTTAAAGAGGAAAAAAGTTAAACAGCTATTATAGCTGTCGCTCATCTGGTCTGCCACCGATGGTTAGATGGTGATCAATGGCAATGGTTTCAAGTGCTCAGTCCTCAGCTTTCGGATTTAACGTGCCGGCACTGAGCGTTCTTAGCTCATCCCGCTGTTCTGGGGTAAGCGTTGCCAGGTTCCGGAGCAGGGTAGCCAGCTTTTGCTGGCGCGCGGCTTCTTCGTTCGGGCTCAAAAGCTCTCTGGCGGCTGCCAGTGTGCTGTCCCGTGCCGGTATGTGCTCCAGTCCGTCAAACAGGTTGTAAAACCTGTCGCGGGCCTGTTTGTCTGTTGCCAGCCCCGCCACCAATGCTTTGCGGGTCCGGATGTCCTGTTCCAGTAGCCAGCGGGCAAAGCGCCCGGCCTGCTCCAGTTGTCGTGTGCTGTCGGCCAGTGCTATGACTTCGGTAGCCAGTTCTGGCGTCTCCAGCAAAGCCAGGCACAGTGTGCTGTCTTTGCTCAGCTTTACATCAATCCGTTCTTCCGTTGGCCGGTTCTGGCGTTCGCCCCGCCAGCCTCTGGCTTTATATTTCTGGTCGCCCTGCTGGCGGTTTTGCCACTGGTTGCGGCCTCCGCACAGGCGCAGCATTTCCTGCCACATGGCGTCCCGCAGTGTGCTGCGGGGCATTTTGTTCAGCAGGGGCTCGGCCCTTGCCCGCAGTTCGCCCCGGTGTTCTGGTTGCTGTAAATCCAGGCCTTCACTCTGGCGGTCGAACAGGTAGCGCGAGAGCGGTGTTGCGCCTTCAATGCGTTTTTGGAAGGCGCTGGCGCCCTCCTTGCGGATCAGAGTGTCTGGATCTTCGCCGTGCGGCAGCATCAAAAATTGAAGATGCAGACCATCCGCCATCAGTTCCAGGGCGTTCTCCATGGCCCGATCAGCCGCCCGGAATCCGGCCTGGTCACCGTCAAAGCAAAATACAATGTGCCTCACTTGTTTGAGTAAGGCGGTCAAACTGTCCTGATTGGTCGCTGTGCCCAAGGTCGCAACGGCGTAATGTATGCCGTGCTGGGCCAGTGCGATCACGTCCATGTAGCCTTCTACTACCAGCAGCTTGTCGAGCTGGCGGATGGCTTGCCGGGCTTCGTGCAGGCCATAGATCTCGCGACTTTTATGGAATACGTCCGATTCCGGCGAGTTGATGTACTTGGCCTTGTCGTCGCCCAGGGTGCGACCGCCAAAAGCGACGGTTTTACCACGGCTGTTCCGGATCGGGAACATCACCCGGTTTCGGAATAAATCTCTTGGCCGGCCGAACTTGTCAGAGACGGTTTTGGTTTCTAACAGTGGCCCTTTCAAATCTTTGGGCGCGGCCTCATACAGGGCCGTGCCTGTACCGGGTGCAAAGCCCACCTGGTACTGCTTAATAATGGCGTCGTCCAGGCCGCGCTGCTTCAGATAATCTCTTGCGTAAGCGCCTTGCTGGCTGGCCAATGCCGAATGGTAGAACTTGCCGGCAAAATCCAGAGCGTCGGTCAGTGTCCGTGCTTGCTGCATTTCCTGTTTGGCGGCCTGGTCGTAAGGCACTTCCATGCCGGCACGTTTGGCCAGTTCTTCCACGGCTTCTGTAAAGCCCAGACCCTCAAATTCACGGATGAAGCTGATGGCATCGCCATGAGCGCCGCAGCCAAAGCAGTGATAGAAGCCTTTGTCTGGCCGAACATTGAATGAGGGCGTTTTCTCATCATGGAATGGGCAACAGGCTTTGTAGTTGGCACCGGCTTTCTTGAGAGTAATGCGGGATCCGATCAGCTCTCCCAGATCAATACGATCCAGCAGGTCTTCAACAAATCGTTGAGGGATCAGTCCGCTCATGGTGGCTCCACTTCATCCGGAACGCCGGATACAAACGTTATTCACCATAGCCAAAAATGCCGCCGAAGCCAGGCCTCGGCGGCATTTTCAGTTTGCCGGATAAGGCGAAACGCCGTTCCGGCAATCAGTCTTGCTGTCGATACGATCTGAACTCAGTACAGACGCTCGAACTTGCGCTGCTCACGCTGAAGCTTCTTGAGATGACGCTTAACGGCAGCAGCTGCTTTGCGCTTACGTACGGCAGTCGGCTTCTCGTAGTGCTCACGACGACGTACTTCAGACAGTACACCGGCTTTTTCGCAAGAACGCTTGAAGCGACGCAGTGCTACATCAAACGGCTCATTCTCTTTCACTTTAACAGCTGGCATTCGAAAATCACCTACCTGATAGATTCGGTTTCAATGAATTCGATCGGCGCTTGGCACCTGATCGGCTCGATCCCTGGTCAGATTGGCTAAAACTCGACCAGTGCATAATTTAGGGCGGCAATGATAGCGCCTGGACTGGTTCAGGTCAACGACTGTTCAACGAATCTGCCAGAGCCTTTCGGGTTTCTGCTAAAATGCCGGCAGCTTTCAACGACCCTTTCGGACGCGACCCTGATTATGCTGATTCTTGGTATCGAAACTTCCTGTGATGAAACCGGTGTTGCCTTGTTTGACGATGAGCACGGCCTGCTGGCCCATGCGCTGTTCAGTCAAGTCGACATGCATGCCGATTATGGTGGGGTTGTGCCTGAGCTGGCGTCTCGTGACCATGTTCGCAAGCTGTTGCCGCTGTGTGACCAGATTCTGGTCAGTGCTGGCAAGACCCGTGCAGACATTGATGGCATTGCCTATACCGCGGGCCCCGGTCTGGTTGGCGCTTTGATGGTCGGTGGGGCTGTGGCCCATGCCCTGGGGTTTGCTCTGAATATTCCTGTGTTGGGTGTGCACCATATGGAAGGGCACCTGCTGGCTCCGATGCTGGAGGACAATCCCCCGGCCTTTCCCTTCGTGGCTCTGTTGGTCTCTGGTGGTCACACCCAGTTGGTCAAGGTGGATGGTATTGGTGAGTATCAGATGCTGGGTGAATCGGTGGATGACGCGGCCGGTGAGGCGTTCGACAAAACCGCCAAGATGTTGGGGCTGGATTATCCCGGCGGGCCCCGGGTTGCGGCATTGGCGGAGCAGGGTCAGGAGGGGCGATACCGGTTTCCTCGCCCGATGACGGATCGGCCGGGACTGGATTTCAGTTTTAGCGGGCTGAAAACCTTCACGCTGAACACGGTCAACGCGGCCAGGGAGCGCGGCGAGCTGACTGAGCAGACGAAGGCGGATATCGCACTGGCGTTTGAAGCGGCGGTGGTCGATACTCTGACCATTAAATGCCGGCGGGCGCTGGAACAGACCGGCTCCAGGCGACTGGTGATTGCGGGTGGAGTAAGTGCCAACAAGCGGCTACGAGCCGCGCTGGAAAAGATGACGGCAAAAACCGGTGGCTCGGTATTTTATGCTCGCCCGGAATTCTGTACCGATAACGGCGCGATGATCGCCTACGCTGGCACTCAGCGCCTGAAGGCGGGGCAGCGGGACGGTGAGCGAATCGTGTCTGTGCCACGCTGGCCAATGAACACGCTACCGCCGGTGCACGAGCCCAGAGCCAACGGCTTGGTGGATTGACGCCAGTTACAGGCCGGTTTCCCGCCCTTGGGCCAGTCGAATCAGGTTGTTGCGGTGGCGCACCACAATCAACAGGGTCAGTAACCCGAACAGGGGCAAGGTTTCTGGTTCAATTAAGGCGCTGATTACCGGGCCACTGGTGATGGCGATCAGCGATGCGACGGCGGAAATTCGCCACCGCCACATGATGACCAGCCACAGTGTGGCCATGATAAAGGTCGTCAGGGGTGCCAGTGCCAGCCCGGCCCCCAGAGCCGTTGCCACACCTTTCCCCCCTTTGAATCGATAGAACAGCGGGATCATGTGGCCGGTGACGGCGCACAGAGCCACCATGGCTTGTACCAGGATCGACAAGCCGGCCATGTGAGCAAGCCAAACCGGCAGCCATCCTTTGAAGGCATCCAACATCAAGGTTGTCAGTGCGGGTTGCCAGCCGCCTGCCCGGTAAACGTTGGTGGCGCCGGGGTTGCCAGAGCCCAGGGCTCTTGGGTCCGGCAAGTGCCAGAGACGGCATATCGGTAAGGCAAACAGCACAGAGCCTGCCAGATAGGCACCGAAGCAAAGCAGGACAATCAAGATCGGATTGCTGGTCAGGTCCATGGTTACATCATGGGCGCGCAGACGGCACCGGGTGTTCTGTGAGAATATGCCCGTTTTGAAATCCAACAAGCAGGTGAGTGATCACAGTATCGCTTGCTTGCGCAATATTCAATCAGCCTTGAGTACAACTACTGGGAGTCCGGTTTGGCAGAGCATACTTTAGACACGGTGCTCATAGAGGGCCTGGCGGTGGAAACCGTTGTGGGTGTCTATGATTGGGAGCGGGAAGTTAGTCAGCGATTGTTGGTGGATCTGGAAATGGCCTGGAATATCCGGATACCCGGAGCCAGCGACGATGTCGCCGATGCATTAGACTATGCGGCGGTTAGTGAGCGGGTAAGCCAGTGTTTGCAAGCCATGAAACCCCAGCTGATTGAGCGCGCGGCAGAAGAGGTTGCGGCGATGCTGCAATCCGAATTTGGTGTACGTTGGCTGCGTCTGGCTCTGCACAAGCCAGGTGCCGTACCTGCCGCACGTTCCGTGGGTGTGCGGATTGAGCGTGGAGTAAGGGCATGAGTCGGGTCTACATCAGCGTTGGCAGCAATATCGAGCGTTATCGGCACGTGACGGCAGCGCTGGATGCGCTGGCTAGTTGGTTTGGCGAGTTGATCATCTCGCCAGTCTATGAAAGTGAGTCTGTGGGCTTTGAGGGCTCTGATTTTCTTAATCTTGTGGTGGGAATCGACACGAATTTGACGGTGGGGGAGTTGTCGCGTCGCTTTAAGCAGTTGGAGGCGGACAATGGCAGGGTCCAATCGGCACCAAAGTTCAGCCCCCGAACGTTGGATCTGGATATTCTCACCTACGACGAAGCGAACGGAGTTGTGGATGGCGTTGAATTGCCACGGGCAGAAATTTTAAAAAATGCCTTTGTGCTGCGGCCGCTGGCCGACATTGCCGGCGATGAGCGGCACCCTGTCTGTGGCGAGCCTTACCACACGCTCTGGCAGAACTATCAGCGCGACCAGAAGTTGTGGCCGGTGGACTTCAGTTGGCAGGGCCGCCTGGTGTCACGGGCACTTGTTAGCTGACCGGAACCTTTGAATCAGGTGGTCGGTGGCGCTGTCACCGGCGCTACCGGCTTTCTCTTCGCCCAACAGTAGCGGCAGTATCTCGTTGCCAATCTGCTTGCCCAGCTCCACCCCCCATTGATCAAAACAGTCCAAGTCCCAAATCACGCTCTGCACAAAGGTTCGGTGTTCATACAATGCAATCAGCGCCCCCAGTGTTTGTGGCGTCAGTTTTTGCATCATCAGAATGTTGCTGGGCTGGTTGCCGGGAATCGTTTTATGGGGCGCCAGTGCTTTTGCGCTGCTGACATCCATGCCACTATCGATCAATTCCTGTTCGGCTTCTGTGCGGCTTTTGCCGGCCATCATGGCTCTGCTCTGGCTCAGGCAGTTGGCAAACAGAATGGCGTGGTGATGCCCGACCCGATTATGAGATTGCAATGGGATAATGAAGTCGGCCGGTATCAGTCGGGTGCCCTGATGAATCAGCTGGTGATAGGCGTGTTGACCGTTGGCCCCCACCCCGCCCCAGAGCACCGGGCCGGTTTGGCAGGTAACATCCTGACCATTTTGGGTAACCCGCTTGCCATTGCTCTCCATATCAAGCTGCTGCAAGTGTTCTGGCAAATGCTTCAGGTATTCGTCGTAAGGCAACACAGCATGGCTTTCGGCGCCCCAGAAGTTGTTGTACCAGATACTCAGCATCGCCATCACGACCGGCAGATTGCGCCCGGCAGGTTGATCCCGGAAGTGGCAATCCATGGCGTAGGCGCCGTCGAGCAATCCCCGGAAGTGGTCCATGCCCAACGTCAACGCAATAGGCAGACCGATCGCTGACCACAACGAGTAACGTCCGCCGACCCAGTCCCACATGGGAAAAATGTTGCCGGGGGCTATGCCGAACTTGGTTGCTTCGGTAACGTTGGCGGTCACTGCCAGAAAATGCGTTGCCACGGCGGCTTTGGTGCCGCCGTTATCAACGAACCACTGCCTCGCAATCAGGCTGTTCTCGAGTGTTTCCTGGGTCTGGAAGGACTTGGACTGCACCAGAAAAAGCGTTGTTTCAGGATTGAGCCCGGCGAGGGTTTCTGTAATGTCGGTGCCATCGATATTGGCTACAAAATGACAACGCAGATTGCCCTGCCAGAAGGGCTTTAGTGCCTCAACCACTAGCTTGGGGCCGAGGAATGAGCCACCGATACCGATGCTGACCACATCGGTAAAGGCTTTGCCGGTATGGCCTGCGTGTTTGCCAGCATGAACGGCTGAGACCAATTGCTCCATGCGATCCAGGGTGGCGCGGATTTCTGGAACGATGTTCTGGCCGTTAACCCGAACGTCTGTGTCACGGCGCTGACGCAACGCCGTGTGCAGGGCAGGGCGGTTCTCGGTGAGATTAACGATGTCGCCGGCAAACAGGGCTGATCGTCGTTGCTCAAGGCCACAAGCATTGGCCAGCTCGATCAGTGCCGACAGGGTGGCATCGGTAATGCGGTTACGAGAGAAGTCGAGGGCCAGTCCGGCACCTTCCACCAGATAGCGACGGGCGCGCTCTGGGTCTTGCGTAAACAGATCCCGCATGGTCGTTTGCGCAAGCTCTTGCTTGTGTTGGGCCAGGGTGCGCCACTGCGGGCGATCAGTGGGTGTAGCCGGTTTGTCCGCCATCAGAGGATCCTTTCTATTTACCGCCTCTGCCGGCAGAGGCGGTGGTTCCTGAGTTATCGAGTAATGCTGAGATTATCGATCAGCCGGGTGGTGCCCAAAAACGCTGCGACCAGCAAGGTGATCTCTTGGTCTGTCGCGGTAGCGGGCTCCAGCGTGTGGCTATTCACGATGTTGAAGTAATCCGGCCGCAGCCCAGCCTGACTTAGGGCTTCACAAGCTTCACGCTCAAGCGAGTCATGGTCGGTGCGGCCCTGCGTCAGTTGTGTCGCTATGTTGGCAAGAGTTTGGTACACAACCGGCGCAATGGCTCTTTCCTGCTTGGACAGGAACCCGTTTCTGGAGCTTTTGGCCAGACCGTCGTCTTCTCGTACCGTCGGCGCGCCGATGATTTCTACCGGAATCAGTAAGTCGCGAGTGAGTTTTCGAATCACCGCGAGTTGCTGAAAATCTTTTTCGCCGAACACAGCAAAATCTGGCTGGACCATGTTGAACAGCATGGTCACAACGGTCGCCACGCCCTCAAAGTGCCCGGGACGGCTGGCACCGCAATGGCTTTCGCTGACATCCGGCACCACCACCTTGGTTTGCCGGGCCAGACCTTCCGGGTAGATTTCTTCCGGGGACGGCGCAAACACCAGCGTGTTACCTGCACTGGCCAGCTTATCCTGATCTTCTGCAAGGGTGCGCGGGTACTTGTCCAGATCTTCGTTGGCACCGAATTGCATCGGATTGACAAAAATGCTGGTCACCACCACATCTGCTGCTTCTGAGGCCTTTCGCACCAGCGAAACATGACCCTCATGCAGGTTGCCCATCGTGGGTACCAGGCCAATGGTTTTACCTTGCTGCCGGGCACTGCGCAGCATGGATCGCAGTTCTTTCAGTGAATGTACAGTTCTCATGCCTTGAACGTATGCTCCGCAGCCGGGAATGAGCGCTCTTTCACTGCCGTGGCGTAGGCGGCAATCGCTTCGGGAATCGAGTGGCTCTCAGCCAGAAAGTTTTTCACAAATCGCGGTTTGCGGCCGACGGTGATGCCGAGCATATCGTGCAGCACCAGTACCTGGCCGTCGGTATCGCAGCCTGCGCCAATGCCAATTACTGGTGCTCTGACAGCCTGGGTTATGCGGGCCGCCAGGGGGGCGGGCACGCACTCAAGCAGAATCACATCGGCACCGGCCGATTCCAGTTCACAAGCGTGTTCAATCATCGCTTCAGCGGCTTTTTCATCACGGCCCTGCACCTTGTAACCGCCAAATTTATTGACGAACTGTGGGGTGAGCCCAAGATGGGCGCACACCGGCACGCCGCGCTCGCTCAAAGCCTCGATGGTGTCTCTCATCCAGTCGGTGCCTTCGAGTTTGACCATGTGTGCCCCGGCGCGCATCAGCTCTGCCGCGTTATCAAGCGCGTCGGTGACTGTGCCGTACGACAGGAACGGCATATCTGCCATGATCAATGAGCCGGTGTTGCCCCTGGCAACGCAGGCGGTGTGATAGACCATTTGCTCCATGGTTACCGGCAAAGTACTGTCGTGGCCTTGCAATACCATGCCCAGGGAGTCACCAATCAGGATTACGTCTACCCCTGCTTCGCTGACCACGTGTGCAAAAGTGGCATCGTAAGAGGTAAGGGCAGAGAAGGCTTCGCCTTTTTGCTTGTATTCCCGCAGGGTATTAATGGTAACTGCCATAAGATCCTTGCCTTTTGGGTGGATGAGCCAGCTATGCTCGGGGTCCGCCGAGTTCAAAGTGATAGATTAATGCCGAGGTATATAAGACACAAGAGTAGCATGGAGAGCCTGACAGGTATTCAGTGGCTTCCGGTTTGGGGTTGCAGCAGCCGCAGCCGATTATCCGGACACTTCCTGCGCAGCGCCTGAAGGCTCCGGCCATCGGGTAGGGTCAGCTCGGGATTCAGGTCAAGCAGCGGTTGCAGTACAAAGTCACGCTCGGCCAATTGAGCGTGGGGTACCGTCAAGCGTTCGTCGCAGATGCTGTCATTACCATATATCAGCAGGTCCAGGTCCAGCGTTCGCGGCCCCCAGTGTTGAAGGCGTTCTCGGCCATGGGCCTGCTCTATGGCTTGCAGGTGGTCCAGTAACTGGTGTGCGGGCAGTTTGGTGGCAAGCGCTACCGCGCCGTTAACGAAATCCGGTTGATTCTGGGGGCCAACCGGTCGGCTGGCATAAAAGGGCGACTGTGCCTGCAGGGTGGTGTCTGGAAGATTGGCCAGTTCAGAAACGGCTCGTGCCAGTTGACCTGCCGGATCTTCAAGGTTGCTGCCCAAGCCCACATAGACCATGACCGTCATGACTGAGGCGGCCTCTTTACCGGACTGCGCTTACGGCGGCGTTTGCGGGGCGCTGTGGTCGACCCAAGCTCCGATAACATCTTTTCCTGAACCCGTTCATCCGCTCGTTGGAAGTCGGTCCACCACTGGCCCAGTCCCGGCTCAATTTCGCCTGCGGATTCCCGTACCAGCAAAAAGTCATAAGCGGCGCGAAAGCGTGGGTGTGTCAGGGTTGCAAACGCCCGTTTGCCCTGGCGGCGCGGCAGGCGTATCTGCAACTCCCAGATTTCTTTCATGGGGCCGGAGAAGCGCTTGGGAATGGCTGTGGCTTGTACTTGGCGGCCAATCACTTTGCCGATGGCACCGTGCAATGCAGGCTGCACCGGGTCACCGTTATCTTGTCGGCGGTGCCATTCCGCCTGCAGAGCCGGCCATAGCATAGCCGCAAAAAGGAAGTAGGGCGTGACCGATTTGCCTTGAGCTATCCGGGCGTCGGTGTTGCGCAGGGCCTGGCGAATGAGTTCGTCGGATTCGCCGGCCTCGATGGCCTGTGCGGTTTCCGGAAATAACGGCGCCAACAAGTTGTATTCGCGTAGCAAATCGTACGTGGCTTCACCGTGACCGGCAGAGAATAGCTTGAGTACTTCATCGAACAATCTGGCTGACGGAATGTGTGTCAGCAGCGGAGCCAGCTTGCGAATCGGTGCTTCGGTGTTCGGCTCAATATTAAAATCGAGTTTGGCGGCAAACCGTATTGCCCGCAGCATGCGCACCGGGTCTTCCCGATACCGGGTTTCCGGATCGCCGATCAGGCGAATCTGGCGGTTATTCAGGTCTTGAACGCCGTTGGCGTAATCAATAATGCTGAAGTTGCGAATGCAGTAATACAGGGCATTGATAGTGAAGTCCCGCCGCAAGGCGTCTTCTTCCAGGTTGCCGTAAACGTTGTCTCGAAGCAGTAGCCCGTGTTCGCTGGTTCGGTGTTCGTCGTCAGCGACTTCTTCCCGGGCGTCCAGGGCGTTGCCCCGGAAAGTGGTGACTTCGATGATTTCACGACCGAACACAACGTGCACAATACGGAATCTGCGCCCGATCAATCGGGAGTTCCGGAACAGTTCGTGCACTTCTTCCGGTGTGGCATCGGTCGCAATGTCAAAATCCTTGGGTTGGCCCCCAAGGAGAATGTCTCGCACGCCACCGCCCACCAGATAGGCTTCGTAGCCGGATTTGTTCAGTCTGTGCAGGACTTTTCTGGCCTGCTCACTGATCATGGAGCGGGAGACAGTGTGTTGATCCCTCGGGATCTCCTGCCGCTGGTAGTGTCGGACTTTCTTTTTCCCGTTACCGGGAATGAAGGAACGTAGTTTTTCAACAAGTCTATTAGGCATGGAATTCCGTGTTTGCGGTGCGCAAAAACGAAGATTTTAACGGTTTGCGCAGGAATTGCACACGTTTAGGCCGTATTCGTGAAGAGAAAGGTGATATCAGGGGGGGATTTTCGAGATTTTGACGTTTACCGAAGGCCAGATAATCAAAAGGCGGATCCGTTTTCACGAACCCGCCCTCAAAGCGTTGACGATCTGCATTGTTTTTGTTGTTGTCGGGATTCTTTTTGATTTTTCTACCCCACCGTGGTGTCCAAACGATAAGGACTTTAAGCAACGCAAACGGAAAGCTTTGAATACACAGAGCGGTCAGGAACATGGTGCGGGTTATCTGAATAGCTGCAGCGCCGTTTCGAAAACGATTCTTATCTACATCTACAACTCGCACATGCCTGGGGACCACTAAAAAGCAAAGTACCCAAAACACTCAGTTCGCTTGCGTCCAGTTCTTGTTTTTGTTGGCGGACGCCTATGCAGCTTTTTGTTTTTGTTTTATCGCTGCGTTGTCACTTTTGTTTTTGTTGTTGTGCCCCCTTAAGAGTGCAGAGGCCGTGCCAGTTTTTGAAATGTCTTGGTTAACATGGGGTTAAGTATTTTCAAGAAATAAGTGTTACCCCGTATTTGCCTAAAGTGTTACCAGTCCGACGTTATGTTTTTCGGAAGTGTTACCGTGGGGAACGCCGGGTAACAAATGATTCTAGGTTCATTTTTTGGTTTTATCCGTTTTTCTTGCGTGGAATGCCCAACCGCTGGCGACGTTCCCACAGGGATTTCCGGCTGATGCCAAGTTTCTGGGCCAGCTCGGTCTCACTCATCCGGTCCTGATTCTCCAGCACGAAATGCTGAAAGTAGTCTTCCAGAGACAAGTCGTTTGAAGCATCTGCATCCCGGGAGCGGGTCTGCTCATTATTGCCCTCTACCAGGGTTTCGGGAATGTATTCATCGCCGGAGTCGCTGTCCAGGTCCAGTACGGCCGGTGTGATGATGTCGCCATCCGTCAGTATGGAGGCCCGTTCGATGGCATTTTCCAGCTCACGTACGTTGCCGGGCCAGCGGCAGCGCTCAAGCGCCTGCATGGCTTCCGGGCTAAGGCTGAGCTCTGGTCTACCCAGTTTCTGTGACTGTCGCTTCAGAAAGCGCTGGGCCAGGCCGAGAATGTCGGAGCGACGCTCCCGCAGCGGTGGAATACGGATCTGCATGACGTTAAGACGGTAATAAAGGTCCTCCCGGAATTCACCGGTTCGGGTCATGGCTTTCAGATTTCGGTGGGTCGCGGCAATCATCCGGACGTCGACGATGCGGCTTTGGGTGGAGCCTACTTTCCGTATTTCACTTTCTTGCAGCACGCGCAGCAGGCGCGCCTGGGCCTCCGCTGGCAGTTCGCCGATTTCGTCCAGGAACAGGCTGCCACCATCGGCGGCCTCGATCAGGCCGGTGCGAGCAGAGACAGCCCCGGTGAACGCGCCTTTTTCGTGGCCAAACAGCTCGGATTCAATCAGGCTCTCCGGAATGGCAGCACAGTTAACCGAAATGATCGGTTTGGTTGCCCGAGGGCTAAGCAGGTGCAGTGCCCGGGCGGCGAGTTCTTTACCGGTGCCGGATTCACCCTGGATCAGAACCGTGGTTTCGGTTGGTGCCACTTTGCGAATCAGAGTGAACACTTTCTGCATGGGCTCGCATTGGCCAAACATAATGGCGGAGGGGTCTGATGCTTCTGCACTGGGCGGAGTGGTCTGCTCATCGTGGGCCTGACTGCCTGCGTGGCTGATTTTGCGAGAGAGGATGTTTTCGACCGCCGCCAGCATCTCGTCATGGTCGAAAGGTTTGGCAATGTAATCGACCGCGCCCAGTTTCATGGAGTCGACCGCGGAACGCAGGCTGGCATAGCTGGTCATGATCAGCACCGGTGTGTTGGGCGCGCGGTTGATCATTTCAGTGCCGGCGGCGCCGGGCAGTCGCAAATCGGTGATCACCAGGTCGAAGTTGTCTGGCTCAAGGGTATCTGCTTCTTCTACGGAGACAGCATCCGCTACCTCATAGCCGGCATGCTGAAGCAGTTTGCGTACAGCTGAGCGGATAATGTCTTCATCTTCAACAATCAGAATACGGGGCATATCGCGTTCACGACCTTTCGTTCGGGGTGCTGTTGCCGGTATCGGTTTCTGGCTCGTAGGCGGGCAAGCGTAACCTCATGCAAGTGCCTCGGCCGGTGTTTCTGTTTGCCGGGCTTTCAACTTGTACGTTGCCATAGTGTTCTTCAACGATGCTGTACACCAGAGACAGGCCAAGGCCGGTGCCTTTGTTTGGTGCCTTGGTGGTGTAAAACGGCTCGAATATGTGATCCAACTGGTCTGCTGGAATGCCGGTACCCTCATCGATCACTTCGATGATAGCGGAGTAACCGTCACGGTTTCCACTGACTCGAATCGTACCCCCATCCGGTGAGGCGTCGCGGGCGTTAGCCAGGAGGTTGACGAAGACCTGAACCAGGCGCTGCTCGTCGCCCAGCACTTGCAAGCTTTGAGGGCATTGGTTGAGGTAGCTGATACCCATGCCCCTGTCACTTAATGAGAGCAGATTGATGGATTCTTCGATGCAGCGATGAATGTTGACCGGCTCGTAACGATTGGCGTGGGCGTGATTGCCGGTACGGGCAAAATTCATCAGCGACTGAAGAATGGTGGAAATTCGCCGGGTTTGCTGCTGAATTTGGTCTGCGGTCTCCAGAATGGAGGGGTCGTCGGTTTCCAGTTTCAGATTTTGTGCCAGTGAGGAGATGCCGGTCACGGGATTACCGATTTCGTGAGCGACTCCGGCGGCCAACCGGCCTACCGACGCCAGTCGCTCACTGTGCATCAATTCGTCTTCCAGCAAACGGGTTTCGGTTTGATCCTCAACCAGAATGATGGAGCCGCCTTCGGTATGATCAGGCCCGCTCAGCGCAGCTTTGTGCAGGTTAAGCCAGTGAGGTTTGCCCCCAAGATCGAGCCGGTGTTTGTATCTGTGCAGCTCGTTATCCCGGTTGAAGTCGTCCAGCAGGGCATGCCAGCGATCCGGCAGTGCGAGCAGTTTTGCGCCAACCACTTCGTCGGCGGAAATGCCGGTGAGGAATTCCATGGCGTGGTTCCACATCAGAATTTCACCGTCCTCCCCCACAGAGCATGCCGGTATCGGCAGATTTTGCAGCGTCTGGCGGTAGTGCCGGCGCAAGTTGTCGAGTTCTCCGGCCAGTCCGGTCAGCTGGTTCTGGTAGTCACCAAGTGCACGCTCCACATAGCGGATGTCCTGGCCGGTGCCCCCGTGGGTCAGAGGTTTGAAACCCAGATGTCGTTTTACAATGTCGCGGGCGACTGAGGGCCCGAGCAGGCCCGAGAGGTTGACCTCTACCTGATCCCGCAAGCGTCGCAGCTGATACGGTCGGAATTCCACATTGGGCAGTTTGAGCTGCTCGAGGCCACGTTCCACCTCTCTGCGTGCCACGCTCATGCCTAGCGGATCGGCCAACTGTTGAATAAAGTCATTGGAGGATGCCGCCAGCAATTCCCGGCGCTGGGGGCGGGAAAGCGCCCCAACGGAGCAAGCCTGAGCGGCACTGGTTTCTTCGGCGGAGGCCGGGCTCAAGATAGAGACCAGGGCAAATACCGAAATATTGGCAGTCAGGCTGACAAACGTGAACAGGTGCCAGTTGTCGTACCCGGGCGAAACCGGCAAATCCAGCCAAATGAGAAGGTCGGTGCCGTGAGAAAACGGCAGCACCAGGGTAATCAACCAGATGGCAAGACCGGTCATCAAGCCCGCGATCAGCCCGCGTCGATTGCCTTCAGGCCAGTAAATCACGCCCAGAGCCCCCGGCAGAAGTTGCAGGGTACCCGACAGCGAGATGGCCCCCAGAATGGAAAGGTCCAGATGCTGACCAATGGTCTCGTGAAACAGCAATGCCAGGAACAGGATCGCGGCAATCAGCAGGCGCTTGACCCATTGTAACCAGCGGTAAATGTCGCCCTGATCTTTCGGTGTTTTCAGGGGCAGCACCACATGGTTCAGCACCATGCCAGCAAGCGACAGGGTGCTCACAATCATTAACCCGCTGGCCGCCGATAAGCCGGCAATGTACATCATCAGGGTCAGTGCCGGACTGTCCAGTGCCTGCGCCACGCCAATGCTGAAAAAAGCGGCGGGCACACCAACGTCCAGCGCCTGGCCCGCCCAGACAATCAGCGGTACCGGCAGGCCCAGCAGCAGCAGATAAAGCGGCAGGCCCCAACTGGCTTTTGCCAGCGCTCGGGGTGAGGGGTTTTCACTGAAGGTCATGTGGTACATGTGCGGTAGCACCAGCGCAGCGGCAAATGACATCAGCAACAACGCCCGCCAGCTACCGTCGTCAATCGCCGCGGTCATGGTGACTTCTGGGTGGGAGGCTTCGGCCAGCCATTGTTCGAGGCCGGCAGTGCCGCCGAAGACGCCAAACAGGATCACGCCGCCAAGAACCAGCAGGGCTACGACTTTGACCAGAGAATCAAACGCGATGGCCAGCACCAGGCCCTGGTGATTCCCAGTGTTCTGATGGTGACGGGCACCGAAGAGCATAGTGAACAACACCACGATCAGGCTGAACATCACGCTGATCGCTTTCGGGGATGTGTCGGGTGCCAGGAGGCTGGCGGATACTGCCACCGCCTGAATTTGCATGCTTAGCAGGGCCAGAATCGCGGCGGCAGAGCAAAGGGTGACGAGTGTGCCGGCCCATTGACTGCGGTAGCGGTAGGCGAAAAGATCCGCCAGCGATGTCAGCTGGTAGGCCCGGCCAATGCGAAGGATGGGGTTGAGCAGCACCGGGGCCAGCAGGAACGCCCCTGAAATTCCCAGGTAATAAGCCAAAAAGCCATAGCCCGATTCCGCAGCCATGCCGATGGCGCCATAGACCGCCCAGATGCCGGCATAAACCCCAAGACTCAGTGTATAGACAAGCGGGTGCCGCACCCAGCGGCGCAGCAGGGTGCCGCGCTCGGTGCTCCAGGCGATACCGAACAAAAGAATTAGATACAGGAGGCTGGCCAGTAAAAGGCCGGTGGCGCTAAAACTCATTGGGATCTCGCCGCCACTCCAGCCAGAAACCAATGGCAATCAGACCGCCCCAGATGACATAGGGGCTGTACCAGGTGTTGTCTGGCGAAGTCCACCAGTCCAGGATGTTGGGAGAGAAAATATAAATGGCCAGTACCAGCAAAAAGACCAGGCGGTAGATGTACATCGGCTCAGTGGTCCGGAGGCAAGTGTGTGTTTGGGTTTATACCATGGGCCTGCTGCGATGTCAGTGGAATGGCCTGTCGTTGCCAGTGGTGGCGACCCCATGCCAGTACGTCGTCCACTGTTGCTGTATGCAAGCTAGCGGGTGGAGTCTGGCCCAGTGCACCCAATGCTCTGACCAAATTGGCTGCGGGCTGAGTATCATTAAGGGCTGGGGCGCGGGTCTGTTTGCTGAGCTTCTGGCCCTCGCTGTTGAGGATAACCGGGATGTGCAGCCATTGAGGGGGCAGCGCCTGCAGTGCCCGGAACATCTGTTGTTGCTGTGCGGTCATGTCGAGCAGGTCTGAGCCACGAACAACGTGTGTAATGCCCTGGTCGATATCATCAACCACCACGGCGAGCTGGTAGGCGTAGAACCCCTCCTTGCGCAGAATGACCGGGTCGTCCCGTTCTGCACAAACCTGTTGGTGTTGGGGCCCCAGCAAAAGGTCTTGCCAGTAACTGGCTTCGTCGCTCAAGGCAAATCGGATGGCACAGGGGGCGTCGATGTGTGCTGGTTGGGTGGTTCGGCAGTGAGCTGGGTGGTAACCGCCGTGTTGTTGAAGCTGTTTTCGGGAACATCGGCAACGGTAAGCATAACCTTGTGATAACAACTGCTCGACGGTTGCCTGATAGGCATCATGGCGCTTGGACTGAAAGCGCACGGGTTCATCCGGAAACAGGCCGTGACAGTTGAGGGAATGCAGAATCTGGCCGATGGCTTCGGGAGGCTCTCGCAGGGGGTCCAGATCTTCGATACGAACCAGCCAGTCGCCGCCGGCGGCGCGAGCTTCCAACCAACTGGCCACAGCCGTCACGAGGGAGCCGAAATGCAGCGGACCAGTGGGGGAAGGGGCGAAGCGCCCGCGGTACCGAAGTTGCTCCATAAACGTTCTTCAAGCCGGCGGAGTTAGCCGCCGGATGTCGTTGAGGCTTAGATGCCGGTCTGGCGCTCGCGGATTTCAGCCAGAGTCTTGCAGTCGATGCATAGAGTGGCCGTCGGGCGCGCTTCGAGGCGACGAGTGCCGATTTCTACGCCACACTGATCACAAAAGCCGTAGTCGTCTTTGTCGATGCGGTCGATGGTTTTGTCGATCTTCTTGATCAGCTTGCGCTCGCGATCCCGGGTGCGCAATTCCAGACTGAACTCTTCTTCCTGGGTTGCGCGATCACTGGGATCCGCGTAATTTGCGGCGTCTTCCTGCATGTGGTGCATGGTGCGGTCCACTTCTTCCATCAATTCCTGCTTCCATTTCAGAAGCAGATCCTTGAAGTGCTGCAGCATATCTGCACTCATGTATTCTTCACCCTTCTTCATTTCATAGGGGGTGAAGTTGGTAAAACGTTCGCGTGGTTGGTCTGCAGATTTTGCCATTGAACCGATCTCTTGTTTGTACTTCACAAGAACGCTTTGCTTCCTCCGCGCCAGCATGACTGCGCGGTTTAACCCTGGATAAAGCATTCGTCCTGAAATAGGAATTTGCGGAAAATAGCAGATAAGTCACGGGGTGGCCAGCCTTGTGACCACGACTTTTTGCGGAGATCACATGAAGTTTGATGAGCCCTTGCTTGAAGGACGTCTGATTCGTCGTTACAAGCGCTTTTTGGCGGATGTGCGTGTGCCTGGCGGAGAAGAGGTGGTTGCCCACTGCCCAAACACCGGCTCCATGCTCGGGTGCCAGCCCGAGAATGCCCGGGTCTGGCTGAGCCAAAGCGACAACCCGAAACGTAAATTGCGCTACACCTGGGAGCTGGTCGAAACCACGCCCGGCGTGTTGGCCTGTGTGAATACTGCCCGCCCTAATGCCCAGGCCCGGCACGCGATTGAGGCGGGCCGGGTGCCGGAGTTGCTCGGTTACACCGCGTACCGTAGCGAGGTGCGGTATGGTGAAGAGAAAAGCCGTATCGATTTGCTATTGAGCGGCCACCCGGACCGTCCGGATGCCTGGGTTGAGGTCAAAAACGTAACCCTGGCAGAGGGCGCTCAGGGCTATTTTCCAGATGCAGTGACCGAGCGGGGCCAGAAGCATTTGCGGGAGCTGATGGCTCAGGTTGCCAGGGGTGACCGGGCCGTGCTGTTTTTTGTGGTCAATCATACCGGTATTGAGGAGGTGCGCCCTGCGGACCACATTGATGCCCGTTATGGCGAGCTGTTGCGGCAAGCCCTTGCAGTAGGGGTTGAGGTGCTTGCGTATCGCGCCGCTCTGGCCGGGCCAGACGGCAACCCGAGTGGCCGGCTGGACCTGACAGCTCCAGTGCCGGTCAACGTTGAAGCCTGACTTCTATTTGGTCACCCTGCCGGCGCACATCCAGAGCCGTCAAGGCGTCGCCCTGGCAAGGCCCCGCGATGCATTCACCGGTGCCCGGTTTGAACAGTGCGCCGTGGGTGGCGCACTGGATAAACAGGTTGTCAGCATCCATAAACCGCCCTGGCATCCAGTTCAGCTCAACGCCCAGGTGCGGGCAGAGGTTCAAATAGGCTTTCGGGGTGCCGCGCTCCAGAAACACGAAGCCGGTCAGCGGCATGCCTTCCGGCTCGACCGCCTTTTCCTTCAAGCGAAACTCGATAAAGGTGCCCGGTACCAGTTCGGCGACCGGGCACACGGCCTGCCAGGACAGACTGCGCTCAGTCATTTTGGTAACAGGGCATAGCGCATTCGGGTGCCATGGTTCAGAGACATCACGATTTCATCGGCTTCGAGGCGATGGGGAAAGTAGCACCCGGAAATCTTGGCGCTGGCAATACTTGCGCCTTCTACTCGGGCTTTCGAAAAGTCGATGCCTCGCAGATCCGCGCCCCGAAAATAGGCGTGGCGAAAATCCAGACCTTTGGCGTCGAGTCCGCGCAAATCCAGGCCCCGGAAGTCGCCATGAGCAAAGCTGGGTAATTCGCTCAGCTTTGCTTTTTCTGCATTGAACGCCTTGATGTCTTCGTTCCGAAGTATGTCATACAGCGGGTGGTCAATATGATGCAGTTCGTGATCCTGAAACTCGTCCATCGCGCACCTCAAATGATTCTACAACCCAGGGTGTAATGGTCAGTTTAGCCTTCTTGACGGGAGGGCAGGCCAAAATGCTGCCGAATCCGGTCTGCGACGACTTCTGCCACATGCTCCTGGTCTGTATGCAGGTGAATGGTGTGGGTTCTTTCTGCCGTCGTCAGGGGCTCAAACCAGGTTTGCTGCGTATCCAGTAAGGCTTCAGTAGCTTCAGAGGCATCCCCTTTGCGCTTGCGTACCCATTCCCGGCGCAGCTGCTCCGGAGCCTCACAATGCAGCAGGGCAAAGGGCGCGCCATGCGCTTCAGCGACCTCGGCAAAGCGTGTGCGCTCGTGTTCTTTCAGGCAGGCCGCGTCAACGATAACCGACAGCCCGGATGCCAGCAGGTCTGCCGCCAGGGTTGCCATGTGTTGATAGGTCTTTTCGGTGACTTCCGGGCTGTAGAGGTCGGTACCGATTCCGGATTTGCTGTTATCCAGAGGCCCCAGGCCGTGCAAGCGCTTACGCTCAACATCGGAGCGCAGGCGAATCAGGTTGAGCTCACCAGCCATAGCAGCGCTGACACAGGTTTTGCCGCTGGCGGAAAGGCCAGTAGTGGCCAGCAAGTAACAGTTTGGAATGACGCTGTAGTCTTCGGCCAACTGAGCGTAATCCCGATAGCGTTGGACCAGGGCTGTGCGCTCCGCATCGCTCAGGCTGGGATTGCCCATGGTGAACAGCGCGATCTTGGCGCGAACCATGGCCCGGTAGGCCTTGTAAAGTGGCAGCAGTGCCAGTGCCTCGAAATCGCCCCGGTATTCCAGATAGCTGTTCAGCACAAGGTTTGCGAGTGCAGGCTCGTGGCGGGATTCCAGGTCCATCAGCAGAAAGGCCAGGTCGTTGATGACGTCGATGTAGCGGAACGGTTCGTTGAACTCGATGCAATCGAAAACCGTCACCTGATCGTTGAATACCGTGATGTTGGCAAGGTGCAGATCGCCATGACATTCACGTACCAGGCCGTTAGCGCGGCGGGAGGCAATCAGGTCCCGGTGTCGCTCAAAGGTGATCTTGGTCCACTGTTCCTGGGCATCGAGTTGAGCCAGCAAGGTTTTGTCGTCCAGCAAAGGGCGAATCTGGTCAAAGTTTTCCTGCATGGCCGCGTACACGGCGTCGGGTGTGCCCAGCGGCTTGTTGTCTGCGACCGGTGGCAGGCTGTCGTGGAACACCGCTACCTGGCGGGCCAGGCTGCTGAGCATGTCAGCGGGCAGGTCGCCGCGCTCCTGGCGCTTGTCAAACAGCTGGCTCTGGTCAAACTGGCGCATGCGAATGGCGTATTCAAAGGCGTCACCATCACCGCCAATGCAGGGCTGCTCGGGGCTGCCAGTGATGGGCAGAACCTCCAGGTAGAGTGCCTCCGCCAGGCGGCTGTTAAGCCGGAGCTCTTCCTCGCAAAAGCGCTTGCGGCGCTCCAGCGTGGAGAAGTCGAGAAACCCGAAGTCCATGGGCTTTTTGATCTTATAGGCGTAGTCGCCGGTCAACAGAACCTGAGAAATATGGGTCTCGATTACCTGGAAACTCCGCACCGGGTGGTCGTATAAATCCGGGTTTTGCAGTGCTTTGATCAGTGTATCCGGTGCGTTCGCGCTCACAGTGTGCTCCTGGGTTCCCTGAACTCGTTGATTTTCATCGGTCTGTCTTCTTCGGGCATACTATACCGGCAGATTACAGAAATAACACACAACAGGCCTGCCGAAGGCCCCGTCGGCTTCGTTATACTCCGGCCATGAGCAAATCCCGTAACCCCCGCAAAAAATCTTCGAAACCCCAGAATCGGCGCAAACGCTCTGGATTTTGGCGGTTTATGTTTCGTGCCGGCGCTGTCGGTTTGGTGCTGTTGGCCGGTTGGATGGTGTATCTCGATGCGGTTGTTACCTCTCGTTTTGAAGGTCGACGCTTTGAAGTGCCGTCACGGGTGTACGCCCGCCCGCTGGAATTGTATGACGGTGCCAGTGTCAGTGCGTCTGGTTTGGCCCGAGAGCTGGAACTCGCGGGTTACCGTGCCGGGGACGGTGCTCGGGTAGGTACGTATCAGCGCAGCGGTGGGCGTTTTGTGATCAGTGCGAGAGGCTTCCGGTTTCCGGATGGCGAAGAGCCAAGGCGCCGGCTTTCACTGGTGGTCTCCGGGGATCGGGTGCAGTCGTTTTCGGTGCTGGCTGGCCCGGATTCGCCGATTGTCCGGCTGGAGCCCGCCCAGATCGGGGGCATTTATCCCTCGCATCGGGAAGACCGGGTACTGGTCCGGCTTGAGGAAGTCCCTGATCTGCTGCCGAAAGGCCTGATGGTCATTGAAGACCGTCAGTTCTATGAGCATTTCGGTGTTGCACCGCAGTCGATCGCCCGGGCAATGCTGGCCAACATCAAGGCCGGGCAGATTGTTCAGGGTGGCAGTACATTGACCCAGCAACTGGTTAAAAACTTTTTTCTGACCCGCGATCAAACGTTGATACGTAAAGGCAACGAAGCCCTGATGTCGGTGTTGCTGGAATGGCATTACGAGAAAGACGACATTCTGGAGACCTATCTCAATGAGGTTTATTTGGGGCAAGCGGGTAACCGCAGCATTAACGGGTTTGGCTTGGCCAGTCAGTTTTTCTTTGGCGAGCCACTGAAAGACCTCGATGTGCAGCAGATCGCGTTGTTAATCGGAATGGTTAAAGGCCCGAGCTATTACAATCCGCGCCGCCACCCCGAGCGGGCCAAAGCACGGCGTGATCTGGTACTGTCTGAAATGGCCGAGGCCGGCCTGATCAGTGCCGATGAGTCTGCGCGGGCGATTCGTCAGCCCTTGGGCGTCAGTTCCCGGCCGTCCTATACCGACAATCGATACCCGGCGTATATCGACCTTGTGCGCCGCCACCTGGCGCGGGATTACCGGGAAGAAGATCTGCAGAGCGAAGGTCTGCGAATTTTCACGACCCTGGACCCTGCGGTTCAGAATGCCTCAGAAACCGCGATCCGAGATACCTTGCCCAGGCTTGCCCGGGGTGACACTCGCGAGGCTCTGGAAGCCGCTCTGGTCGTGACTGCGAAAGACACCGGCGAGGTGCTGGCGCTGGTCGGTGGCAAAGATCCGAGCTTTGCTGGATTTAACCGAGCGGTGGATGCGCGCCGGCCGATTGGTTCGCTGATCAAACCGTTCACGTATCTGGCCGCGTTGGGCCAGGCGGATCGGTACACGCTGATTACGCCGGTGCAGGATCGGGCGTTCACGCTGGAGTTTGATGACGGCCGGTTATGGCAGCCAAAGAATTACGACGGTAAGGAGCGTGGAGAGGTGCCGCTGCACCTGACACTGTCACATTCTTATAACTTGCCGGCTGTGCGGATTGGTCTGGATGTGGGCATTCCCCGGGTGCAGGAGGTTTTGAGAGCTTTTGGCGTGACCACCCCGATCTCGGATTATCCGTCGATGCTGCTGGGGGCCCTGTCGTTAACGCCAACCGATGTGGCCCAGCTCTATCAGGGGCTAGCGACGTCTGGTTTCAATACGCCTTTGCGGACGATTCGTGAAGTGACCGATGCCCGCAATGAGCCTTTATCACGCTACAGCTTGAAGGTTGATCGAGTGGCCGACCCGGCCGCCGTGCATCTGGTGCAATACGCCATGCAGGAAACCATGCAGGAAGGCACTGGGCGCTCGGCGTACTTCTCCTTACCGGACCGATTGACGCTGGCGGGTAAGACGGGCACCACGGACGAGGGCCGGGATTCCTGGTTTGCGGGTTTCAGTGGTGACCTGCTGGCGGTGGCCTGGGTGGGTCGGGACGATAATGGCCCGACGGTATTGACCGGGGCCTCTGGCGCATTACCGGTGTGGTCTGCGATGATGGCGCAACTTCCGCAGCATGGATTTTCGCCAGTCATGCCAGACGGCATTCAGTATCATTGGGTTAATGCCCAGCAACAGGCGCTGACCGGAGAGCGATGTGCCAACGCCCGTCTGGTACCCTTTATTGTGGGCAGCGAACCTCAGCAGCGTATTGACTGTGAGGGGCAGTTTGGCCGGCAAATACGCAGTTGGTTTGAAGGATTGTTTCAATGATGAAAGCAGTGTTTAGCCGTTGCGCGTGCCTGGCGCTGGCTTTGGGCGTGGTTGGCTGCGCGAGTGGTCCCGGCGGTGGATCCATTTACGTGCCGGTGGGCGGGCAGGATCGTTCCACAGCGCCGGAGCCCCCAAGGGCTTCAGGGTCGGAGCAAGACGCTGAGCCGCGGGTGTGGCGCAAGAGCGAGCAACCCGAAGTGAGTGAGCCAGAGCCACCCGCTACCCGCTCCCCCAGTTACCGGCAAGCGGGCGACGAACTGCCGGCAGCGGCGGTCAGCCTTATCCGTGACGCAGATCAACGCTTGCAACAGGGGGATTACAATGGCGCCATTGCTCGTCTGGAGCGGGCACAGCGGATTGCGCCCCGTTCGGCGGAGGTCTATTTCAAGTTAGCCGAAGCCTATGTGGCAGGGGACAATTTAGGCGCAGCTGAACAGTTCACCCTGAAGGGTTTGTCGCTGGCCGGTAATGATACCCGGATGCAGCGCTCGGGCTGGTTGTTGCTGGCGGACATTCGCAGAGCACGGGGCAACGTGGCGGGGGCCGATCAGGCTGAGACGAGAGCTCAGGCTCTATAAGCAGTGAAGGCCATCCCTGGCCTT
Source organism: Marinobacter sp. (assembly GCF_014859525.1). Lineage (GTDB taxonomy): Bacteria > Pseudomonadota > Gammaproteobacteria > Pseudomonadales > Oleiphilaceae > Marinobacter. The sequence goes on from NZ_JACUUB010000002.1 coordinate 124,649, forward strand.
CACTTGATAGCGTCATCTGACACGTTACGCTATCAGAGCTGCAGAGGGATGGGGTCGGCCACGGTAGTTTCGCCAGCAATAACTTCGAGCGTCTGCGTGCCTTCAAACTCGATGTCGTCATCGGCTTGATTGTCGTCCAACTGACAGCTGTAACTAACGGTGTAGGTGCCTTCGGTCAGGAACGCCGCAGTCCATTGATAGAGGTCTCCGTCCTCCCCCTCCTGTTCGGTCACCGGAACCACCATCAATGGATTAAGGCCATCGCGTTCAACGTTCAGGTCAACCGGCTCTACATCAGCCCCTTCAAAGACATAGACGGCGCCGTTATAGCCCTGGCTGCACAGCATTAGCTCTTCGGAAGCCTGCCGGGTCGACTGAATCTGGGCAAAATCCACCTCACCCTCGATCTGGCCCACCTCCAGGTTATTCACCAGCCGCAGTACGGGCTTAAGCATGTAATCGCCAAGAGCCTGCCCCTGTGGATCAACGATGGATTTGCGCACGTCGAAATCGATGGTAAAGCTCTGACTGGTATCTGCCGCCACAACAAAGTTGCCCTTGAGCTTGAGGCCGCTTTGCTCGCCTGACGGCACGCCGAGGGTATATTCCGCGTCACCTTGCGATTCCCGGGTTACCCAGGAAGATTGGGTATCAATCATCAAGCGAATTTCATTGTATTCGCCTGCCGGCACCACTTCGTCAGTAATGAGTGGCTCGGTAACACCCCCTTGCAGGGTCAGAAGGTCTACAACGCCGGTTTCTTCAAGACTGAATTCCAGCCAGTTGCCATCCACTGGTTTGAGGCGGACTGCGGTAAAGGCGACGTTGACGCTGCTCAGGTCCATGGTCGGGGCATCGGTCAGGTCCAATGACACAGTCCCGGTTGATCCGGAGGAAGTGCCATCACCTCCACAAGCTGCCAATGCAGCCGCGAGTGCTGAAATTGTGAATACCTTGGTTGAACATTTCATAAAACCTCCAGGTCGTCTTCTTTCCAATGTCTGTCCGGCATTGTTGCCTTCAGTTACTTCTTAACGCTGGAGGCTTGCTGTGGGTTCCTGCTGTTTGATTAACATTCACACATAAAATTGTCATGTTTCTGCCCTTTTCTGAGGAAAGTGCATGGCGAGCGCGGCTGGTATAGACTGCTGGCTTCTGAAAACCGCAATCAGGCAGTTCTCTACTTGGCCATCCTTCCTTTTCGTCCATCCGCACAAAAGCGTTTTCAGCGCCTGGTGCAGCCGCACCTGCAAGCGCTGCACGCCTTCGCTTACCGATTGACCGGGAGCCGTCAGGATGCTGAAGATTTGGTGCAAGATGTTGTGGTCAAACTGTACCCCCGACTGGACGAGCTGGAACCGGTATCGCAGCTGCGCCCGTGGCTTAATCGGGTTCTGTATCGGCAGTTTATTGATTCGGTCAGGAAGAAAGGGCGCCAGGCCGACAGTCCGGCCAGCGACATGATAGACTCGGAGAACCAGGCGGACTGGTTAGATTCGCTGGCGTCAGACGCACTGTCTCCAGAACTGGAACTCAACCGGGAACGCCTGGGCCCGCTCCTGGATAAGGCTCTGGACCAGTTGTCGCCGGATCAGCGTACTCTGTTGTTGTTGCATGATGTGGATGGTTGGCGACAGGAGGATGTGGCCGAAGTGTTGTCGGTGCCTGTTGGCACCGTGAAGTCCCGCCTGCATCGCAGCCGCGCGGCCCTGCGTAAGTATCTTCGAGGCAGCATGGAACCAGACGCGGATTTCGAGCGTCGGGACTACTGAGGTGATGACTATGTCTTGTCGGCAAATCCGATCACAGTTACCTGAGTATGTCAGGGATCAGCAACCCGCTGTCGAGCGGCGTGAGGTGCGTGCCCACCTCGAAAGCTGTGAAAGCTGTCGCCAGCACGAGGTGTTTGAGCAGTTGCTGATGGAACAAATGGCGTCGCAATGCGCGGTACCGCCTCCTTCTTTGGATTTTGAAAGCCGAGTGCTCAGAGCGGCGACAACGACAAGCTCCGCAAAAAAGGTTCATGCGGTCTGGGGCGGTGCTGTTGCTGCCGCCTTGGTGATAGGCTTGATGATCGGGCAAGGCATGCCTGTATCTGAACCTGAGCTTGCGGAGTTGCAGGCGCCCGCAGAACAGACGTCTGTCGCGGCCGTACAGCCGGTCAATCGCACCGTGAGGCTGGCGTTTACCGCCGGCGAACCGCTGGATGACGTAACCCTGACTCTGGCCCTGCCGCCTCATGTAGAGCTGTCGGGCCTGCCGGGTCAGCACAAGGTTAGCTGGCAGGTGAGTCTGCAACAGGGTGACAATGTGCTGGCTCTGCCCCTGACCATCCTGTTCCCGGGTGCCGGCGAGCTGGTCGCAGAACTGGATGCCAACGGTCGGCAAAAAGTGTTCCGAGCCATGGTGCCGCAACATCCCGATATTGACGAACCGGCAACGATGAATAAGCGCATCAATGATGAGGAGCCTGCAACATGAGCATTCGAGCGCGATTGCAAGCTAGCCTGCTGCCAGTCCTTCTGCTGGCGGCCACGGCCCCTGTGGCTGCCAATGATCTGGACGTGACCATGAGAATGGTTGAAGACACCGAAGATTTGACCAGCGCGGTGGCTCGTGAGATCCGACTGCCCGAGCTGCCCGGATTAGCGCCTGAGGGTAAGCCTGGCCGAGGCGCAGACGCACCGGCTCGTGAGCGTGGTCGTGAATTTGGCCAATCGGCGTCTGAGCGTGCCCGGGATGCGCGCAATAGCAAGCCTGGGGTTGTTATCGATGGCTTGCCCGAGGCTGCCCGAGACGCCCGCGAACGTCAGCCTGAACGCCCGTCACGACCGTAAGCATCTGTTTGTGTTAACCTCCAGGGTTCTGTCTGGCGGGCCGAGTACGGCTTGGCCATGCCGGCTATTGTTGAACCTGAGGTGCTCCGTTGTTCCGATCGCTTTTTGCTCCGGCCCTATCCTTGGTGCAGTTGATTCTGTGCCTGTTGGCGGTGGCTGGAGCGTCCTCGGCTGAGCCCGCACCGATCGGTCAAGAGGCGATGTCTGCAGGTATTGAGCAGTTTCGCCAAGGCAATTATCACGCTGCCCAAGAACAATTTGAAACCGCCCAGGCACTGGGTGTCGATAGCCCGGCGCTGCACTATAATTTAGGCGTTATCTACTTCAAAACCGGGAACTATCAGGCCGCTGAGGCTCGCTTTTCGATATTGCTCGATGGCCCTGACCAGGCGCTGGCGCAGTACAATCTTGGCCTGGTTGCCTTGGCGGATAATCGGGTTGGTGATGCTGAACGATGGTTTTCCCGCGCGGCAACTCCGGGCGCTCCGGACACCGTCCGCGAGCTGGCCAAGCGCCAGTTGGCGGCATTCGAACCCGCAGAAACTCCTTCACACCAGAGCACCCACACCGTAACACAGGGCTACCTGTCAGCCGGAATAGGCTATGACAGCAATATGGCCAGTGTGCCGGATGACTCTCCGTCCAACCGCGGCAGTGTGTTTGCCGACCTTGTGGTTGCAGGCACTTTGAGCCGAACGTTCAATCCAGAATGGCGAATCGTTTGGGACGGGGTGCTGTACGGTCAGGATTATGCTCAGGGTAGCCACTACGACTCCTCGATACTGCAGAGCCGAGTAGCCGGTATTCGCTCTTATGATCCGATGGATGTTGGTTTGCGAGCCAGCGCCTCCAGAGCTTGGCTGGCGAGTGACGAACTCGAAACCCGGTTCGGCCTGACGCTCTTTGCTCGTTCTGATAACTGCTTGCTGGCGGGCTCAGTGCAGTCCTGTTATCTGGGGTTCACTGCCGAGCAGGTTGAGGGCGGCCCGGACTATGCTGCTTACACCGGTCAGTGGTATCAGTTTGAGGCGCGCGGGGAACAGGTGCTCAACAGTCTGTTTACCGATGTGTTTTACCGCTGGGAAAGTAATGATCGTAACGACTTCAAGGACGGCGATCTTTTTATCAGCCTGTCGCCGATGGTTCACACCCTGGGCGCGGAGGTCCTTTATCCATGGCGCTCCGACTTGGCAATTGGAGCTGAGGCAGCGCTTCGGTATGCCCGATATGGTCAGCGCAACCGGAGGGTTGACGATGGTGAGTTGACAGAGCGGTTGCGAGAGGATGTGCGTCTCGACGTGGGGGTCATGGCCGAGTTTTACCTCAGCAGCCGATGGTTGGTCAGAAATCAGTGGTTATTCCGGAATCAGAACAGCCGGATTGAACGCTACGACTATACCCGCCACACCTACACGCTATCGCTAGAAGGTGTGTTCTGATGACGGCCGTTAACTGGAGATTTTTGGCATAACACGTAGAATACCGGCCCGTAACTCCCGAGCCGGTATTGAGTTGCAGGCTGTGTTACAGGGTTGCCATCACTTTGCGCGCGGCGGCGATGGTTGTCTCTATGTCGTCATCGGACAACGCTGCGGTGGTAAACCCGGCCTCAAAAGCCGATGGCGCCAGATAGATGCCTTCCTTGAGCATGCCCTGGAAGAACTTTTTAAAGCGCTCCACATCGCATGCCATCACCTGATCAAAACGAGTTACTGACGGTTCTGTGGTGAAGAAGAACCCGAACATAGCGCCGGCTGACTGGACCACCAGTGGTATGCCCGCGTCATCGGCAGCGGCCTTCAGGCCATCTCGTACTTTGTTGGTTTTCTCGGTGAGCCTGTCATGGAAGCCAGGCTCGGAAATGGCGTTCAGTGTGGTCAGGCCGGCGGTCATGGCCAGCGGGTTACCGCTCAGGGTGCCCGCCTGATAGACCGGGCCGAGCGGTGAGATCTGCTCCATGATTTCCCGCTTACCGCCGAAGGCACCGACCGGCAGGCCGCCACCAATGACTTTGCCCAGGGCTGTCAGGTCCGGTGTTACCTCAAACAGGCCTTGTGCCCCGCCCAAAGATACCCGGAAGCCGGTCATCACTTCATCAAAAATCAGTACGGTACCGTGCTCATCACACACTTCCCTGAGAGCTTCAAGGAACCCCGGGACCGGCGGAATGCAGTTCATGTTGCCGGCCACAGGCTCAACAATGATGGCGGCAACCTGATCGCCAATGTCTTTGAAGGTTTCCCTGACGTTGTCGATGTCGTTGTAGGTGAGGGTGATGGTGTGCTCAGCAAGACTGGCCGGAATGCCAGGCGAATTGGGCACGCCAAGTGTCAGCGCGCCCGAGCCTGCTTTCACCAACAGTGAATCCACATGGCCGTGGTAGCAGCCCTCAAACTTCACAATCTTGTCGCGTCCGGTATAGCCGCGGGCCAGGCGGATGGCACTCATGGTGGCCTCGGTGCCCGAGTTGACCATGCGCACCAGTTCGATGGAAGGCACCAGTTCGCACACCTTCTTTGCCATCTCGGTTTCGATGGCGGTAGGCGCGCCGTAGCCGACACCCAAGTCCACCTGGGCATGCAGGGCGGCTTTAATTCGGGGGTCGGAGTGCCCCAGGATCATCGGCCCCCAGGATCCGATGTAGTCGATATAACGGCGGTCGTCTTCGTCATAAAGATAAGCGCCTTCGGCATGTTTGAAAAATATTGGAGTGCCGCCGACACCGCGGAACGCCCGCACCGGGGAGTTCACCCCGCCGGGGATGTATTTCTGGGCCTCTTCAAATAGCGTTTCAGAGTGAGTCACGGTTAGCTCCTGTCAGTCGAAAATGGTGAAAGCGGATGATGTCTGGCAAACAATTGGGTAAATCGTCTGGCGTTGTGCTCAATCTGCTCAGGCGTGCCCCCAAACAGGCCGCCCACCACGGCAATCAGGTCGGCACCCGCGCGGATCAGGGGTTCGGCATTATCGGTGGTGATGCCGCCGATGGCGGTGACGGGCAAGGCCAGCGACTTTGCCTCGGTCAGAACGCTGAGATCAGCCGACGGCGCGCTGGGCTTGGTGGATGATGTATAGAAGCGGCCAAAGGCCAGATAATCGGCGCCGTTCGCTTTTGCGGTTTTGGCCAGATCCAGGCGGTGGTGGCAGGTGATGCCGATAATCGCATCAGGCCCAAGTTGCGCCCTGGCGGCGGCCAGCGAGACATCGTCCTGGCCAAGGTGAACGCCCGCTGCGCCCACTCGTTTGGCGAGTTCCGGGTCGTCATTAATCAGCAGCGGGACGCCTGCCTGAAGGCACAGGTTATTCAGTTTAGAAGCCTGCCGCAATCGTTCGGCTGCCGTCGAGGTTTTGTCCCGGTACTGCACCAGGGTGGCACCTCCACGCAGAGCTGCTTCTACCGAGGTGATCAGCCGGTCCGGCGGTGTCAGTCGGTTATCTGTGATGGCATACAATCCGTGGGCGAGCTTTTGGTTTATCGTTCCCACATAATGCCCCGGTCTGGAACCCGTTGGCCTTTGCCGACGCTCAATGCGTGCAGCAGCGTGCGATGAACATAGTTCTGGGCCTGCGAGATAGCGGCCCTTTGCGAAAGACCGCAGGCGCGCCCTGCAGCGATGGCAGCGGCAAGGGTGCAGCCGGTGCCGTGATACTCATTCCGCCCGATCCGCTCGACTTCCCAGTGAGTCGGTTCAGGCTCATGGCTATACAGGGTGTTAATGATATGGATGCCCGAGCCATGGCCACCGGTGGCCAGCACCGACACGCAGCCGGCGTTTAACAGCTTCTGTGCTGCTTGAGCGGGGTCTTCGCTGTCGCCGAGTTGGGCAAGTTCAATGCCATTTGGCGTTATCATTTCGGCTCGTGGAAACAGTGCCTGTTTCATGGCCTGCACCAGAGCGTCATCGGCCAGATCACCGCCACCGGCGGCTTTGATCACCGGGTCAACAATCAGCGGCAGATCGGGTTGGGTATTGAGGAAGTCAACCAGCACATCTACGACCGCAGCGTTGCCCAGAGCGCCTGTTTTAATCGCGTGTATGGGCACATCGTTGGCAAGACACTGCAGTTGTTGCCGGATCAGGTCCGGGTTAACGGCCTCGGCACCGTAAACATTGCTGGTGTCCTGTACCGTCAGGCACGTGAGCACCGGCAGGGGATGGCCGCCAAGTGAGGTGATGGCCTGAATGTCGGCCTGAATGCCGGCTCCGCCGGAGGGGTCCAGGCCCGACAATACCAGAACATGGGGACGAGTGTAGCTCTTGATGGTGTGCCTCCTCAGAAGGGTTTTACAACAGCCAGAATCACAACGGCCAACAGGACCAGCACAGGTACTTCGTTGAACCAGCGATAAAATACGTGGCTGCGGGTGTTCTTGTCATCACGGAATACGTTTACCAGATGGCCACAATAAAAATGGTAAACAATCAGCAGTGCCACCAATGCGAGTTTTGCGTGCATCCAGCCCATGCTGAAATAGCCTTGCACATTATAACTGATCAGCCACACACCGAAGACCACGGTTGCGATCATTGAGGGTGTGGTTATGCCCCGGTAGAGCTTGCGCTCCATTACCTTGAAGCGCTCCCGCCCAGGCTGATCTTCGCAGGCCGCATGGTATACGAACAGTCGCGGCAGATAGAAGATGCCGGCAAACCAGCACACCAGTGAAATTATATGAAAGGCTTTAACCCACAGCATCCGTCAGCTCCGTCGGTATTGATAATAACTTTCGATGTCAGATTGGAGTACTACACCATAAACCCGCTGGATCATCGGGGCCACATGACGTTGTACGTATAAAGCCTCAGCCTGGGAGCTGTCGAACGCGTTTAGAGCTTCCTCCAGCGTGGCCTGATACTGAACCGGTGCAACGTCCCTTCGGTTGGCCGGGATCTCCATCAGGTCCACGTTTTCCGGTGGGTCGATACCCTCTTCGGCAACCTGTTTGGCCGTGTCCTCCAGGTAGCGAGCCAGATCGACGGCCGGCAACAGCGCTGTCGGCCCGTGACTGCCATCCACCAACAGCCATTTGGGCTCGGATTCGAGGGCCTTGCGGGCTTCCTCTGGGGTCAACTCGCGCTCCGTTCGCAGTATGCTGCGGTCCATAATCGCACCTACAGAGACTCGGCGCAGTGCCTGAATGACGGGCGAGTTCTGGTAGCTCAGGCCCTGGTTTTTGAGCACTGTCAGGAACAGCGACTTCTTGCCGAAGGCTTCACTCGTTACCAGGCTGGCTGTGGTGATAATAAGCATGCCCGGTAGAATGATGTTGGGGTTGCCGGTCAGCTCCATCAAGGCCATCAGTGCCGCCAGCGGTGCCTGCAGCACTGCCCCCATCATCGCGCCCATGCCAAGCATGGCATAGAAACCCACGGATGAGGCGTGGTCCGGGAATATCTGGGCACCAATCAAGCCCATAGCGCCGCCGAGGGTTGCCCCCATAAAAATGGTTGGGCCGATCACACCGCTGGGCATGCCCAGGCCGATGGATAGCCCGGTAATCAAAAGCTTGGCGATACCAACGCCCAACAAAAGCCAGAAACCAAGCTCTCCATGAATAGCCTCGCTGACGGTGTCGTAGCCAATGCCCATGGTTTCCGGAACAACGATGGCGAAGGGCACCATAAGCAGTCCGGCGAGGGTCAGTCGCAGCAGGACGGGCCGATGATGGTGACGCCCCATGCTGTCGACGAGATGAATAAACGCCGCGGCGGCAATACCGATGATCACTGCAATCGCCAGGATCCACGGAATCTCCGCCAGTGAGTTCATCGTCAGGGCTGGCACACTGAATGCCGGCTCGGAGCCGTACATCAGCTGGGTAATGATGGCGGCGCTGACAGCAGCCAGAATAATGGGAGTAAAGCCCGCAATGGTGTACTCCATCATCACCACTTCCATGGCAAAAATGACGCCGGCAATGGGGGTGTTGAACGATGCCGAAATTGCCGCTGCGCAGCCACAGGCCACGAGGGTTCTTATGCTGTTGTTGGGTAGCCGCATCCACTGGCCCATCAGGCTCGAAAACGCTGCGCCCAGGTGCACGGCAGGGCCTTCCCGGCCGGCAGACTGGCCAGAGGCAACGGTGGTGACGCCCGCAACAAATTGCACGACGGCGCTTTTAAAAGAGATGTAGCCCTGGTGGTAGTTCAGGCGCTCCATGATATGAACAATGCCCACCTTCCGGTCGTGCGTGGCCAGTTTGTGCATCAGCAGGCCGAGGCCTACTGCGCCAGCCAGCGGCAGAAGGCCGCGAGTGACAATGTTCAGGTGCTCGAAGTTTTCCGACCCCTCACCGGGCAGGAAGTGCTCCAGAGGCCACTCAATGGCAAACCGGAACAGCAGGATCACGGCCCCGGTCACTACCCCCGACAGTAAACCCAGCACAGCAAGCTGCGGTAGAGCGTCCACCCCTGACAGTCGCGCCCGGACAATCGAGGCCAGTTGCTCGGTAAGTTGTCGCCTGATGTTACGCATGGGCGCACGGTTCCGGTTGGGGTGACTGAACTTTCAGAAGGTTTCTGGCAACATTGTAACCGTGCACCTGACGGCTGCAATAAGTCCTTGGATTATCATGGTAGACTAGCGCGGAATTCTGACCAGACCGCGCGGGAGATTAGAGTGATTAAGATAGGCATCGTTGGTGGTACCGGGTACACGGGCGTTGAGCTGCTGAGAATCCTGGCTGTGCATCCGGAAGTCGAGGTCAAGTGCATCACCTCTCGCTCAGAGGCCGGTATGCCAGTGGCAGATATGTACCCCAACCTTCGGGGGCACTTTGATCTGGTGTTCTCTGAGCCAGAGCCTGCCGTGTTGTCGCAGTGTGACCTCGTCTTTTTTGCCACCCCACATGGTGTCGCGATGCGTATGGTGCCGGAGTTGATGAAGGCCGGCGTTCGAGTAGTGGATCTGTCTGCCGACTTCCGCATCAAAGATCTGACCGTTTGGAGCCGGTGGTACGGCATGCCTCACGAAACACCGGAATGGGCAGAGAAAGCGGTTTACGGATTGCCGGAAGTCGTTCGTGATGAGATTCGCCAGGCTCAGTTGGTGGCTAACCCCGGATGTTACCCAACCGCCGTTCAACTTGGCTTTCTGCCTTTGCTTGAACAGGGACTGGTCGATCCCTCGCGACTGATTGCGGATGCTAAATCCGGTGCCAGCGGCGCCGGGCGCCAGGGTAATATAGGCATGCTGCACGGAGAAGTCGGCGAGAGCTTCAAAGCTTATGGGGCCTCTGGCCACCGGCACCTGCCAGAGATTCGTCAGGGCTTGAGCCAGGCCGCGGGCAAAACTGTGGGCGTTACCTTTGTGCCGCACCTTGTGCCAATGATTCGGGGTATTGAGGCCACGCTCTATGCTGAGTTGACCGACCCTGCAGACTTCGACCGTTTGCAAGCGCTTTATGAAGAGCGTTATCGCAATGAGCCGTTTGTGGATGTCATGCCGTTTGGCAGTCATCCTGAAACCCGCAGCGTTCGCGGTGCCAATCAGTGCCGTATGGCGCTGCACAGACAAGAGCAGAGTAATATTGTGATCGTGACGTCGGTGATCGATAACCTTGTCAAAGGTGCGGCCGGTCAGGCGGTTCAGAACATGAACATCATGTTTGGTCTGGACGAAAACCTTGGATTGAACGCCCCGGCGTTGCTTCCCTGAGGATTGATCGTGAGTGATACCCGTAAACCTTCGGATGAATATGTGGTTATCCGCCACCGGCCGGGCTATCGCCTGCGCCGGAGCTTGATTCTGTTGACGTTCACTGTGATCGCAGCCGTAGCTGGGTATGCTACCGGGATGGCTCAGGGTGGTTTCCGTTTTTCATCCGCAGAGGCCACCAATGAGGTGTTGGCTCAGGATGTGGATGCTTTGCGGGAGCAGTTCCGGAAAGCCCGGCAGAGTCTTGTTAACCTCGAACGCGGTCGAGCGATTGATGAGCGAGCCATGAACGAGGCCCGCAATACCATCGTTGGGCTTGAAACCCGAATTTCCGAACTTGAAGCAGACCTGACGTTTTACCGAAACATTATGGCCCCCTCGGAGGCGAGTCAGGGTCTTCAAGTGGACAGCTTTTCGCTGGTGCGGGCCCGAGGCGACAGCAGCTATCGCTTTAAAATGGTGCTCACACAGATTGGTAACAACAACAGTTTTATTGCCGGCCAGGTTGCGGTCAATGTGATCGGAACCCTGAGTGGCGAGAGAGAAGTGATCGCATTACGGGATCTGTCAGATGACATCGAAGATCTGGGGGTCCGGTTCCGCTTCAGGTATTTCCAGGATGTGGAGGGTACCCTGATTGTCCCGGAAGGTTTCGAGCCTGTTGAAATTCAGGTTGTGGCACAGGCCCAGGGTAACAATGCCTCTAAGGCAGAGCGAACCTTCGATTGGGCAACGTTAACGGAGAGCTAAGATATGCTGGGCAAGAAAAAACAGAAGCCGCGTCGTTCGACGGGTCATTTCGATACCCTGATTTCATCCCGCACCACCATTGAGGGAGACGTGTATTTCTCCGGTGGCTTGCATGTTGATGGAAAAATCAAGGGTCGTGTGCTGGCGGAAGAGGGTAGCGATGCGGTTATCCGTCTCTCCGAAGTGGGCGAGATTCTCGGTGACATTACGGCGCCCCATGTCATCATCAACGGTAAGGTTGATGGCGACGTACGCGCGTCCAGTCATCTTGAGTTGGCAGAAAAAGCGGCCATTAACGGCAGCGTCTATTACCGGCTGATCGAAATGGCAATGGGAGCTTCGGTAAACGGCAATCTGGTTCGTCAGGACGACGCCAGCGCCCTGCTGACTCACGACAGGCCTGCCAGCCTGGTGGAGGATCAAACTTCAGAGCGTGAGGGTAAATCTGAATAGTTGACTGAATTAGTCAGGAATACCATAATCAGTAAGTTGGTTTTATCTTCCGGAGGCAAATTTTGAGTGTAGTTCAGCAACAAATAGCGGTGCCTCTGTTCTTTAGCGACAGTGCCGTCGCAAAAGTGCGCGAATTGATTGAGGAAGAAGAGAGCCCCGATCTTAAGCTGCGCGTTTTTGTCACCGGTGGTGGTTGCTCCGGCTTCCAGTACGGTTTTTCTTTTGATGAGAGTCAGGAAGAAGATGATACCGTGATTGAGCGGGAGGGTGTGAAGCTGCTGGTAGACCCCATGAGCTATCAGTACCTTGTGGGGGCCACGATCGATTATCAGGAAGGGCTTCAAGGTTCGCAGTTTGTCGTCCAGAACCCGAACGCAAGCTCGACTTGCGGTTGCGGCAGCTCGTTCTCCATCTGATTCAGGCTGGGTAAATTGCCCCCAGCACTCTAGGCCCTTTGGCCCCGGTGACTTCTGGTAAGTTGCCGGGTTGTCCCATCAAGGTTTGCCTGGCCATCCAAGCAAACGCCACCGGCTCAACCCACTGCGGGTCAAGTCCAAGATCTGCAGTGGTGGTCAGATTGACCGACCCCAATCCTATTCTGAGTTCATTCATCAGCAATGAGTTGAACGTGCCGCCACCGCAAGCATAAACCGTCATGTTTGCGGATTCCTGAGGCATTTGTCTTAAAATGGTGATGACCGTCAACTGCAAAAGGGTTCTTTGAACATCGGCCGGGGGCAATTCCGGAAAACGCTGCAGATGCGTGTTTATCCAATCAAGATTGAACCGTTCTTTTCCCGTGCTTTTTGGGGGTGTCTTGCTGAAGTAGGCGTCCGAAAGCATGCTCGCCAGAAGTTCTGCGTGCGTTGCGCCCTCATTGGCCAAGTGACCGTTCTCGTCAAAGTGGCGCCCGGTCTGGTCAAGGCACCATGCATCGAGAAGAGCGTTTGCCGGGCCGGTATCAAAACCGATGATGGCTTTAATGCCGGCCGCAGGCAGCCAGGTAATGTTGGCAATACCGCCAAGGTTCAAAATGCAGCGATCCTGATGGTTGCAGCGGAATAACCATTGATGAAAGGCGGGGACCAGCGGTGCCCCTTGGCCGCCGGCCGCCAGGTCCCGACTACGGAAGTCAGAAACAGTTGTCAGCCCCGTCATTTCCGCAATACAGGCGGCTCTGCCAATCTGCATCGAAAACGGAGCTGGCCCGCTGGGTTGGTGTCGAAGGGTTTGCCCGTGACTGCCGATCGCCTGGATTTGTTCCTTGAGAACGCCGCTGCGACTGATCAGCTCGCAAGCCGTGGTACCAAAATGTTGGCCGACCAGGGTGTCGAGTTCTCCGAGCTCGTCGGCGTCTGCCTGGTTTCTCGTCGCCAGTAGCAATCTTTGCCTGAGCTCTTCGGGATAGGGCAGAGAGAATGTGCCCTTGATCGCAAGGCTTTGGTCGTCAAAAGATACCAGCACGGCATCTACTGCATCCATGCTGGTGCCCGACATCAGGCCAAGCCAATACTTCATGCTCAATTATCCGAAGCCAGGGCCAATTGGCGGCCACCTTCGCGGAACACGTTAAATTGAGCAAGGCGTTGATCGGTGAACTGGCGGAATCTTGCCATTTCCTTGCTTGGGACCGGCTTGGCATCAGGAAGCTTTACGGTACGAGAGTTTTTAGCGACACCATTAACACGGAATTCGTAGTGAAGGTGAGGGCCGGTGACCATGCCCGAAGAGCCAACATAGCCGATGGTGTCGCCCTGCTTGACCCGGGTGCCATTTTTGATGCCTTTGCCTAACCGACTCATATGTGCATAAAGCGTGGTGATATTATCGCCATGTTGCAGGACCACGGTGCGCCCGTACCCGCCGCGCCAGCCCGCAAACTGTACCCGACCACTGCCTGCTGCTTTGATCGGAGTGCCCGGCGGAGCCGCATAATCGGTGCCTTCGTGGGGGCGAACTACGTCAAGAACCGGGTGCCTGCGCTGAAGGTTAAAGGGCGACGATAGTCGGGCGTTAATCGGAACTCTCAGGAAGGCTTTGCGCATGCTTTTGCCCTCCGGTGTGTAGTAGTCGGTATCGCCATTAGAGTCGGTATAGAGCAGCGCCACGTTCTCATTGCCGCGATTGATGAAGCGGGCAGACAAAATACGGCCGGTATCGAACTTTTCGCCGTCGAGGTAAAGTTCCTCATAAACGACCTCAAAGCTGTCGCCTTTTCTGACGTCGTAGACAAAGTCGATATCCCAGCCAAATATGCCAGCAAGTTCCATCGTTAATCGGTCGTTCAGTCCGGCGTCTCTGGCTGCCAGATAGAGCGATCCGTCAATCACGCCGCCGGCAAAGGCTGGGCGTGGCTCAGGACTGCGAACTTCTGTCTTGCCGACAAATCCTTCGTCGGTTTTGGAGATATTGAGTGACTCAAGCCGGCTGCGCTGAAGCTCAACACCAACCAGTTGTCCGTCACTATCGATACCAAAGCGAATATCCTCTCCTGCATACAGGCGCTGGAGTTTGGTTGCTTCACCTTTGCCATGGATCACGGACAACATAACGCCGTTATTAAAACCGGCCTTCCGGAACAGAGACGACAACGTGTCGCCGGATTTGATGTTGAATTCGTGCCAGTCAATGGAGGAGGCAGCCGGCATGGTTTCCTGCTGAGTAAGTTCCTCCGGTGTGGCGTGGTCGTTCGCCTGGGTATTAATAAAATCATTTTCTGATGAGCGAACGCCCTCTGAAGCCGCGCCAGGCACCAAGCCCTGCTCAAGGTCTATGGTGTAGGACATGCGCTTGGCTTCGACATCGGCGCTAGGGCTCATGAGCACTGCAGCACTGACAACGACCGTCGCGGCCGCGGCCAAAGTAATATGCGTTTTGGGAAAAGTTTTAAACACGGGGTTCACCCATTATTATCGGTATTCCAGTATGTTGTGCGAGCTATTTAAAGCGCCAGTTCAAGTATAGACCATCAGACTACCGTATATGGCATGAGCGGGACAGTATCGAACATTACGGTTCTCACCGCCTCTGGTCGTACAAAACGACATGCCACTGGTATAATGCCTGATCTTTTATGCTCTGATTGATCGAAAACTGAGCGGTTACACTTTACCAAGGGTGACGGTTAATCACAGATTTGTTTTGTAGAAGTCTGTAACTTTCCCGCCCTGACACCAAATCAAAACTGGGGAATTAAGGTTCATGGCATCAATTGAAGAAGCGTTAGCCATCATCAAGCGCGGTATTGACGAGCTGATCCCTGAGGCGGATTTGATCGCAAAACTCAAAGAAGGGCGGCCGCTGCGGATAAAGGCGGGTTTTGACCCTACAGCGCCAGATCTTCATCTTGGCCACACAGTTCTGATTAACAAGCTGCGTCAGTTCCAGGATCTTGGTCATGAGGTGATCTTCCTCATTGGTGACTTCACCGGAATGATTGGTGACCCGACCGGTAAGAGTGCTACCCGTCCCCCGCTGACCGAAGACCAGGTGCGCAAGAACGCGATTACCTATAAAGAGCAGGTGTTCAAGATTCTGGACCCGGCTAAGACCCGAGTTGTCTTTAACTCGGAATGGATGGGCAAGATGGGTGCGGCGGACATGATCCAGCTTGCTGGTCAGTACACAGTGGCCCGAATGCTTGAGCGCGATGATTTCACCAAGCGATATCGTGCAGAGCAGCCCATTGCTATTCACGAGTTTCTGTACCCTCTTATACAGGGCTACGACTCGGTGGCGCTTGAGGCAGATGTTGAACTCGGAGGCACCGATCAGAAGTTTAATCTCCTGATGGGCCGGATTTTACAAAAGCATTATGGTCAATCGCCGCAGGCTATTATTACGGTGCCGATTCTGGAGGGCTTGGATGGTGTGCAGAAGATGTCCAAATCTCTCGGCAACTATGTCGGTGTCAGCGACTCACCGGGCGAGATGTATACCAAGTTGCTGTCGGTACCGGATGAACTGTTGTGGCGCTATTTTGAATTACTCAGCTTCCGGCCGATGTCGGAGGTTGATGCATTCCGTGCTGAGGTAGAAGCCGGTGCCAATCCCCAGGACTACAAGAAGCAGTTAGCGGAAGAGTTGATCGCGCGGTTCCACGATGAAGAGGCGGCAAAAACTGCGCACAAGTCTGCAGGCAATCGGGTTGCCTTGGGCGAGATCCCGGAAAACGTACCCATGATTGAGGTGTCATTGGAAGGGCAAGCCAGTATTCCTATGGCGGCGGTGCTACGCCTGGCGGGGTTGGTAAAAAATGGCGCGGCGGCGCGAGATGTTCTCGGGCGTGGCGCTGTCTATGTCGATGGCAAGCAATTTGACGGCGAGCGCAAATTCATCAAAGGCGATGACTGTGTGGTTCAGGCTGGCAAAAAGAAGATCGCCAGGGTTGTTATTGTCGATTGATCGGGAGAGTTTGCGATCAGCCGGAACTTTTTTTGGATTGCCCGTTGACTCCTCAGCCAAGGTCTGTAGAATGCGCATCTCGCTTGAGGGTCAGGC